>PMAK01000235.1 GCA_003153655.1 Phycisphaerales bacterium
GATTTGAGAGGTTGCCATGACACGAGAAACGAAAATCAGCCTGCTGGTGGGACTGGCGTTCATCATTGTGATGGGGATTCTGCTGACGGACCACATGCGTTCGGCTGGAGAGCCGCCCCAGGCCGCGCTGGAGGATGCGGGCGTGGCAGTCCGCCAGGCGTTGAACTCTCCGGGAACGGGCGAGCCGCCGATCCGGATGGTGCAGCCGGCGGATGTCTCCCCAACGCAATCCGTGCCGACGCACGATGAGCTGACGCGGCCCGCGCCGCCGGTGATCCCAACGAGCAATTATCAGGGCGATGTTTCACGGACGCAGGCAACAGCCATGCCGCCGGAAGATCATGGCGCGGATACGCCGGGCCCCAAGCCGCTGGTGGATCTGGCGCAGCGCAATGGAGAGCCCCTGATTCCAGCGAATATGGATGGGTCGAACCGGAATGAAGATGCGGGATCATCCAATCCTTCCACCCCCCCCGTCGCGGTTGTCGGGCCGAGCAAATATAAAGCTCAGCCGGGCGATTCGGTCTCGCGGATGGCAGCGAAGTTTCTCGGATCAAGTTCTGTTGAGAACCGTCAGGCGATTGTCGATGCGAATCCATCGCTTCAGGATGACCCGGATCGGGTGATTGTCGGGCAGAGCTATGTGATCCCGGGTGCGAGACAGACGGCGATGGCTCCAAGCTCGCCAGCGGTCATTCCGGCTCCGGCCACGATCGGGCGCACCAATGGCCGGGAATATTTTTACACAGTTCAGGATGGGGACAGCCTCTGGCAGATCGCCAACGATGAACTGGGCGATCCATCCGCTGTTGCCGCGATCAAAGAATTAAACGCGTCGCTGCTCAAGGGCAAAGACACGGTGATCCCGGGCATGAAGCTGCGGCTGCCAAGCAAGCCGACGGCATCCGCCAACTCGATGTAACATGCTGAAACTTCTCCTGTGCCTGTTTTGCGGGACAGCCACGGCAGTGGCGATGCTGGAACTACGCGAGCAGCACTTAAACCTGACATTTCAGACCGACAAGCTCCACAATCAGCTCGAAGCAAGCCAGGCACAGCTTTGGAATCAGCAGTTGTCGATCGCGGTTGCGACTGCGCCAGATGCGGTCGCGGCAGCGGCGAAGGGGCAGGATTTGAAATTAACAGCCGGACGAGCGCCGATGGGGCCGGGGAATAAACAGCAGTAACGGGGATTCCGCAATTAAATGGGGCTGACGCGTTATTTTTGTTGCGATTCGCGCGAATCCGCCGATGAATTATCGGACCCGAGAACTTCGCGTGACCTACTTTTCTTATATCCGAGCCAGGCTTGTCGTGGTGCTGACCGTTGCGCTCTTTATTGCGCTCCTTGGCCGGGTGGCATATCTCCAGACCTACGGCCGCGAGGCAACGATCTCGCGCGCGGATCGGCAACAACATCTGATTCTGACGCTGGCCGCCCGTCGCGGCGACATTTACGACCGAAACGGCCTCCTGATGGCCGGGTCGATCCAAACACACAGCCTCTTCGTCGATCCGAAATTCATGCAGGACTCGTTTCAGGAGGATGGGCGAAGCTTGATCCAAATGGATCAGGCGCTGGATGGATTGGCGGCGCTTATCGGGAAGGATTCGTTTGAGCTATCGAAGTTGCTGGGGGATCGGGCGACAAGCCGGTTCGTGAAGGTCGCGGAGAATCTGGATGATTCGACCGTCGCACAAGTCGAAGCCCTGAATCTGCCCGGCGTCGGAATCGGTTCGGGAAGCGCGCGGTGTTATCCGATGGGATCACTGGCCGCACACGTGCTGGGTGATTGCGGATCGGACGGCAACGGACTCGATGGATTGGAATTGAAATACAACGCCCTGCTCTCAGGCCGACCAGGATTTGCGCGGGAAACCAAGGATGCGCAGCGCCGGCCGATCGGAGTGGCGGCCGAGGACTATCTGCCGCCGCAGCATGGGCATCATCTAGTCCTGACAATCGACGCGAATCTGCAAACCATAGCCGAGCAGGAACTACGCGATGCGGTCGAGCATGTGAAGGCCAAGAGTGGCATGTTCGTCGCGATGGACCCCTTCACCGGAGATATACTGGCCCTTGCGAATTATCCGACGTTCAATCCGCAGACGCTCAGCGATTCGACATCGGACATGCGGCGGAACAGCGCACTCGTTTCGCCCTACGAACCAGGATCGACCTTCAAACCATTCCTCGCCGGCCCGGCAATGATGTGGCACGTGACCACGCAGTCGGAGGTTTGGCAAATCCCGGGACGAACGTGGTTCACACCCTACGGGCGGGCGATTTCGGATGTCGAGCATTATGGAAATCTCTGCACCTGGGATGGCCTGGTGCATTCCAGCAACATTCTCATGTCGCAGCTAAGCGAGCGCATGGGAAACGCCCGGCTATATAAGGCGATGACAGGTTTTGGGTTTGGCCAACGAACCGGAATTGATTTTCCTGGCGAAAGCCCAGGCAAAGTTTTCGATCTGAAGAAATGGACGCACAAAAGCACGGAATCCGTGGCCCAGGGATATGAGCTGATGGTGACGCCGCTGCAACTGGCCCGCGCGTTTTCGGCCTATGCCAACGGCGGAAAACTTGTGACGCCGCGCCTGCTGCTTGGAACCGTCGATCCACAGGGGAATATCTTGTCGCGGCGGCAGCGCGTGGATTTTGATTCGCTGCCACAGGCGATCGATCCGGCCACGGCCGCAGAAGTGCGGCGGATTTTGTGCGACGTGGTGATTCGCGGCACCGCCGAGGGAGAACGAAGCAAAATCTGGAATGTTTCGGGAAAGACCGGCACGGCCTATCTGGCCGAACCGCACGGATATAGCAAATCGCGATACAACAGCAGCTTTGTGGCTTGTGCGCCGTATGAAAATCCTAAGCTGGTGGTGGTTTGCGTGATTCACGATCCGGATCGAACCATCGCACATTACGGCGGAAAAGTCGCTGCGCCGGCGGCTGTTAAATTTTTTGAGCGGGCGCTGACGTATATGGAAGTGCCGGCTTCGCCTGACTTGCCGCTGCCCCCGCCGGAAGTGGCGAATGTTTTGATTGACTATTCGGCAAAGCAATACACCGATCGGAATTTCGGGGCGATGAAGGATGATGATTCGGCGATGGAAATCACTTCTAGTCAGTGAAGTTTTGTTTGAACCGCGGAGATCACAGAGGCCGCAGAGAAGACCATAATACTTCTCTGCACATTTGACTCCGCGGCGTCTGCCTCCGCGACCTCCGCGATCTCCGCGGTTTAATTTGACCCATCGATGAACATCGCGTCGCCGTAACTGAAAAAGCGGTAACGCTGCGCGATGGCTTGCGCATATATGCGGCGCTGTTCGTCGAGGCCGGTCATGGCTGCCACCAGCGCAATCAGCGTGCTGCGCGGCAGATGAAAATTGGTGATTAACGCGCCGATGTGATTCCAGCGGTATGGGGGATGAATGAAAATTTTGGTCTGGCTTTGCGTCGCAATGAACGCCTGATCTGCCGGGTGACTTTCCAAAACTCGCGCGGATGTCGTGCCGACGGCGACGATGCGGCGATTTTGGGCTTTGGCAAGATTTAACATTTCCGCGGCAGTTGAAGTAATGGAAAAACGCTCGGTGTGCATGGGGTGATCGGCGAGATTCTCGACGGAAATGGGTTTGAACGTGCCAGCGCCGACGTGGAGGGTAATCATTACCCGCGCGATGCCGGCGTCATCGAGTTGGCGGAGAAGCTCAGGCGTAAAATGCAGGCCAGCCGTGGGAGCCGCGATTGCGCCAGGGGAATCCGCATACACCGTTTGATAGCGCGCGCGATCAAGACTATCTCGCTCATCGGTTTGCTTTTGACGTTTGATATACGGAGGCAGTGGCATCCGCCCGATGCGATTTAATACTTCGATCGCACGGACTGATTCGGATATTTGGATGAGGAATTCTCCCTGCCCGTGGCCGGCAAGGATCGTGACGCTAAGCGCGGGATCGGAATCAAATTGAAGAATGGTTCCCGTCCGTGGCTGGCCGATGTCGCGCAGCAGGACGAGCCATTGGCCGATCGTCGGCTCTGATAGGAAAAGCCCTTCGATCTGGCCACCGGTGCTTTTTTTTAGCATGAACCGGGCGGGGATGACTTTTGAATCGTTGAAGACAAGGATATCGCTCGGGCGCAGAAGCGATGGAAGGTCCGAGAACGTTCGGTGATGGATCGCCTTGCTCGCGCCAATGTAGTGCAGCAACCGCGAGGCGGATCGATTCTCCGGCGGCATCTGCGTAATCAGCTCAGGAGGGAGATCGAAATCCAATTCGTCGGTTCGCATCGGCTTCGAACATTTCTGACCCCTTTGCGCCTCAGTCCATGTGGCGGCCACGCATCATCCGTCATAAACGGACCAGATTCACATCAAGGTCAATTGATCGCATAAAACTTTGTTTCCCGCAATAATCCGGGGCTTTTTTATCGCTGGCGCAATTGCCGCGTGCAACTGACGGCTGCATTTGCTGATGGTTGGACGTGTCTTCAACCTCCAGCGTAGCCCTGATCGCCGCCGCTCTCCAACTCAAATTGGTGGAGTCGGTTTTACGCGCGATTCAGGCGCCCAATCCGCTCGCGCCGGGCGGATCTTCTGGAGCAGTCGATCACTGCTGCGATCGCTTTTGTCCGGAGACGATTCGTCCCGAGCCCCGATATCTGCCGCGGCACGTCATCGTCCCAACGCCGCGATATCTGCCGCGGCATGTCATTCAGCCGACGCCGAGGCTTGGAGCGGAATGTCTACCCCGTGCGGAATCAAAAGGCCCCAACATCACGCCCGGCCCGCAGCCCCCCTGGAAAGTTCTGCCGTGGCAAGAACCCGCGCAATCGCCGAACGTAATAAAGATTATTATTCGACAGCCCGATATGGTTGGAAAGGGAAACCTGATCGATTTGTTCATGTAGAACGAGCAAAGGCCATAACATGTTACCGGCACAGCAAGTCGAAGAGCTGATCACGATGGTATCCGGACTGGATAAGGACTCATTGCTCCAGCAATTCCGTGAATATCCCGCATCGTTTCCCCTCGATTTTACACCTGATTTTCTCGATCACCAGCCCCTCGAACGCTTGCGGCATCTCTTTGTCGCCGTCTGCATGCAATCCAGAAAAGTTCCGATCGGCTTCGGCGATATATTGCCGACCGACGACTAAGTCTCTGCACCAAGTCCCATAATTCTTTAACTGCCAGCCATGGTCACGTCGGGCGCGCTCGAACGCCGATGATTGCTTGTGTGCGCTTGAATACTGCCGGAGTCAATTGTCCGTTTCTTGATCGCGCGGACGAGCGATGCTCGAATTGTTTTCGACTCGAACACCTCAAACACGCTTTCAAATTCTGCTTCGGGCGGTACAAGGCATGTCCGACCTACCTTCAATTACAGGTGGAACGGCGAATCAGAGGGATAGAATCGGCGGTACTGGAGCCGACGCGGGATGAAAATGACGCGCTTGTCCAAATCACGGTCGCCGCTGGAAACGCGGATTGATGAGCCGCGCCTTCGGGAGTTGCTGATACATCTGGCCGCGGAACGGGGACTGGCCGAAAATTCACTTCACGCCTATCGGCGGGATATCGAAAACCTTTGTGACTTTCTCAGCAAGCGGAATCAATCGCTATCCGCGGCGGACGTCACCGATTACCGCGAATATCTGCACGCCCAGAGCCGGGGAGGTAAATCGACTCGGACAGTTGCCCGGCGGCTGGCCGCGATCCGGGTGATGCTGCGATATTTTTCCGGCGACAATGGAAAATCAGCCGGGATACTTCTACAACTCGAACGGCCAAAGCCCGAACAATCCCTGCCGAAGATTTTGAGCCGTGCTCAGGTCAATCAACTCATCGCAGCGCCCAAGCCGGGATCTAAACTCTATTTTCGTGATGTCGCGATTCTGGAACTGCTCTATGCGAGCGGCCTCCGGGCAAGCGAGCTATGCGGATTGAAGTTGCGCGATCTGAATTCGTCGGTCGGCATCGTGCGTGTGCTGGGCAAGGGAGCCAAGGAGCGGATCGTGCCTGTCGGTAAGGTAGCGCTGGCCGCGATTGAGCGGTATCTGATGGATTGCCGGCCGAAATTGCTGCGGTCGAACGATGAACATTTATTTCTGTCTCGGTCCGGAAAGCCAATGGAGCGGATCGGACTTTGGATGCTCGTCGAGAAATACGGGCGAAGAAGCGGCATTTTGCGGGAAGTTTCGCCGCACACGCTCCGGCATTGTTTCGCGACGCATCTGATCGGGGGCGGGGCGGATTTGCGCGTGGTGCAGGAACTGCTGGGCCACAGCGATATCAGCACGACGCAGATCTATACGCATGTGGATCAGGATCGGCTCAAGGCCGTGCACAAACAGTTCCATCCGCGGAAATGAAAACGCTCTACATCGCCTGAAGCTCTTTTAGAACGCCTTCACCCTCGACTTCATCGGGCCGCTTTTGTCGCTGCAAATCTTTGTACGCCTTTACAATCGTTTTCTCGGTGATATTCGACAGGGGAAGGAATATTCCCTGCGTCTGCTTCGGCGAGAAGAGGTGATGCGCGACGATGCCGATGCGCTCGACGCCTTTCGGGCCGAGCGGCACATTGGCGTGCTCTTCGGCAGCCGTGAAAATCGCACCCAGCAACTCTGACGGCCGGGATGGCTCGTCCAGCAGATCGGCGATTTCCTCGATCAGACCCGGCAGAATGAGAAAGAGCTTGGCTGAGCGGGTACTCGGCCCGGGCTGAAGGACCGCGTAGGCGAATTCTCGCAGCGGACGGGCGTGACGAAACGCGCCTTTTCCCAATTTCGATAACTGCTCAATGAAAGATTTGATTTTGCTCGCGGTTTCAAATCGTTGGTCCGCTGCTGCATCGCGCATTCGCTGGTTCTGCTCGCGGATCATTTCCGCCGGATCGGCCAGCGTGGCGGCGCTCCATTCGATCATCCGGCGATATTGATCCATCGAGATCGAACCGTCGCACGGAGCGGGGCATTTCCCCATCTCCTTATATGGACACGCGCGCCCATGCGGCGCCTGAACCAAAATGTTGTAATACCGGCACAGATCAAACGCGTCTTCCATCAATTCCATCAGCCGGGCGGCGGCGTGCTTGTCCTCAACCGGCCCGATATATCGGCCTGGTTTGTTGCCGATGTCGATGGTTTTGGAATAGCGGGGGAATTCAGCTTCGGGATCAATGTGAATGAACCACGCCGGACGAAAGCCGACCATTCCCTGATACGTCTCGGGAAAAACCTGCTGGGCGATATCGTGATAAACCCAATCGGCCTCGAACGCGCTATCGACCCGGCGAAAGTGAATCTGGCGGACGATCTCCCGGTAGTTCACCCGCTTGGAAAGACAGAGCATCTCTTCACCCTGAAGCCGGCGCTTGAGACTGGCGCGGAGATTCTTGACGCAAAGAAGCTGCAATGGCTGGCCGGCGGCATCGGCAAAAGCGTAGACCACCCACTTAGCCGGAACCTGACGGAGGAAGCCGTCGAGATCGCCCTCAGGGTCGAAATCAACGCGGTGATCGAGAATGGCGTCGATTTGGGACATGATGTTATCCATGGTAGGATCGCCAGCCGCAAAAACAAAAAAGCGTGGAGATTATGAGCGAAAAGCGATCGGAAAATCCGCTGGTGTATATCGTCATGGGGAGCAAGTCGGACTGGGAAGTCATGCAGCACGCGGCCCAGACACTCTCACAATTTGGCGTGGCCAATGAATGCCGGGTGCTTTCAGCCCATCGGACCCCAGCGGCCGCGACCGAGTTTATTTCGTCCGCCGAAGGACGTGGCGTTCAGGTAATCATCGCGGCGGCGGGAGGAGCGGCACATCTGGCCGGCGTCGCGGCGGCGCACACGATACTTCCGGTATTGGGCGTGCCGATGCAGAGCGCGGCCCTACAGGGGATGGATTCCCTCCTTTCCACGGTGCAGATGCCGGCAGGAATCCCAGTCGGAACGCTGGCGATCGGAAAGCCAGGGGCGATCAACGCGGCCCTGCTGGCAATTGCGATCCTGGCGAATTCGCGCCCGGAACTGCGGGAAAAGCTGCACGGTTATCGCAGGGAACAGACGCAGAAAATTCTTAAAGAAACCTTGCCTTAATCAGTCGATCAATCGTATTTCCTTTAGCGGCAATCGCATCTTGGGGTGCATCCGATCTCCCGCTGCAACAAACAGAAAAATGTCTTAGAATGGAAGGCATGGCTGACATTACAATAGTGCCGACAGGGATCGATGGAGCAAAGCTGACCAAGCTGACGGTTTGGGAGGATGAGCGCGGGGGTTTTGTTGAAGCGTTTCGGGCCTCCTGGTTTGCCGACCGGCAACGATGGGTGCAATGGAATATTTCACGAAGCTCCGGTTCGGTCGTGCGGGGTTTGCATTTTCATAAGTCCCAGACGGATTACTGGATCGCCGTCACCGGCAAATTGCAGGTGGCGCTTGTGGATCTGCGCCCGAAATCTCCGACGTTCAAGGTCGCGACATGCCTGACTCTGGACTCGGCAGAGCCCGAGGGACTTTATATTCCACCCGGTGTTCTGCATGGATACAGGGTCATCAGCGAGGCGGCGATCATGTACCTGGTGGACGTGGAATACACCGGCAAGGATGAATTTGGGGTGCGCTGGAATGATCCGGCGCTGGGCCTCCCGAAGAGTTGGTATGAAGGCGCCGAGCCGGCTGTATCCAGACGGGATGCGACGGCCCCGCTGCTGGCGGATTTGAAGAACCGGCCATAGCCGGGACTGGCGGACATTTGGCTGACAATATTTCCATTCGCTTCATTCGGGAAAATGACGTGGCGGCGTTTAAGGCCCTGCGTCTTGAGGCACTCCGCGCACATCCGGAAGCATATGTAACCGACTACGAAGAAGACGCCGCGCAGCCGGATTCCGTGTGGAGAGATCGTGTCGGAAAAGCGGCGGGAGACCCGAGTGGGTCGATCGTACTCGCCGAGGCGGGCGACGAGCTGGCCGGGATGGTTGGTGTTTGGCGAGCAAACGGCATCAAGGCGCGGCACGAGGCAAATATCTGGGGCGTCTATGTCCGCCCAAAATATCGCGGAAATAAACTGACCGACAAGATGATCACCGAGGCATTGGGATGGTGCCGGGGCGGGAATGTGCGGATCGTCCGGCTGACAGTCGTCACGTGCAATACAGCAGCGATTTGCAGCTACCAACGATGCGGATTTCTGGTCTGCGGGATCAGCCCCGAGCGGATTAAAATCGGGGACGTTTACCACGACGAATTGCTGATGTGGCGACGGGTTTGACAGAGCTCCGGCACGGCTCGTTCCGATTCTACTTTCGATCAAAATACTCCTGATGCGGCGAAATCACTCCCTTGACCGCTATTTTATTTGTTGTTACTGAGAATCAGTCTCAACAAATGAGAATGTGTTTATGGGTATATTTCGGTTTCGACTTCAAAGCGAAAGCGGCATTTCATCCGGTCGATTTGACGCGGCTAGGAATGTCCTGATTGTCCTCGGCGCGCTGCTGGCTCTGCCCACGTTTGCTTCTAAGGCAATGGCGGACGCGACGGAATTACCGGCAACAGTTGGTTCATCTGCAGCGCCAGAGAGTACCCGATATGGACTGTTCAATTTATTGGACACCCGCAGCGCGTACGGCCAGGGGATTTTTCCGGAGCCCTTTCTGGTGGATGACTCTGACGGCGAGGAGAATGAAGCCCGGCTGGATTGGTTTCATGCCGAGGGGCCGGATCAGGGGAGCGACGTCATGACGGCGGAAGTCGAGAAGGGGTTTGGGCCGCTGACGCTGGAATTGGAAGTTCCGTATGAGATCGACCATTCGCTGGACATCGATCCGGATACGGGACTGGGAACCGGATCGCGGATGCAGGGGTTTGCCAACATCAACCCGGGGGCTCGACTCCCCTTCTATGAATTCGTCTCGAAGGACGGACTCGTTGATAACACCATCGGCGGCGCCATCGAAGTCGGCATTCCAACAAACTCGCCCGTGAGCAAAAACGCAGAGGTGGTGCCGAAGATTTTTGACGACCTGAAGCTCGGCGATCACTTCACCATTCAAACGATCGAAGGATATTCCCAGCTCTTTGGCGGCGGAGACGATGGCAACCTGGAGACGCTCGAATACGGATTCGTTTTTGGATATTCGATCAAGCACACACAATTGCCCATCGCCGGCGTGGCGGAACTGATTCCGGTTTTTGAAATGCAGGGAGGAACGGAACTCAACAAGGATCAACACGGGCATATGAGCCTGCTGGGTAACGCCGCGGTTCGGTTGAATATGGATAACATTGGGCCGATTCAGCCGCGGCTTGGGATCGGATATATTTTCCCGATGAACGATGGAGCGCGCGAGGATCTCCACTCGGGCGTCTATACGAGCCTCGTATTTGAATATTGAACCGAAAATTGACGGGATCGCTCAGGAAATATGAGACTGAACGTTTTATTTCGGCGTTCGGGAATTTGCGGAATTTGACGCCATTTGTCGCACCAGCCGATGCGCCTCTTCCAGCCAGGCAAGTTTCTCCAGAAAGGAAAGCTTGGCCAAACGTTCGCGTTGGCTGTGTTCATGGCCTTCCCAGCCACGTTCCCATTCAGCGGCGTCAGATTTTTCAGGCAAGTCCTTCATTGCTGATGTTTCCGGTTCAACTGTCTTAACTGCAAGCAAGTCGCGGGGCCGGGCAGCTTTGGTTTTTAGTTGGATCAGATCATCAAGGCTACAGAAACTCGCGGTAGTCCCCGGCGCCACTTCGAGCCGAACGGCTTGATCGTATGCGCGGAGAAAGTCGAGCGGAGGCTCCAAAAACAGATCGATTTCAGTCGCGGAATGACGGGTCGAAAAAAGGGAGAAAACCGTCATATTTTTTTCCGCCGCCCACTGCCGGCGCTTGTCCGGATTGATGAAATCCTCAAACGACACCGGAGCGCGCGGTTGATAGCTAAGCGACTGCAAAGCAACAACCGCACTGGCCAGATTCGGTTGATCGATGGCAAGAATCAGATCGACATCGGCCGTGAAGCGGACATAGCCGTGGGCGACCACGGCGAGCCCACCGGCGATCAGATATTGAACCCTATTTTGGTTCAGCGCAAGGACGATTGATTCGACGCTTCCCTTTTCCATGAGTCAAATTCCTCGGGATGAATCAAAACCGCTTCGGTGGTTGACCGTCCGCATGAATTGAGCGTTAGGATAGCTCTTCGGGCGAGCGCAATAAAGAACCCCGATCCTTGTTAAAGGGACCGGGGTTCTTGTTTAACGCTGGCAGTGACCTACTTTCCCGCGGAAGCAGTATCATCGGCTCAGTAGGCTTAACGACCGTGTTCGGAATGGGAACGGGTGTGACCCTACTGATATTGCCACCAACGATGACCCGGCCAGCCCGTTAGGGCTGGCCGGATTGATATTCAAAGTGTGATATGAGGTTCGAACCGTTTTTCGAGCACGATTTTGGTGATTACGTTGATAGTCATTTGTCCTTTGTCACCCATCATTTGCCGAAGCAAATGATCGATGACTCGTGACCAACGACCATGCAACGATGATCGATAAAAGTGGTCAAGCAATCGACCGTTAGTACCGGTCACCTAAAGATCTTTCGATCCGTACAGCTCCGGCCTATCAACCGAGTGGTCTTCTCGGGGTCTCTCGGGAGCAAGCTCCCATGGAATCCTCGTCTTGGCATAGACTTCACGCTTAGATGCTTTCAGCGTTTATTCGTTCCGGACATAGCTACCCAGCAATGCCGCTAGCGCGACAACTGGTGCACCAGGGGTCCGTCCTTCCAAATCCTCTCGTACTATGGAAGAGGTGCCGTCAAGATTCCTACGCCCACAGCAGATAGGGACCGACCTGGCTCACGCCGGTCTGAACCCAGCTCGCGTACCGCTTTAATTGGCGAACAGCCAAACCCTTGGGACCGCCTTCAGCCCCAGGATGCGATGGGCCGACATCGAGGTGCCAAACCGCCTCGCCGCTATGGACGCTCGGAGAAGATGAGCCTGTTATCCCCGGGGTACCTTTTATCCGTTGAGCTATGGCGCTTCCACACGCGACCACAGGATCACTAAGGCCGCCTTTCAGCTCTGCTCGTGCTGTAGCACTCGCAGTCAAGCAGGCTTTTACCTTTACGCTCTGCGTCCGATTGCCAACCGGACTGAGCCTGCCTTTGCACTCCTCCGTTACTCTTTTGGAGGAGACCGCCCCAGTCAAACTGCCCACTTTGCACTGTCCGCCGCCCAGTTTCATGGGTCGGGGTTAGAACTCAAGCACAACAAGGGTGGTGTTTCATTGGTCGGCTCCCCACCGGCCTGAGCCGGCGGTTCATCGCCTCCCACCTACGCTACGCATGCTGGGCCTAAGCCCAATACAAAGCTGCAGTAAAGGTTCACGGGGTCTTTCCGTCTAGTTGCGGG
>PMAK01000205.1 GCA_003153655.1 Phycisphaerales bacterium
GCTCAGGATCGAACCAGCTTCCGCTCCGGTCCACCGCCATATCGCATGCCGCGTCGATGCCGTCGCGATGCCAGAAGACTTCAAGGGTCTGGGCCACGTTCATGATCCGCGCGAGCCGGGGAATCTTGTCGCCCGCGAGTCCATCGGGATAACCATGTCCGTCCCAGTGTTCGTCGAGTGAGTGTATCGCCACCGCGGTGGATTCCGGCAGCAGGAGATCGCGGGCGATCTTAGCGCCACGGTCGCAGCGAATCTGCACAAGTTCCCGGGCGGTGCTCGAGCCTTCGGAGGCAAGCGCGGCCACCCGCGAAACTTTGCGCCAGATGGAGCTTCCGAGACTTGTGTTGCGAAACAGGTAGCCGACGGAATCGAGCATTCGCGTCCAGTTGGTGGTTTTCAAGTCGCGTTTGACGATGCGATCGTCCGAACCGAACAAGCTGCACACTTTCGATGCGTTGCTCGAGCAGCCCAGGTCTTTCAGCAGCAATCCGTAAAACAGCGCGGTCTGATCCGGCTTCGAGAGGGACAGTTCCTGCGCAATGCGCATGCCAATGAGGCACGACCGGGCTGCGTGCCCGGCGGGTTGTCCCTCGGTGATATCCAGGGCATAGGAGAGCGCGGAGATGACTTCCGAAAAGCATATGCTTTTCTTCGCCGCCACGCGGTGTTGTTCCAGGACGCTCATTCCTTCTCCTAATGAGTTGGCGTATCGGACGCCAACAAACCACCCGATTAGGTTTCCCTTGCCGGTGACATCGAATACATCCGTATGCCGGGCAATCGGAATAACCTGTATTTCGGTTCGGTGGCGTATGTGATTTGCACCGTACGAGTGTTTTGGCTGCGTCCGGCCGCATATCCGTTAGAGATGGAGCGGGCGGCTGTCTGATAACCTGCCAACGGTTCGATCGCGACAATCTGCGCATCAAATGCAACAAGGCTCCAAAATGGCGATGAATCACTGCAAACTTGCACCAAATCACTGGATTTTTCTTGACCCCCCTTCAGAGCATATTAGAATCAAGTAAGCGTTTACTTTGCAGCTTTTCAGCTTCATCAGGGTTTGCCGCCGGGTTTGCGGCGATTTGTGTGAAGGGCCATCCAAAGAACATTCCCGCTGCTTGCCAGACAACTTAGGAGGATGCGATCTATGAGACGATTTGTAACCTGTTTCGTGATCGCGTGTGGCGTTTCCACTTCAGCATTCGCACAGACAACAACCATTTTCGGCACGTCGATGGCGCAAGAGTCCAGCGGCACGGGGAACAACACGACCAAGTCCTGGACTCTCAACAGTGACGGCTATGTTGGTGCATACATTCAAGTGCCGACCAGCGGTTCAACTGTTTCGTTTGATCTGAATGCGGCGGGCATCGTATCCAACGGCGTGGCTCCGGAAGTCACCCTTTCGGTCGCGGGCACGAATGTGCCGTTCACTGTTTCTACCGCGAGTAACGGAGATTACCTGGCAAACGTCGCCCTGCCGGGTGATGCGAATGCGACGAATCCGAACGGAAACGGAACGTATCTGGTTCAGCTGCAATTGGGCAATCAAACCGCGACGGCGACGCCGAGCGTGAACATCAATAGCTTGTCCGTTACCGGGGCAACGGTTCTCACTTCCACTCCTTCTAATTCGAACGCCCTTGCCCTGGATTCAGCGCAAACCTATGCGGATGAATTCCGCTCCGGGCCCGGCACGATCACGCTGGACAATGCCAACGGCGTGCATCTGGGCGCGGGAACTACGGTGCAGGTGAAGCTCGCCAGCAACGCGTTCAATTTTGTGGCCGCCGTTTACGGAAATACCACCGGCGACGCCTCATGGATCAACGTCGGCTCGAACGGCCAAAATCTGGCGCCGACCACCACGGAGCAGATCGATTATCAGAAAGCGCTCCTCGCGAATTTCAACGGGATCGTCCCTTCCAACGGCGGCAAGTGGGCCAACAACGAGCCGACGCAGGGAAGCCCCAACATGAAGCTGATTGACGCGATGGATCAGTTCGCGTCGCAGAATAATCTGATGATGCGGATGCACAACGTCATCTGGAACAGCCAGCAACCGACGTTTGTGAACAATCTCTTCTCCGGCACGCCCGGCACACTCACCGTCGCCAACAAAGCGACGCTCAACAGCGATATCACCAGCCGGATTAACTATTATTTGTCGGCGGACAATCCAAATACGGGTAAGCCCCTGGCCGACTCTTACACGGAAATAGACGTCTTGAACGAGGCATGGCACGGCCAAAGCGCTCAGGACAATTACATCGGAGCCAACGATCTCGGCGTTTCCGGCGTAGCCAATGTATACGCACAGGCTGCCGCGGCGGTGGCCGCCGCCGGCTCCAATGCCCGGCTCTATACCAACGAATACAACGTCCTTCAGTTTTCACCGGCATCCATCAGCGCCACGGGAGCGGCAACCGGCTCCGACCCATATGCCAACTGGTATCTCAACGACATTCAATCGCTGCAACGCGCGGGCGGTCCGGTCGGCGGCGTGGGCATGGAACTTTACGTCAACTCAAGCAACGCCGTCAGCCCGACGCAGATGCAGGAGGCAATGTCAAATCTATCTGTCGCCAAAGATCCCAACGGCAATCCGATTCCGCTGACCCTNNACCCTCTCCGAATTCGGCGTCGCCACCGGCCAGACGCCGACGGCAGCCATGTACGACTCCGATCTCACGACCGCCCTCACGATGGCATATGGAAATCCGCAGGACACGACGTTCGGATATTGGGGAGGCGTAGGCGGACCCCATTATGCCGGCGCGGACAGCATCTATGCTCTATATGACACGAATTACAATCTGACATCAGCCGGCACCACTTGGCAGAGTTGGATGAGCCAGTACCAAACGAATGACACGCTCACAACCAACGCCAACGGGCAGATTTCGTTCAACGGCACATATGGAATGTACGACGTGATCGTCGGCGGCGTCNNCTGCCGGCCAATGCCCCGGTGGTCTTCGCGGGCACCACCCAGCTCACCTCCAACAACGATTCGACCGCCGGGACCGAGTATGGCGGCATCACATTCAATTCCGGTTCCGGTGCGTTCATCGTCGGCGGCAACGCAATCAGTCTCGCCGGAGATGTCATCAACAACAGCACCAACCTTCAGACAATTAATCTGGCTCTGGCCCTTCAGACTAACACCAATTTCAACGCCGCCTCGGGCAATCTGACGGTGGGCGGAAACATCAGTGGGGCATTTGCGATCACAAAGATCGGCTCGCACACACTCACGTTGAGCGGCGCGAACACATATACCGGCACAACCACCATCAGCGCGGGCACCCTCGTTATCGGCGCAAATGGCGCTCTGCCGCCCAACAGCAGCGTCGCCATCAACGGCACCAGCACCATGCAACTCGCGTCCAACACCGGATTGGCGACGCTCTCATCTCTCAGCATCGCCGGCGGCGCGATGCTTGATATCACGAACAATCATCTGATCATCAACTACACGGGAACTGATCCGATCGCCGCGATCGCCGCATATCTCCGCACCGGCTACGCGGGCGGAGCATGGACTGGACCAGGAATTAACAGCTCGGTTGCAGCTGCGAATCCCGGCTTTGGCGTGGGATATGCCGACGGAGCGGACGGCGTTGTAGCCGGGCTATTGCCGGGACAGATCGAGGTGGCGTATACCCTCGATGGCGATGCAAATCTCGACGGCGTCGTCAACGGCGACGACTTCACGATCCTGACATCCAACCTGGGTAAAGAGGTCAATGGATGGGACCAGGGAGACTTCAACTACGACGGCTTGGTCACCGGCGACGACTTCACCGTCCTGGTCCAAAATCTGGGACGGGCAGCCAACGGCGCTGACATTGCGTTGCCCGCTGCCGACTACGCCGCGATTGATGCATTTGCCGAGGCGAATGGATTGATGGCTGACGTGCCGGAACCAGCAACGATATCTCTGCTTGCCATCGCTGGATTGGGCCTGCTTGGGCGACGCCGATCGGGATCGGGGCGCCACGCCG
Organism: Phycisphaerales bacterium; assembly: GCA_003153655.1. GTDB lineage: Bacteria > Planctomycetota > Phycisphaerae > Tepidisphaerales > Tepidisphaeraceae > PALSA-1353. The sequence continues at coordinate 4,011 of PMAK01000205.1, forward strand.
CCGCTCTGTGATATCAGACTTGAATCGCTCAAAGTCAGTAAGCGTTTCTCATCCCACCATTGCCTCGGCCATCTCTGACCGGGTCGGGGCGCGATCCACCTTAAGCGCCGGCATCCAGCGCGAGACGATCAACTGCACGATCGCCACGGCGAGCATGCTGATGAAGACCCAGTGCAAGCCGCCGTCGATCATCCATCCGGCGGAGTGAAGGATTTGGGGCGACAATTGCGATCGCAGGTGGGGATCAAGCACGTTCGCGGGCGTCACGCCGGACGATTCCAGCGTTGCCAGCTTTGGCAGCGTGATGATGTTGAAGACAGCGCCAAGGATTCCGATTCCGAGCGATCCCCCGATGGTGCGGAAAAATTGAACGCTGCTGGTGACGATCCCGCGGCGCTGCCAGCTTACGGCATTTTGTGCTGAAAGCAGAAAACTCATCGAAGCCGGCCCAAATCCCAGGCCGGTCAGCGCCAGCACCGCCGCCAGGACATGTTTGGATGCCCCCATCGCGGTACACACCAAAAGTCCGCTGAAGCCGAGGACAATCAAAACCGATCCAAGCATCGAGACGTTCCGGAATCCCCACCGCACAACAAGGGGAGCGGCGATGATGCCCGACATCGCCCACGTAAGCATGACAGGCGTCACAACCCAGGCGGCTGCGCCCGGCCCACCGCCGCGAACGCCCTGGACGTACAGCGGCACGAATGTATCAAGGCTCAGAAATCCAATCCCCAGCAGAAGGCTTCCAAGAAGCGACGGGCCGATCGAGCGATTCAGCAGGAGATCAACCGGCATGATCGGATCGGTCGATCGACGTTCGCTGCTGACGAAGAAAATCATGGCAAGAACGGCGATGCCGCCCAGCGCGAGAGACGTGTGCAGCGCCCAACCGCCCGGTCCGAGTCGCGACACAAGCATAAGCAGCGCCATGCACCCGACCGCCAGCGAACCAATTGCCGCCAGATCCAGATGCACCGCCCGCGGCCGCTCCTGATCGTGATAGCTTTTGGCCAGCACCAGAAATCCGAGCAACCCGAACGGCAGGTTGACGAAAAAGATCGACCTCCATCCAAGCGTAACGACCAGAAACCATCCCAGCGCCGGGCCGGCCAGCGCGGCCGTTCCCCAGACGGCGCTGAAAAGGCCCTGAATCCGGGCGCGCTCTTCCAAGGTAAATATGTCGCCGAGAATCGTAAGGACAACCGGCATGATTCCGCCGGCCCCCAATCCTTGGAGGCCGCGATAGGCAATCAATTCCGGCATCGTGCGAGCGGTCGAGGCAAGCATCGAACTAAGCGCAAAAAGTCCGATGGAGAACAGGATCACTCGCTTGCGCCCCAGCGCATCGGCAAGCCGTCCATACAACGGCATGCTGACCGTGCAGGCGAGCAGATAGATGCTTGCAACCCACGAGTAGTGTTCCAGGCCGTGCAGCGAACCGATGATCGTCGGCATCGCCGTGCTGGTGACGGTTTGCTCCATCGACGCCAGCACCATGACGAGCATGAGGGCCGCCGTGACCCACCGGCGATCCATCCGCGGCCCCGTCTTGCCCGCCGCGACAAGTTGCACCGGCGACGGAGGGACCATATCCACCGGCGCGAGCCCGCTATTGGATTTTTCCGCGCTATCTCCCAGCTTCGAGGGAACAATCTTTTCGTCGGCCGGCTCCAGACACTCCTGACAACCACTCATGTGCGCACAAAGTCCTTCCCATACGACTGCTACGGTACAAGATACAAGATCGGAAAGTATAAGCTGATCTCGTTATCCGAAGTGGTTTTGGGCCCGAAATAGTGGGTGCATTCGCAGCAGCATTGAGATATGATCGTTTGCATAGGGTTGGCCCATTTAGCCTTTGCGGAAGTGGGTATGGATTTATCTGTCCGGCGCGCGGTTCTGGGTTCGGCGGTGATCGCGGCAATGGCCGGCTCGCTTCGGGCTCAGGTTACATTCAACATCGATCTAACCAAGGGGCAGTCGGCAATTTCGCCATACATTTACGGCGTTAATTCTGCGCTCAATCAAGCGCCCTATACAAACATGAATCTGACGTTCGAGCGCCAGGGAGGCAACCGCTGGACCGCTTACAACTATACAAACAACGCCTCCAACGCAGGCAGCGATTACCAATATGAGAATGACAACTTTCTCGGCGGCGGGTCCACGCCGGCTGGCGCGGTCTTGCCGTTTCTTCAGGCTGCGCAGAATGCGAACGCCGGGGCGCTGATAACGATTCCGATCAATGGATATGTCGCCGCTGACTTCAGCGGACCGCAGAATCCCTCCATCCCGCCTCAGGATTCAACGCATTTTGTGCCGGAATATCCCACGCCCGCGCAAGATCCGGCTCCGGCGGCCAATCACGTTTACGAAAATGGATTCATCCAGATTGTCGCCAATGCTTTCAAGACCAATCAGCCATTGGCGATTGATCTTGATAATGAGCCTGACCTGTGGAACAGCACGCATCCGGAAGTGCATCCGGCTCAGACGACATACGCGGAATTGCTGAGTGATTCGATCGCCTATGCGACGATGATCAAATCGGTCGATCCAAACGCATTGGTATACGGGCCGGTGAGTTATGGGTGGGAGGGATTTGAAACGCTGCAGAACGCGCCGGATGCGGCGGCCGATGGCAACTTCCTCAACTANNATTACCTGAAAAATATGGCGGCGGCTTCCACCGCGGCCGGAACACGCCTCCTCGATGCGCTTGATCTCCACTGGTATCCCGAAGCGACCGGCATCAACGCTTCGGGCCACGCCACCCGGATCACCAATGATGACACCTCGCCGGGCGTGGACGCGGCCCGCTTGCAGGCGCCACGCTCGCTGTGGGACCCGACTTATTCAGAAGCCAGTTGGATCACGCAGGATACCGGCTCGGGACCCATCCAGCTTATTCCACGCACCCAAGCGCAGATCAACGCAAACTATCCCGGCACGAAGCTCTCCATCAGCGAATACAACTACGGAGCCGGTAATGATATCACCGGCGGCCTGGCCGAAGCCGATGTCCTGGGAATTTTCGGCAAGTACGGCGTCTATTCCGCCAATGAATGGCCGCTGATCTCCAATGAGAATTTTATCGATGGCGCTTTCGAGATGTTCCGCAACTACGACGGAAAGGACTCCACCGTCGGCGACACCGAAGTGCAGGCAATCAACAGCGACACAACCGATACATCCGTTTACGCCACCATCGATTCAAAGAATCCGGCGCATTTAACGCTTGTCACCATCAACAAGGAAACGCAGGCCGTGACCTCGACGATCAACATCGCCGACGGCGTCAACTATAAGACGGCGGCGGTTTATCAATTGACCTCGGCGAGTTCGACGCCCGTCTTTGTCGGCGATGTCGCTATCACAAATCCATTGTCATTCACTTATTCGATGCCGGCGTACAGCGTAAGCACCATCAGCTTTTTTGTCCCCGGCCAGACCGTCGGAACATGGGGCATTTCCGGCGGCGGCGCTTGGAATACGCTTGGCGACTGGAGCGGCGCGCCGCCACAGACGGCCGGTGACACTGCCAATTTCACGAATTCGATTACCGCGGCGTCAACCGTCATGCTCAACGGCAACTGGTCCGTGGGTACGATCAACTTCAATAGCACCAAGTCCTACACAATCACTCAGGGGAGCGGCGGCGCGCTTACCCTCGCTGCCGCCGCCGGCTCAGCCGCGATCAACGATCTGGGCGGAACGCATTCCATCGCGGCCCCGGTGGTTCTAGGCTCAAGTACCGTCGCGACGGTGACCAATAGCGCAGACAACCTGCAAATCTCCGGACCAATCAGCGGAAGCGGCGCATTCACCATCGCCGGCGCTGGCGCTGTTACCCTCGCCGGCTCTAATTCCTATTCTGGCGGAACAACCGTTTCCGGCAATCTGGTCGTTGCAGCCGCGCAGGCACTTCCCGCCAACGGAAGTCTCACGATTCAATCCACCGGAAAAACGCAATTCGCTTCGAGCATTGGCGGCGTTAGCGTTGCATCTCTCTCTATCGCCGCCGGCGGAAAGCTCGATATCAACAACAATCATCTGTTCATCGACTTCGCCGGGGCCGATCCCATCTCAACCATCGCCGGGTATCTCGACTCCGGATACAACAATGGCGCATGGAATGGACCCGGCATCGATAGCTCATCTGTGGCGATCAACGGTTCATACGGCATCGGTTACGCCGACGGAGCCGATGGAATCGTCGCCGGACTTGCTTCGGGACAAATTGAAGTCAAATACACGCTCTACGGCGATGCGAATCTCGACGGCGTCGTCAACGGCGAAGACTTCACCATCATGGCGTCCAATTTGGGCAAGCAAGTCAGCGGCTGGGACCGCGGAGATTTTAACTACGACGGCACAGTCAACGGCGAGGATTTCACGCTCCTGACCGCCAATCTGGGCAGGCAAACCAACGGGGCAAATGTGGCGCTGCCCGCTGCCGATCTCGCCGCAATCGACGCCTTTGCCGCGGCCAACGGCCTCATGGCCGATGTGCCGGAACCGGCCTCCGCAAGCCTATTAGCCCTCAGCGCCGTCAGCCTGCTCTCCAAGCGCAAACGCCGATAGGCTTTCTGCGACAAATCCTTCAAGCTAAACTTCTTTCGCCGAAAGAAGCTCGCTTCGTCGGATTTGGAAATGAACCAACAGACCTTTCAATCCGCCATGCAGCTTCACCAGGCCGGCCAACTGGATCAGGCTGAATCTCTTTATCGCGAAATCCTCGCCCAAGAGCCCCAACAACCCGACGCACTCNNTGATTTTAAATCAACGGGGTCAATACGCCCCCGCCATCAATTTAATCCGTCAGGCGATCGCTCAGCGGCCGAACATGCCCGGCTATTATTCAAACCTCGGTTGGGCTCTGACCCAAATCGGCCAAATCAAAGAAGCCGTGGACTGCTATCAACAACTGGTCGCTTTACAGCCGGCGAACGCTGCGGCATTTGATCACCTCGCCGCATTGCTCCTCAATCTTCGACAGATCGACCAGGCGATCGCGGCCGCTCATTCTGCCATTCGGCTGCGCCCCGACAATCCGCAATATCACGGACACCTGGGGTCAATCTATTCCCAGAACGGCCAATACAATTTGGCGATCCAGCCTTATTCGGACGCGCTAAAGCTCGACCCGGCAAATGTGAACTACCTCCATGACCTGGCCGTCGCCCTC
>PMAK01000131.1 GCA_003153655.1 Phycisphaerales bacterium
AAATCCGGCGTCCGGTCGGCGATCGCGGAGCGGCACCGCGAGCGGTTTGGCGTTGTTGGGGGCGAAGATTGAAGCTGCGGGTGTCATCAGCATGATTCATTGCCGACTAGCGTTCCAAGCGTACCCGCAGGCGACGAGCTCTCTCTTGGAACGCGCGCGCACCGCCCTCAAGTATGTCGCAGACCGCGCTACGAATATGAGCGCTCTCAAGGCCCCCTGCGAGATAAGTGATTGGCGGCAGATTGCCAGGTGGATGCGGCCCTACTTGCNNCTTCCGGCTGGTCAATGATGAGGGGCCGATCATCGGCGTCGTCGAGTGCGAGATAGAGAAGCAGTAGAACAATGCCCCGCGTGCCTGGCGATAATTTGCGAATATCAACGCCGTCGTAGTCGATGCTGTATTGGATGGCGATATGGTCGGTACCATAGAGCCATTTTGCGAATCGCTTCGACCATGCTCGATAGTCCGCTTGGTCTGCCTTGGGCACGGGCGATCGTTCCAACAGCGCTTCTTGGTTCTCGGCNNGACTCGGCGCGGAATTTCGCCATGGCTGCGCTAATAATTTGGGGGTCGCCGGTCTCCCAGGCGGCTTTCATTGCGGCATCCGCAAGTTGAAGTAGCGTTCCTCGCCCCTTGAATGAGCCCTGCCGACGCAGGTCCAGAAGCTCTTCGCCATCGGCTGCCCATTGACCCACATTGGCCTCGCGGCTGACCGAGAAGGAAAGCTTCTTCAGCGTGCCGCCGGCAGCGCTGAGACGAGTCATGAGTGGGCTGTATAAATCGGTGAGAATGCCCTCTTCGGCCACGATTGCATCAAACACCCGAACGTATGCTGCGTCGCGCTCTTGCACCAAGGCCCTGACGCGGTCCTTTGCCCCCTCGCAGTCAGTGAGCTTCTCCTTCATCTGAATAAGCGATGCAGTTTCTTCGGCGATGCGCTTCGACAAAGCGGCGAACTTGCCTGCCGTGTCTCGGTCCACTTTCACAAGCTTTTCAATGCGTGAGATTTCTGCTTCCAATAAAGCTAACGGCTGCCGGTCGAGTTCGGCATTGTCCGTGATCAAAGCGACGTTTGGATCAGTCGGGTCGCTAGGACGCACGCCCTTCCAATCCTTTGCTAATTTGCGAGCGCTCGCGAGGTGAGTGGTAAGTGAAGTATCAACGTCGCCCTTGTAGTCCAATAGAAACGGCTCCCACTCGTCTGGCTTGAGAGCGGTCGCCTTGTGGCGTTCGGTCATTTTCCTCAGCGCCTCGGGCGCCGCGTGACTTCGAAGATTGCCCACCTCGTCCTTGAGGGACAGTAACGACTGCTCTCGTGAAGCGAAGTAGCGGAGGTATCCTCGTATCTTGTCGGCCGCCGTGGTAAGCGCACCGAGTCGAGTCACTCGAACGTCACTGTCCTTTGATACCAGCTTCAATCGATCCTTCGTATAGCCTGCGATCAGCTTGGTCTTTTCCGCGATTTGCTTTCTCAAGCTGGCGATAAGTTTGCCCTTTTCGAGTTCGCTGCCAATACGTTCTGATAGGTCGGCTAAAGCATCTTCTTCACGAGCACGCGCGTCGCGGAAACGCATAGCTCGTAATTCAAGGAGTTCTTCAAAGTCTGTCGTGCCATCCCGGTCGGCAAATGGATGGGCTTCGAAAATGACCCTCTCAATCTCACGCATGAGTGCGTCGGTCATGCCGGTCGCAGAGCAAAGATCCTCGACGAACTTCTGCGATAGGTACCGCGCGCGGGGATATTCCGCCGCAGACCCTTCATCTGATCTGTCAAGACTTCGTTCGCTCTGATCTCCTTGTTGCCATCGCAGCGTTACAGACGCGCCCTGGAGCAGGTCGTGCGCTCGGCTCAAAAACGATGCGGGGCTAAGACGATCCGATGTCGCGTCGCAGCCGAGGGCGATCACATCAGCCAAAGCCGTTTTGCCGGAACCCCTTGCTCCGATGATTGCGACAAGGCCAGGATTAAGTTCGATTGCCGGCGTCATCGCCCACGGGGCATTCTTGATTTCAACGGCGGTTATGACTTGCGAAGGCGTAGCGTTGACCGGCGGTTCATCCCCAACAAACGACCGCCCGGCGGGATCGATACAGGCTTGGCGAATGGAGTCGAACGCGAGGGCTCCCTTGATCCACGAGTAGCGGTCTCCATCTGGGACGCCCACAGTTCGCGCCTCGTGGGCGTCGCTTCCATGCATGCACGGTTTTAGGCCGCCATAGCGCACCCGCAACTCCTCTTCGGTGAAGCTACGTCGGCCGAGCCAAAACTCGCGTTGCGCTGGGCTACTGGCAAAGATTACGTGCGCAAACTTCTCCACCTCCTGCCGCAGCGTCGCGTCGGCCGCATCGCGAACACCAGAAGTACCGTCAGTCTCGCTTCCAGCGACGGCAATCAGGATGTTTTGGTGTGCCCAAGCACTGGCCGTGTAGACTTGTTTTAGTTGATCGAACGAAACTTTGAATTGCTCAGACCCGCGCTCAAGCGATGCAACCGGTTCCGTGAGATTTGAATCGAACCGCTGACCGAGTCGGATAAGGTCGTCTTTGTTGCAGCAGAAAGAATCGCTATGCGCGCTGAAAGTCAGGCGCGCAAGAAATCGCTTCAACTCTACGAGGTGCTCCGGGTCCTCAGGGCTTACGAGCAGGTGGAGATTGACCCATTTGCCTTTAACGGTCCCGATTCCGAGTCGCATCTCGATATTGGGAAAGATCAGTTCGCATTCGGGCAACCGACCTTGACGCTTCGCCTCGCAAACGCGTTCATAGCTATCGGTACTGTAGTAGTCTGTGACGCCAATTGCGCGAATCGCAGGCGCCGCCGCCTCCAATGCTTTGAGGTAGCTCGCCCAGCTATCAGCGCCCTTGAACTGATCGTTCAGAACCGTGCCAGGCGCATGAATGTGTGGCTCCCACCGATACCAGCGGGAGCCGGAATTCAACTCTTGGTGTTGTTGTCCGTCTTCCATGGGTGTGAATTAGCGCGTATTGTCCTCGGTTCGCCAAGGATCATCTTAGTTGAGATTGCGTAAGAATATACAAGTAGCAGATGGCCCCGCATAATCGCCAACATAGAGCAAAGCCAACACAGGTGCGATGGCCCCCTTTGACCAGTTCAGCCTCAATACTCCCAGTTCTGATGCAGAACAGGCAGCCGGATTAACACCTGCCTGGAGAACCGCCGCCTTGGCATAAAACGGTCCAGTAGAGCGACGAAGCGGGCGTCATGCGTCGGTTCCTCCCTGTCGCAGATTCGACAGACAGAATTTCGCAGGCATCGTTCCTCCGTGCCTCCGATTAAAAAAATCCAAAAAAACTTCTTGCATGCGAGAAGATCGGAGCTATTATACGAGTTAATAAAGTTAATAACGGTGCAAATGGCATTGAATGCAGAGCAACTTTTTGAAAGGAGCGGGATTTATGTTCCGAAGTCGAGTGGCTATTTCGTTGCCAGCGTTAGCCGGCTGGTTTGCTGTGATGGCCTGGGGTGGCGTGGCGCGTGCGGCCGCAAATGGAGCCAATGGCCAACCTCTGCCTTGGGAAGGCCCTTTGAACCAAGTGTTGGCCAGCTTCACTGGGCCGGTTGCCAAGGCGCTGTGCATCCTGGCCATCGTTGTCATCGGATTTGGTTTCGCGTTCAGCGAAGGCGGTGGGCTGCGGCGCATTCTCGGCCTGCTGCTGGGCGTGTCCATCGCGGTCACGGCCACCAGCTTCGGCGTGACGTTCTTCGGCTTCGACGGCGGCGCTGGGTGGTAAGTGACGCTTCGCCTGCTCGGCGGAAGGTGAGTTGACCATGTCGCGCCCCGAAGAAATCGAAGGCTTTGAAGTCCCGCTCCATGTGGCATTGACCCAACCAATCCTCATGGGCGGCGCGCCGCGGACCTTTGCCATCCTCAACGGAACGCTGGCTCTGGTCATTGGCATGGGGATGCACCTCTGGTGGCTGGGATTTCCGGCTGGCGCCGCCCTACATGCCGTTGCCGTGGTGATGAGCAAACGCGACCCGCATTGGTTTGATCTGTTTCGTCGTCATCTGCGGCAGCCGACATACATGGAATCGTGATGTGAAGGATTTCCGCCATGTGGAACATTGGCGAATACCGAAACCGTTCCCAGCGCCTTGCTGACCACCTGCCATGGGCCGTTTTGATCGGTCCGGGCGTGGTGCTTAATAAGGACGGCAGCCTGGAAAAGACGGTACGATTCCGCGGACCCGATCTGGATAGTTCCACCCCGTATGAGCTTGTCGCGGCCCGCGCGAGGATGAACAACGTTCTGCGCCGCCTGGGATCGCACTGGTGCGTGCATGTTGAGGCTGCGCGACGTTCTGCCCATGCCTATCCAGAAAGTAAGTTTTCTAATCCAGTGGCGGAATTGATCGACCGGGAGCGTCGGCAGGATTTCACCGCCGAGGCTCTGCACTTTGAGAGCCAATGCTTCGTCACATTCACCTACCTGCCACCAGCGGAAAGCATGGCGCGCCTGAGCGATCTGTTCATCGAACGACCGAGCAATGGGAGCAACGGACAGGTTTCTTATCGCGCCCATTACGATCATTTCCTCGGCCAGGTCGATCAGGTGATGAACTTGATGGCATCTTTCATGCCAGAGGTTCGACCGCTGGATGATTCTGAAACTTTGACCTACCTCCACTCGTGCATCTCGGACCGGCGATTGACCATCGCGGTCCCCGACGTGCCATTCTACCTCGATGAAATGATTACCGACCGGCCGCTATTGGGCGGGCTCTCCCCGCGGTTGGGCCAACAATTTCTGAAAACCGTGTCGATCCGGGCTTACGTCAATCGCACGCTACCCTGCCTATTGGATCGGCTAAACGAATTGCCAATCGAATACCGCTGGGTCGGCCGCTATCTTCCGATGGACAAGGCCGATGCAACGCGACATTTGAACAAGCTGCGCCGCCAGTGGTTCGCCAAGCGCAAGGGGATGACGACGCTGCTGAAAGAGGCGATCACCAAACAGGAAAGCAAGTTGGAGGATTCCGATAGTTTGAACAAGGCCGAAGATGTGGACGACGCGCTGCAGGAGCTCGGCGGCGAGCACTGCTCCTTCGGAGATTTCACACTCACGATCACTGTTTGGGATGAAGATGAACAAACTGCGACGGAAAAGGCCCGCGCCGTCCAACAAGTTGTGGACGGAATCGGTCTTGTGTCCGAAATCGAAGATTTCAATGCGGTTCAGGCGTGGATGGGCAGTCTTCCCGGTCACGCTTATGCCGATGTGCGCCGGCCGCTGGTTTCCTCGCTGAATGTCTGCGACCTGGTGCCGCTGAGTGCGGTCTGGTCCGGTCCAGCGCGTTGTGCTCATCTCGACGGGCCACCGCTGCTAGTTACTCGCACGAAGGGATCGACCCCATTTCGCTTGTCACTGCATCAGGGCGATGTGGGCCATACGATCATTGCGGGCCCAACTGGCGCGGGCAAATCGACGCTATTAAATCTTCTAGCCTGCCAATGGCTCCGATATCCCGGCGCCCGTGTGTACATCTTCGACAAAGGCGCAAGCTGCCGCGCGATGACCTTGGCAATGGGCGGGGACTTTTACGATCTGGGCGGCGAAGGCGAAGATATTTGCTTCCAGCCGTTGGCGGACATCGACGATGAATCGGAACTGGCTTGGGCACAAGATTGGATCGCCGACCTTCTGTACCGCGAAAAATTGGCAGTGACGCCGGCGACAAAGCAAGAATTGTGGGCGGCGCTGACCAATTTGGCGTCGATGCCGAAGGCACAGCGCACGCTCAGCACGCTTCTGGGCATCGTCCAAGATGCGGACATTCGACAGGCGCTCCGAAGTTACACCCTCGATGGCGCGTATGGTCGGCTGCTGGATGCCAATGAGGACACGCTCAACAGTAATAACGATGCCCGCTGGCAGGCGTTTGAGATGGAACACCTGATGCAGAGCCGCTCGGCCCTGCTGCCGGTCCTGACATACTTGTTCCGCCGGCTTGAAAAACGCTTCGACGGCGCGCCAACACTGATGATTCTCGATGAGGCGTGGCTGTATCTGACCGAATCACTTTTCGCCGCCAAGATCCGTGAGTGGCTCAAGGTGCTGCGAAAGAAAAATGTCGCGGTCATCTTTGCGACGCAGAGCTTGTCTGACATTGCCGACAGCGCCATCGCGCCAGCGATCATCGAAAACTGTCCGACGCGCATCTTCCTGCCCAACGGCAACGCGATGGAGGAGCGCACGCGGAAAGTCTACGAGTCATTCGGCTTGAACGAACGACAGCTTCAAATCCTCCAGCAGTCAATCCCCAAAAAGGACTACTACTACCAGAGCCGGGAAGGAAATCGGCTTTTTGAACTGGGTCTCGGCGAATTGGCGCTGGCCTTTTGCGCCGCAGGCTCACCGCAGGATCAAGCGCGAATTACCAAAGTTCTGAGCGAGCATGATCGCGGGCGTTTCGCCGCCGCTTACCTGAAGGAACGGGGTCTCGGCCATTGGGCGGAGCGTTTGGAAACTTTCAACGTCGAAAGGAAAGGCCATGAACAACGTGAATCGGATCACGACAACATCGAATTCAGCAAAGGGCAAGTCGAAACACTTTCGGCCAAAGACAGCTCTGGTCCTGGCGCTCGTCGCCGGCGGCGCGCTCGTACTCGGGCCAGCGCGTAGGGCCGATGCCTTTTTGTTCGATATCGTGTTAGACCCGATTGCGCTGGTCGAAAATGTCCTGAAGGTGGTGGACATTGGCGAGCAGATCGATGCGGTAGTCCAGCAAGTGGAGAACCAAGTTAAAGAACTGGAGCATCTCAACCTCAACGTTGCGCCGAATATTGCGGGAATCGTTTCAGGGGTGGAAGGCCAATTGGAGTCCAGCCTTTACAGCACACCGAATCCGGCCGGCCAACTCAACACGCGCTATCCGGCGGACATGACGAGTGCCACTTGGGCGCAGTATCAGTCGAACGAATCGACGTGGACGGACAACCAGCGCCAAGCGCTGGTCGAGAATCGTCAATTACAGAATCAGGTCTATCAGGACATGGATACGACGACCCAACAAGTACAGGGAATCGTCGATGCGTCCAACTCGGCATCTGGCGAAACATCGGCGGTCCAGGCCCACAATGATCTGCTGGCGGTGGCGTCGGGCGAACTGGCCAAGCTGCAATCTCTGAAAGTCGCCCGCTCACGGCTCAAAACTGAAGCGCTGGCCCAGCAGCAATCAGAATCATCATATGCGGAGGCTGAACGTCAGCGGGTTCGCACCGGATGGAATAACCCCGCGCCTCCTACCGAAACGGTCGTCGATCCGTTTCAGAACTGAACAGCGGAACCAATTCAACTCGAAGGAAATTGTGAAAGAGGAGATTTGCCATGACACGCTCAAGGAAACGGTTTCTCATTGTCGCAGCAACAGCGGCTCTGCTCGTGCCGACCGCCGCATTCGCCGACATCGTTTTTGACCCGACGAACTTCGCCGAAGCAGTAATCCAAGTGGCGGACGATGCGCAGATGGTTGACCAGCTCTACCAAGAGATTGACAACGAAGTGAGCATGCTGAAAAGCTGGAACTTCACTCAGCTACCCGGAATTCTGCAAAGCATGAACATCTGGCAGCAGGTGTTTGGCCAAGCCGGCACGACCTATTCGTCCACCGATCCCGGCAGCACGCTCAACAGCCAATATCCATCCGATCCGAGTAATTATGCCAACATGACGGATGCCAGCTTCCAATCCATGCAGAACGGTTGGGATCAGGAAGAAAGAAGCGTCCTGGTCGAAAACCGTACCGTCCAAAACGAGACGTATTTGAACCTGCAACCGACAGCGCAGCGCATTCAAGCTTATGTGGAGCATTCCAATTCCGCGTCTGGCGCCACCTCTGCCATGCAGGCCGGGAACGAGGAAGTGGCGAGTTTGGTAGCTCAGCTTCAATCGCTCCAAGCGCAGGAAATTACCGATGCCCGCGCCGAAGTGGAGCGGAAGGCGCAAGAACAAGCGGAAGAAGCTTATGGCGATCAGCAGTGTCAGGCGGTGCGCGTGGGCTGGGACAATCCACAGCAGCCCACTACATCTTTAGTGAATGCCTTTCCCGCGGCCAATCAATAGTGGAGCAACCAGAAGCGAAGGGAGGTGATTGCAATGACGGCGATCCTGGCAGTGGACTTCGGCAATGGCGGGCCCGACCTCATCAATGATGTGGCCAACCAGTACCTCAACGCAATCAATAATGCTTTCGGTCTCATCCAAGGCGATGTCGCTTGGGTGTTGAACGTGCTAATCATTCTGAGCATCATGTGGTCGGCCACGCTCTGGGCGCTCAGCGAGGACCATGTCATCGCGCAGTTTGCCCGAAAACTTGTCTACATTGGCATGTTTGCCTGGATCATTCAGAACTGGCAATCCCTCACGGACAAGCTGGCATCCTCATTCATGAATCTTGGTTTGAAAGCGGGTGGCTTTGACGGGGTGGGCTTCTACACCCAACAGCCGGGCAACATCGCGTTCCTGGGTTACACGACGGCGCAGCCGCTGATGGATCAAATTAAACGGCTGACCGGACCCGTGGCGTTCTTCAAAAACTTTGTCGAAATCGCATTTCTGGCCATAGCAGTCGCCGCCATCGTCGCCGCGTTCTGTGTCATCACGATCCAGGTGGTGCTCGCGCTGGTTACATTTAAGTTCGGGAGCTTGGCCGCGTTCGTGCTCGTGCCGTTCGGCGTTTTGTCCAAGACGGCATTCATCGCCGAGCGCCCGTTGGGCTGGGTGGTTGGGTCCGGCGTGCGCTTAATGGTACTCACATTGGTCCTGGGCATAGGAAACGGCATCTTCCAAGCGCTGCAAGTCCCTGCGGGGAACACCGTGACGACGTATCAAGCCTTCTGCATCGCATTGGCAGCGCTGCTGCTCATGGTGCTGTCGCTCGTCGCATCGCGTCTGGCCACGGACATGATTATTGGTGGACCGAGCCTGGGCGTCGGCACGGCGCTCAATACAACGGCGGTGGCCTACAACACCACCGTTGGCGCCGCCAGTTCCCGGCCGGCCCTCGCGGCGGTAAGAGCGGCCGCCGCGGTACCAATGAAAGGCGCGACGTTGATTGCGCAGGTCGGCAGCGCCGCGGCGCGCACGATTCGCGGCGTCGGCAGTGCCGGTACAGTAGCGGTTGCCTCGGCCGTTCCTTCTTCAACGGCAACTCGATCCGTTGGAACCGTCGCCGCGAATTCGGCCAGTCGAGTGCCTGGCCCATCCAATTCTCCGAGTGGTAAAGGCGGGTCTTCTGGCGCTGGAGGGCCTGTAACATGAGTTTTCCACAGACAACGACAAGCTATGGGAAAAATGGCGGCTCATCCGACGGTCACAATCCGTATGCCCGCGCGGCGAACGCATGGGACGAACGGATTGGATCGGCGCGAGTACAGGCTCACAACTGGCGGGTTATAGCTTTTGCAGCGATAGCGTTGGCGCTCATCTCGACAACTGGCGCGGTTGTGTTGGGAATCAAGAAACAAGTCGCCACTTACGTCGTCGAGGTGGATAAGGCAGGAATGCCGGGGCGGATCACACTCGCCAGCGAACCGTATCGACCCGATTCGGCACAAGTCGGTTACTTCGTCGGTGAGGTCGTGCGTCTCGTGCGCGAACGGCCGCTTGATCCGGTCGTCATGCGCCAGCAGTGGACCAAGGNNAGTGACACCTATCAGGTTCGTTGGGTTGAATCGACCTATTCCAGCGGCATGCTCCGCTCGCGCGAGCAATACACGGGCCTCTTTCAGGTAAAGGTGATGCCGCCGCGGGATGAAGCGGATTCGTTCAAAAACCCAATCGGCGTGTACATCACCAACTTTACCTGGAGCCGGGAATTTTCAGGGCCGGTGCTGAGAGACGACAGTGCGCGCCCCGCGATTACACCGAATCCCATAAACACGAATCCGACAGAGTCGTCCTCTGACCAAGGAGAACGGCAATGAACCTTCAGAAGCCAATACTGGTGTGCGCTTTAGTTTTGATCTCGCTGGTTGCTGGTTGTGAGACAACTGATCCGCCGTCGGTCGTCGTCATGCCCGATTCGCGCCTGGCGCCCGCGATGAGGCTCGTAGATGATTCGGATGACTCGATGCCAAGAATCGTTGAAGTGAAAGTGCCGGTTCCCAGNNCGACTCAGCCGACAACCGATGGCTTCCTGAATGCCATTCAGTATTACGACTATGCGCCGGGCGTGGTCTACACGGCCGTTACAAGCCCCGGATACGTCACCACGATCGCGTTACGCCCCGGTGAGAAAGTCATCACGGCGGCTGCGGGCGATACGACTCGGTGGCTCGTGCAGAGCGTCGAATCCGGCTCGGGTCAATCAGAGCAAACGCTCCTCCTGGTCAAGCCGCGCAAGGGCGGACTGCAAACGAACCTGCTTATCACAACCGACCAACGAGTTTACACATTGGACCTGACAAGTACGGACTCCACCACATATCACACGATGATCGCCTGGAACTATCCCT
>PMAK01000282.1 GCA_003153655.1 Phycisphaerales bacterium
AATGTCCTGAAGGTGGTGGACCTTGGCGAGCAGATCGACGCAGTTGTTCAGCAGGTCGAGAACGAGGTCAAGGAATTGGAGCATCTCAACCTGAGCGCCGTGCCGAATATTGCCGGAATCGTTTCTGGCGTTGAAGGGCAATTGGAGTCCAGCCTTTACAGCACAGCAAATCCGGCCAGTCAACTTGATACGCGATATCCGGCGAACATGAGCAGTGCCACTTGGGCGCAGTTCCAATCGGATCAATCGACGTGGGCGGATAACCAGCGCCAAGCGTTGGTGGAGAACCGTCAATTACAGAATCAGGTCTATCAAGATATGGATACGACGACCCAACAGGTACAGGACATTGTTGATGCATCGAACTCGGCATCCGGCGAAACGTCGGCGCTTCAGGCTCACAACGATCTTCTGGCGGTCGCCTCGGGGGAGTTGGCCAAGCTGCAATCTCTGAAAATCGCCCGCGCCCGACTCAAAACCGAAAGGCTTGCCCAACAGCAGTCGGAATCGTCGTATGCGGAGGCAGAACGGGCGCGGGTGCGCGCGGGCTGGGATAACCCGGCGCCGCCGACAGGGACGATCGTTGATCCCTTTCAGAACTGAATTGCGAACAAACCACTCGATGGAACTTGCGAAATAGGAGGTTTGCCATGACACGCTCAAAGAAACGGTTTCTCATTTTCGGCGCAACGGCGGCGCTGCTTGTGCCCACGGCCGCATTCGCGGACATCGTTTTCGATCCGACGAATTTTGCCGAGGCGGTCATCCAGGTGGCGGACGATGTGCAAATGGTTGACCAGCTCTACCAAGAAGTCACTAACGAAGTGGCCATGCTGAAAAGCTGGAACTTCACTCAGCTACCCGGAATTCTGCAAAGCATGAACATCTGGCAGCAGGTGTTCGGGCAGGCCGGCGCAACCTACTCGTCCACTGATCCCGGCAACACGCTGAACAGTCAGTATCCCTCCGATCTGACCAGCTACGCGAATATCTCAGACGCCGCGATCCAGTCGATGCGAAGTGGATGGGATCAGGAGGAGCGAAGCGTCTTGGTCGAAAACCGCACCGTCCAGAATGAGACGTATTTGAACCTGCAACCGACCGCGCAGCGCATTCAATCCTATGTCGAACATTCCAATTCCGCGTCCGGCGCGACCTCCGCCATGCAAGCCGGCAATGAGGAAGTGGCGACTCTGGTGGCGCAGCTCCAAGCGCTGCAGGCCCAGGAAATCACGGACGCTCGCGGCGACGTGGAGCGCGATGCGAAGGATCAGGCGGAACAGGCATACGCGGAGCAACAGCGCCAGGCGGTTCGCGGCGACTGGACCAATCCTCAGCAACCAAGCACGACGTTGGCGAACGCTTTCCCGACGGCGGACCAATAGAGATAGAAGTTTTCACTTTGCGAATGACTCAAAGGAGGTGAGCGCGATGATGGCGATGAACATTCTGGCTCTGGATTACGGCCCCGATCTCATCAACAACGTGGCCAACCAATACATCAACGCGATCAATAGCGGCTTTGGCCTCATTAAGGGCGATGTCACTTGGATTCTAAACGTCCTCATCATCCTGAGCATCATGTGGTCGGCGGCGTTGTGGGCGCTGAGCGACGATCATGTGATCGTCCATTTCGCCCGGAAGATCGTGTATATCGGCCTGTTCGCGTGGATCGTCCAAAACTGGCAGACGTTAACCGACAAACTGGCCCGATCCTTCATGGATTTGGGACTCAAAGCGGGTGGTTTCGACGGCGCTACTTACTACACGGCGCAACCGGGGAACATCGCATACCTGGGTTACACCACGGCGCAACCGCTGATGGACCAGATTGCGCGTCTCACCGGGCCGGTCGCATTCTTCAAAAACTTTGTCGAGATGGCGTTCCTGTTCCTCGCCATCTGCGCGATCGTCGCGGCGTTTTGCATCATCACCATTCAAGTCGTAGTTGCACTGCTCACTTTCAAGTTTGGGAGTCTTGCGGCGTTCGTTCTGGTGCCGTTTGCCGTCTTATCCAAAACCGCGTTCATCGCGGAGCGCCCGCTCGGATGGGTCGTTGGCTCGGGTGTGCGTCTAATGGTCCTCACCCTGGTCTTGGGGGTGGGAAACAACATTTTCCAATCGTTGAAGGTTCCCGCGGGGCAGACGGTGACGACGTATCAAGCATTCTGCATTGCCCTCGCGGCGCTATTGCTCATGGTCTTGTCGCTNNGTCAATACGACTACGGCGGCCGCCGACAAATCGCGCGCCGCTGTGAAGGCCGTGAAGATGGCGGCGACAGTGCCAACCAAGGGCGCGATGCTAGTCGCGTCGGCGGGAACGGCAGTTGTCCGAAAGATCACTGGCAACGGTGGCAAAGTAGGCAACAAAACCGGAACCACAGTCGCATCGGCTGTTTCTGGTTCAACTTCAACTCAAGCGGGCGGCGGTACGGCGCCGGCTAATGCGGCGGCCCGTGTGCCTGGGTCAAACAGTCCTTCAAGCGGAACGGGTGGTCCAACTAATAAAGGAGGGACTCCAACATGAGTTTTCCGAACATGACAACGAGTTACGGCAAGAACGGCGGATCGGATGAGAGTCACAATCCTTATGCTCGCGCCGCAGTGGCATGGGATGACCGGATCGGCTCGGCGCGTGTGCAGGCCCGCAACTGGCGATACATCGCGTTCGCGTCGATGGTGCTGGCGTTGATCTCCACGACCGGCGCCGTCGTCCTGGGCATCAAGAAGCAAGTCGCCACTTACGTTGTTGAAGTGGACAAGGCCGGGATGCCTGGTCGGATCACTCTGGCCAGCCAGATATATCAGCCGGCGACGGCGCAGGTTGGATACTTCGTTGGGGAGGTCGTGCGATTGGTGCGCGAACGTCCCCTTGATCCGGTGGTGATGCGCCAGCAGTGGACTAAGGCATACCAATTCCTCGCCGGCCAAGCCGTCAACGCGATGAACGAATATGCCGCGTCCGACGCCGGCATGAAGAACTTGCCCGGCGAAGGCGCGACGGCCCGCATCGTGGAAATCAGCAGCATCCTTCAAAAAGCCAA
>PMAK01000119.1 GCA_003153655.1 Phycisphaerales bacterium
GCCCAAAGCCAGAGGTCTTGAAACTGGAAGGCGATTAGCTGGACAACATCCGCAAGTTGTTTCAGGCCGTGAAGGCCGCCAAGGGATGGCAGAAGCAGGATGAACGCATGGGTAATCCAACTATCGAATATCGAACGCCTGAAGTGGTGCGAACACGACGCAATCGATGGGTTTTGATATTGGCCATTTTATTCGTAGGGCCGCTTATCCTATTTGCCTTGGGCTACCTTTTGATCGCCGCAAACATTTTTCAGCCTTAACTTTGCCGCTTTGCGTAAAGTACACAATTCCGTTCTTTTTTTGACGCCAACAGAAAACCCCACCACCCCAATCCTCCCCAAAAATCCCACCCCCAAACCACAATAAGCTAGCAAGCANNCCGAAAAGTGTAACGTTCTGTACGAAAGTGTCCAGTCCCAAACCAATTCTTGACACGCCCACCCTCCAATCGTATCCTCGCTCCGCAGTTCTTAGTTGACCAGAATCTGTTGTCCGAGGATCGGCTTTGGCTGCGATTTCCGTTATCCCTGCGCGTTTCTCCTCCACTCGTTTCCCCGGCAAAATCGTCGCCTCTGATACCGGCAAGCCACTCGTTCAGCACGTGGTCGAACGCGCCAAAGCGGCCCGGCGAATCAGTGATGTCATCGTGGCCGCCGACGACCAGCGGATCGTTGATGCCCTCGCCCCCTACGGCACGCGCTGCATCATGACCTCGCCCCGGCACGCCAGCGGCACCGATCGCGTCGCCGAGGTGGCCCGGCAGCTTAGCGAGTCCATCATCGTCAACGTCCAGGGCGACGAGCCGGAGATCGAGCCGCAGACCATTGACGCCTTGGTGGACTGTCTGGAAAAGGGTGAAGGAGACATGGCCACCGCTGCCACGCCATTCGCACCGGGCGATGATCCGGATGATCCGAATCTGGTGAAAGTAGTTATCAGCCAGGACGGCAAAGCCCTGTATTTCTCGCGATCAAAGATTCCGTTTGAGCGCGATCCAGCCGGAGCCTCGCGGCCGGCATATTATTTACATCAGGGAATTTACGCCTATCGGCGTGAATTTCTCCTGGAGTTGGCCACCTGGCCCCCGACGCCTTTGGAGCAGACCGAAAAACTGGAGCAGCTTCGCGTCCTGGAGCACGGGCGATCGATCGACGTGATCCTGACGCGTCGGGCGGTGCATGGAATCGACACGCCCCAGCAATACGCAGAATTTGTCCGACGATACCAACGAGGAGCCGCCGCGCAAGCGACGCGATGAAACCATGAGTAATGAAGAACTGCTATTTCGCATCGGCCAATCGACCGAAGAAACCGAATTCTACACCCCGATGCCCGAAGGCTACCGCCGCGGCCATCACAAATACGTCGTCGTCGTCGGCACCGTCATGAGCGGCCTTGGCAAGGGAATCTTCTCCTCATCCCTCGCCAAGCTCCTGCAGGATAAAGGCCTCCGTGTCGCCCCCATCAAGATGGAAGGCTACTACAACATCGACAGCGGCACCCTCAATCCCTACCGCCACGGCGAAGTCTTCGTCCTCGACGATGGCATGGAAACCGACATGGATCTCGGCACCTATGAACGCCTGCTCGATCAGGATCTCAACGCGGCCAACTTCACAACCAATGGCCAGATCCTCTCAGCCGTGCTGAAAAAAGAACGCGAAGGCGGATATCTCGGCCGCGATGTGCAGTTCATTCCGCACGTAACCGGCGAAGTAAAATTGCGCCTCCGCGAACTCGCAGCCAGGACCAATGCGGACGTGGTATTTGTCGAAGTAGGCGGCACCGTCGGAGACTTCGAAAACCAGGCCTATCTCGAAGCCTGTCGCCAGCTCGCCTACGAAGAGGGCGAAAACTCCGTCACATTTGTCGTCCTGACCTACGTCCTCGAACCCGGCGCGCTTGGCGAGCAGAAATCAAAAGCGGCACAGCTTGGCATCAAGCGGCTGATGGAAGTCGGCATCATGCCGCACATCATCGCCTGCCGCGCCAGCAGTCCCGTAAAAGAAAAAGTCCGCGAGAAAATCTCGATGTACACCAATGTGCCGATGCGGCGTGTGGTGACGATGCACGATGTGGACAGCATTTACACGATCCCCGATGCCTTGAGGACCGCCGGCATCGACCGCGAAGTGCTGACGCTGCTGAATATTCACGACCGCGTCGATCAGGGCAAAGACGATCAAGCCCGCCTGAAATGGCGATCATTCGTCGAGCGCATCGAAAAGCCGCGAAAAGACATCAACATCGCGGTCACTGGAAAATACACAGCCCTGCGAGATGCGTATGCATCAATCATCAAGGCGTCGGAACATTGCGGCGTTCAGCTTGGCGTGAACGTCAATTTCAAATGGATCGACACCACGCTCATCGACGCCGCCAATGTTGCCAAGCGACTAGCTGACTGTCATGGCATCATCGTCCCCGGCGGCTTTGGTGTCCGCGGCACCGAAGGCAAAATCGAATGCATCCGCTACGCCCGCGAAAATAAAGTCCCCTATCTCGGCCTCTGTCTAGGCTTCCAGATGGCGGTCATCGAATTCGCCAGAAACGTCTGCGGCATCGAAGGGGCCAACAGCACCGAATTCGAGAAGAACTGCAAAAATCCCGTCATCGACATCCTCCCCGAACAAAAGAAAATCGAAGGCCTCGGCGGCAACATGCGTCTCGGCGGCAAAGACGTCGAACTCAAACCCGGAACCCTCGCCTTCCAACTCTTCGACAGCGCCCGCACCATCCGTCTCCGATTCCGCCACCGATATGAAGTCGATCCACAATACGTCAAAACGCTCGAAGAGCATGGCATGACCTTCAGCGGCAAGCATCCCAAGCAGCCGATCATGCAGATTCTGGAGTTGTCGCAGGAGGTGCATCCCTATTTCGTAGGCACGCAAGCCCATCCGGAATTGACCAGCCGCCCGTTGCGGCCGCAACCGCTGTTCCTGGGCTTCTGCCGCGCGGCATTGGCGTATTCGCAGGATAAATCGAGGCAAGTTCAGGCGGTATGAATACTCCTTAGATTTATGTCGTGAAGGAATTTTTCTGCTCTGGACCAACAATCGTCCAACGTATTCAACCTGCTGCGGCAACGGCGTGATTACTTCTGGTGAGTTGCTTGTATAACTCTTTTTTGGAAACGACATTAACAGGCGTCAACTGCACGGACACCGTGCGTTGGCCCTTAATTCCATTTGAAGACTTGAGCCAAGCGTAGCAGAGCGAATTCTGCTTTACATCCGCGACCAACAGCAAAGTCGGTACATTCGAATGAATCATTCGATTGAATACATTTCGATTTATGACATAGCGCGATGGCGACGACTGTTCTGTTGACTTCACCTGTATCGCGAAGGTGTTTGTGCCGCCTTTATCATTATGAAAACCCACCAGTAGATCATATCCAATTTCAGGGGAAGTGGGCCGGGATATAAATTTCGGGTCGAGGTCTTGTAGGAATAGTTCCGCGATTAATTCGGCCCGCCGACCGACCAAATTGGATTGATTCGTAGAGGTACTCATGCGAACACCGAAAAAACAGGTTTCTGTACAGTTGTACTCCAGTAGTCCCGAACTTCATTGTACAGATTCTGAAGATTTTTGCTCGTCAACTCATGCGTCAATGGTATACGCGTCACTGCACGCGGTTCAATTCCGTTGTGCACCGATCGAATAAAAACCCGTCTTGACGGTTCGTGTACTCCCAAAATGTAGGTTGGCCCAGGAATCTGAAGGAATCGCAAGACGTCGTTCTTCTTTGCCAGTATTCGTATTTCCGTCGCTTGGTTGCGGAGGGCTGCTCCCGTCGTTTTTACTTGGATGAAAAAATAAGGCCGACTTCCTCTAACTCCTGTAAGTTCAACATAAAAGTCAATCGCCGGCCACTTATCACTCAGAAAACCTGGCCGAAAAAGAGGCTTCGGAAATGCCGAATAGTCTGTCAAGCAAAGCTCAACTATTTTCTCCCCTCGAAATCCAGTCACATCCTGTAACCCGCTCATTTGCGGGCAAGCCTACGAGAAGTGAGGATACCGATCAATAAACTATCCCTTTCTACGGGAGGCTGGCATGGCTTGTGGTGCCCTTATTTCGGATGATAATGCCTCTTGCGATCCTTGATGAGAATGGATACCTGTGCCAGCATCTCAAATCACCCAACTTCTTGCCAATCTAAAAAGCGGCGACCGCACCGCTGTCGCGGCCAAGCTGATGCCGCTTGTCTACGATGAATTCAAAGCCCTCGCGGCCCGGCATCTCCGCCACGAGCGGGCTAACCATACCCTCCAGCCGACGGCCCTGGTGCATGAGGCGTATCTGCGGCTGATCGATCAATCTCGGGTAGATTGGCAGGGGCGCACCCATTTTTTCGCCGTCGGCGCTCAGGCGATGCGCCGAATCCTGGTGGATCACGCCCGGCAGCGGAAACGCCAAAAGCGGGGCGGCGGCGCCGGTCGCGTCGAACTCGATGAATCCGTCGCCCTTGCCCCAAAGCGCGATGAGGAAATTCTCGCGTTGGATGAGGCAATGGAAAAGCTCGCCAAGCTTGATTCGCGTCAGGCCGAGATCGTCGAAATGCGATTTTTCGCGGGGATGAGCGTCGAAGAGGTCGCCCACACCCTTGGCGTTTCCAAGCGGACAGTGGAAGGGGATTGGACGATGGCCCGCGCCTGGTTGATGCGGGAACTGAGCCGGTAGAATGTGGCAGTGAGCATGACTTCCGAGCAATACAAGAAAGTCAAAGAAGTCTTTCTCGCCGTGTGCGAGCATCCCGACGGGGAGCACGACCAGGTCGCCGCCCGTCTGTGCGGCGACGACGTGGAACTAAAGGCCGAGGTGCAGTCGCTGCTCGAATCCCATCGCGGCGCAGCCAAAGCCGGCGGCACCGTTTTTCTCGGTCAGACCGTCGAGCCAAGCGGCGCGATGACCGAGCCCGATCCACCAGCGGCCAGTGACGACATTCAATCTTCTCACTCACAGGTGAGAACCGACGCAAAGCCATCGATCCGAAAGCCCGCTTCGGATTTGTCCTATCGTTCACACAGTTCCCACACCGGCGTAACGTCGCACGGCGATCCAGCGAATTCCAGCGGCAGGGGACGGTTCGATTCCGGCACGGTTCTGGCCGAGCGATATCGCATCGTAAGTCTCATCGGTCAGGGCGGCATGGGTGAGGTTTACCGCGCCGATGACATCACGCTCGATCAGCCGGTCGCTCTGAAATTTCTCCCCGCATCATACGAATCCAACCCCGCCTGGCTCGAACGCTTTCACAACGAGGTGCGGCTCTCCCGCCAGGTGACGCATCCCAATGTCTGCCGGGTATTCGATCTCGGCCAGGTTGATGGGGAGCAGTTCATCTCGATGGAATTTGTCGACGGCGAAGATTTGGCGTGCCTCCTTCGGAGGATCGGGCGTTTGCCGCGCGACAAGGCCATCCAAATATCCAGGCAGCTCTGCGCCGGTCTCGCCGCCGCACATGACAAAGGGGTCCTTCACCGCGACCTGAAACCGGCGAACGTCATGCTGGATGGCCGCGGCCAGGTGCGCATCACCGATTTCGGAATTTCCGGCCGGGTCGACGGCGGCCACGACGCCACCGCCGGCACGCCCGCCTACATGGCTCCGGAACAGTTCACGCAGGGCGACGCCACCGTTCGCAGCGACATCTATTCGCTCGGTCTGGTGCTCTACGAAATTTTCACCGGGCGTCCGGCGTTTTCCGCTCATTCGATGCCGGAATATTCCCGTCTTCATCGCAGCACCTCTCCGACGCATCCCTCGACTTTCGTGGAAGACATGGACCCGCTCGCCGAGCGGGTGATCATGCGGTGCCTGGAGAAAGACCCCAGCAAGCGTCCGGGGAGCGCGCTGGCGGTTGCGGCTGNNGCGCTGCCTGGCGGCGATCCGCTCGCTGCGGCATTGGCGGCGGGCGAAACGCCAAGCCCCGAAATGGTCGCCGCCGCCGGCGACACCGCGGGGATCAGCACCATGCGCGCGGGCATTCTGCTGGGGATAACACTGGTGGGTCTGGCGATCGTGGTCGCGCTGGCGAGGTATGGTTTTCTATTGCCGCAGGTGCCGGCAAATGTAGCGCCGGAGGTCTTGGCCGATCGGGCGCGTAGCGTTCTCCTTGCCGCGGGGTATTCCAATGCCCTGAGCAATCGCGCCCAGGGTTTTGGGCTGGACGATCAATATATCGGCTGGGTGCAGGCGACGGATCACACCGCTGCGCGCTGGACCCATCTGGCTGGCCCGCGTCCCGGTGCGGTTCAGTTTTGGTATCGCGAAAGCCCGCAGTACATGATCTCCAAAGATGACATCGGGATGGTTACGCTCGATGAGCCTGCCCGCAGCGTGCCGGGGATGCGCACGGTGGTTGTCGATGTGACGGGTAAACTCAAGAGCCTGGAAATTCTTCCTCGCAATTCCGAATTCAGCCAACCAGCGAGCGGGCCGGCAACGAAGGCTGATTTTTCAGCTTTGTTTAAGCTCGCGGATTTGCACCAGGAGGATTTCGTACCCATGGAGGCGACGGCCACGCCGCCGATGTTTGCCGATGCGCGAATGGCTTGGCGCGGGTACTATCCGGAGCGGCCGGAGGACGAGGTTGATGTCGTGGCGGCGTCTTTCCAAGGACGGCCGGTCTTTTTTCAAGTCGTCGAGTTATGGACAAAGGACGCGACCAAAAGGGGAATCGACCCATCATCAGATATTCCCATCGGCCGCAACATCATTTTACAGGCGACGCTGATCCTTGTGGTGACTGGCAGCGCGGTTGTGCTCGCGTGGCGAAACGTTCGCGCCGGCCGCGGCGATTCCGGGGGCGCGCAAAAGCTCGCCGGTGTCTTTCTGATCCTCGGAATTCTCATCTGGGTCCTGGGCGCGAGTCATATCCCCGAACTATTTTTAGAGATGCGCCTCTTCTTCCGCGTGCTGGGCTTTATCCTCGTCCCGGCAGGAATTGTCTGGATGTTTTATCTGGCCCTTGAGCCTTATGTGCGCCGCATCTGGCCGGAAACAGTGATCTCCTGGAGCCGCCTGCTGACCGGCCGGCTGGACGATCCACTCGTCGCATCGCACGTGCTGGTTGGATTGGCCGTCGGCGGAGCTGTCACGGTCATCGGCGAGCTTGCCAATATTATCCCGATGCACTTCGGGCATGCCGCGCCGCTGACAAACATTTCGCTGCTGGTTCGATTCATGGCCAAGGAAAACCCCGCGGCCATGTCACTCCGGGCGCTGCTTGAAGCGCTTTACATGGGATTGCTTTATTTGTTGTCGCTCGTTCTTTTCCAATTGGTGATCGGCCGGCGATGGATCGCATCCATTACCTTTGTCGTGCTCGTATCAGCCAGCATCGCCGCCCAGCAATGGCAGGATGTCGGCTGGACATCATGCCTGCAATCGTTGCTGGTGACGGGGCTGATCTTGATGCTCCTCGTGCGGTTTGGGCTTGTCGCGACGCTTGCGGCGCTGTGGTCGATCTATCTGCTGCGCGATGTTCCGGTGACGAGCGATCAGATGGCATGGTACGCGCGGCAAACGCGCTTCGCCGTCGGTTTATTATCCGTTGTGGCGCTGGCGGCGGCGATCGTGGCGACGCGGAGTTCACGCCACAAGGGCATGCCGTCCGGGACGCCCCGTCCGTCTGGCGGTTCCGGCCGGCCCTAATCATCTCGGGTATAATCATTTCATGCCCCGTTTTATCGCGGCCATCGATCAGGGCACAACCAGCACCCGCTGCATGATTCTCGGCCGCGACGGCCCGGTTGCGTGTGCTCAGAAAGAACATCGCCAGATCTTTCCCCGCTCAGGCTGGGTTGAGCACGATCCGCTGGAAATCCTCAATAATACGGATCACACTTAATTC
>PMAK01000086.1 GCA_003153655.1 Phycisphaerales bacterium
TGATCGGAGAGCCGGGCGTCGGAAAAACCGCGATCGTCGAAGGTTTGGCGATTCGCATGCTCAACGGCGACGTGCCGGCCGGGTTGCAGAATAAACGCATCATCGCACTCGATATGGGGGCTCTGATCGCCGGCGCGAAATATCGNNGTTCATCGACGAGTTGCACACCGTGGTCGGCGCCGGCAAGGCCGAGGGATCGATGGATGCCGGCAATCTGCTCAAACCCGCGCTTGCCCGCGGCGAATTGCGGACGATCGGCGCAACTACGCTTGATGAATACCGCAAGCACATCGAGAAGGATGCCGCGCTGGAGCGGCGATTCCAGCCGATCATTGTGTCGCAGCCTAGCGTGCAAGATACGATTGCGATCCTGCGCGGGCTGAAGCAGCGATATGAATCGCATCATGGTGTGCGGATCACAGACGGGGCGATCGTCTCAGCCGCCACGCTTTCCGACCGGTATATCACCGACCGGTTTCTCCCGGATAAGGCGATTGATCTGATCGACGAAGCGGCCAGTCGGATGCGGATCGAAAACGATTCCATGCCCGCCGAACTGGACGAAATTCGCCGGCGGATCATGCAGCTTCAGATTGAGCTCGAGGCGCTGCGCCGCGAGAAAGACGCAGCCTCGCAGCAGCAGCGGACCAAGGCCGAGAAAGAATTGTCGAACCTTCAGGAGCAGAACACCAAGCTCACCGCCCGCTGGGAAAATGAGATGGGCGCGATGCGGGCGACGAAATCACTCCAGGAAAAATTGGACAACAAGCAGGTTGAGCTTGAGCAGGCCCAGCGTCAGGGAAATCTGGAAGCCGCCGCCCGGATTCAATACGGCGAAATCCGCGACTTGAATCGGCAGATCGAGCAGGCGGCGCAGCGATTCAGGGATTTGACGAAATCCGGGCAGGCGATGGTGAAGGATGAAGTCACCGCTGAGGAAATCGCGCAGGTGGTCAGCCGATGGACCGGTGTTCCAGTCACCCGGATGCTTGAAGGGGAGCGTGAAAAACTTTTGAAGATGGAAGAGCGTCTCTCCAAGCGCGTCATCGGACAGGAGGAGGCGGTGCGGGCGGTGAGCGACGCCGTTCGCCGCAATCGCGCTGGGCTGGGCGATCCGAATCGGCCGATCGGGAGCTTTCTATTTCTGGGTCCGACCGGCGTTGGCAAAACTGAGCTCTGCAAGGCACTGGCGGAATTTCTGTTCGACGATGAAAACGCGATGGTCCGCATCGACATGAGTGAATTCATGGAGCCGCATTCAGTTGCGCGGCTCATCGGCGCGCCGCCGGGATACGTGGGATATGAAGAAGGGGGCCGCCTCACTGAAGCAGTCCGTCGGCGACCCTATTGCGTCATTCTCTTCGATGAAATTGAAAAGGCGCATCGCGATGTGTTCAACGTGCTGCTGCAAGTCCTCGATGATGGACGGCTCACTGACGGGCAGGGCCGCACCGTGAATTTTAAGAACTCCGTGATCGTCATGACGAGCAATATCGGCAGCGTCGAGATTCAAAAACTCGCGAGCCGCGAGGCTGAGCCATGGGAAGTCGAGGCGGCGGTCAAGCTGCTTCTGAAGGATCATTTCCGACCTGAGTTTCTCAATCGGATTGACGAGACGATTTTGTTTCACTCGCTATCGCGCGAGCAAATTGAACGGATTGTCGACGTGCAATTGGGCCACCTGCGCCAGCGGCTGGCCGATCGGCACCTGAAGTTGTCACTGACCGAACCCGCGATGAAGTTGCTTGCCGAAGAGGGATATGATCCCGCATTTGGCGCTCGCCCGCTTAAGCGCGTCATTCAGCAACGAATCGAGAATCCAGTCGCTTCCAAAATCCTGGCCGGCGAGTTTACCGAGGGAGACACGATCAGTCTCGACGTGGATTCCGCGAAACAGGCCTTCAAATTTGTCCAGACACCCAAACGCAGCCAATAAATTGCAGGGTTGATTTGCCGCCGGAGTTCATTGCGCGAATTTGCATAGATTCATTAATTGCGACAGCAGTCATAAAAATTGCGACACTGATGCGATTCCGGAGATTGAAAATAAGTAGATTATGCGGCTTATATAAGCCCTGAAGCGTCCGAACTTATGTCAGATGCAAGTCTTACGATAGGCATGTAAATCATGGCCTTTGCAGTATTTGTTAGGCGGCCTCTATAGATTTTTTAGGATGGGATTGCAGATTATTTTCTTGCAATCACCAGAGATCGCTGTAGATTGTTGCGTAAGGCCGGAGCAAGAAATGCGGTCGTTTTAATCAGTTGGGATCTGCCCTAACACGAAGTGGAGAGGATGAGATGCTTCAGAATATCAAGTGTAAGAATTTCGGTGCCAACGTTGCCTTTGCAGCGGCTGGTGTCATGTTCGCGGCGATAGTGGGTACTTCGAGCAGTGCTTCTGCCTCCGTGCTGGTTCCGGGTGCGACTGTTGCGCCGACCTCGCTTACAAGCCTTCCTGTCGGCGACGCGCTGGTGGCAACGGAGACCAATCCATTCATCGGATTGGACTCGTTTAATAACGTTAAATTTACCGGCGAACTGACAAGTTCCGTCTACACGGACCCCGGCACGGGCGGGTTGGACTTCCTCTATCAGGTTTCCAACGACAATACGAGCATCGATGCGTTCGATGAACTTTCCATCAAGAGCTTTTCGGGCTTTACCACGGACGCTGACTATGTTGCAGGCAGCGGCGGCACGAATCCGACCTCTGCAACCCGAAGCACTGCGCCGGGTAAGATCGTTTCGTTCCTCTTTTCCTCGGGTGTTTCTCAGGGAACGGACACCAGCGACCTGCTCGTTGAAACCAATTCGATGAATTACATGGTAGGCGTTGGCTCCATAATCGATGGCGGCACTGGCGGATCATTGGTTGAAGCGCCTGCGGTCGGCACATTGATGACAAACGTTCCTGAGCCGGCATCCTTCTCGGCGATTCTTATCGCCGGCGGAATGCTGCTTGGACGTCGGCGTCGATAACAGAACATTTTGATATGGGTTGGGGTTGGACTTTCGGCCAAGTTGCGGATGTTAAGGTACTGGAGAAATGCTATGGAGAGGAAACTCATTACAAATTCACTGAGCCAGAAGTTGACGGCAGGCATTGCCTTGGGACTCGGGGGCATTATGTTCACGCCCGCAGCCAAGGCTGTCATTATTGCCCCTGGGCAATCGCTCGTTCCTGCTGGAACCGGCGGCTTCAGCGGAACGCTGGTCGATAGCGCAACCACCCCGTTCATCGGCAAGGATATCCTGAATAACGTTGCCTTCACGGGTATACTCCAATCACAGGTGTTCCAGGAAGCCGGCGGAACACTCGACTTCGTCTATCAATTCTCCGACGACAACAATCCAAACAACGATGCCATTGAACGGTTTGCGGTCGATGATTTCAGCAATCTTGTTACGGACGCTGACTATATTCCAGGCTCGGGCACGGCGATCCCTGAGTTGGTTACGCGGCAGAACGCTACCACCGGTGACGTAATCGGGTTTCAGTTTGCCGGTGTCGCTCCGGGCACTTCTACCGATATTTTGACGATTCGGACCGACGCAACAGCGTTCCAAACCGGCAGCGCATCTTTCCAGGATGGCGGAAACGTTTCCATCCCCGCTCCGGTACCAGCCGTTCCAGAGCCGGCAACGATTGGCCTGCTCGCCCTTTCGCTTTCAGGTTTGGGCCTTCGGCGAAACAGGGCTTAATCAGCCCGGTTTTCCAGGCATCGAACGCAAAAGATTTTCAGCCGCCGTCGAGATCAACTCGGCGGCGTTTTTTATTGATTCTTCGAGTGCAGTTGATTCGCCGCAAATGCTGTATGCCGCAGTGATGCCGAGTCCGGAGAAATCAACTTTTTGATCCACCGTTCCAGCAAGAACGATGCATGGCACACCTATCTGCTGGCAGATCTCGGCGACGCCGCCGACCGTTTTGCCGCGCAGGCTTTGGCTGTCAAATCTTCCTTCGCCGCTCAGGCATAGGTCCGCTGATTTGAGACGATCGCGCAGGTGCACTGCGTCCATGACAATCTCAACGCCGCTTTTGAGCGTCGCCCCGAAGAACGCTGCCATCGCGAAGCCCAGGCCGCCTGCCGCCCCGGCCCCGCTCAGTTTTGCCTGATCGAGCTTGCCTGTTCGCCGGGCCAATTGCATGAGGGCGGAATCAAGTTCATGAATCTGTTTTGCGGTTGCCCCTTTTTGCGGCCCGTAGACCACGGCCGCTCCGTCATCGCCACATAATGGATTGGTTACATCGCACGCGACTTCGATCCGCACACGTTCGATGACGCTGCCGCGTCCGTGCTTAATCAACACGACCCGATGAACATCCGCGCCCACAAGCGGCTCGCCCGGCGAAACGGTTTCACCGCCCTCGAGAATTACGGGCAAGCCACACGCCTGCGCGCATCCCACTCCACCGTCGATTGTGGCGCTTCCGCCGATTCCGAGAATGATGCGCGAGATCCCCATTTCAGCGGCGGCCATGAGTAACTCGCCTGTGCCAAAGGTGGTTGTCCCCATCGGATCGCGGTCATCGGCCCGAAGAAGCGACAGGCCGCTGGCGGCGGACATTTCGATCACGGCGGTCGCGCCATCGCCGAGGATGCCGAAACGCGCATCTACCTTCATTTCCGGCAATGGCCCGGTGACCCGCCGAACAATGAACCGGCCGCCAGTGGCCGCCACGAGTGCTTCAACCGTTCCTTCGCCGCCGTCGGCCATCGGACAGCAGTCGATGTGCACATCCGAGACTGCGCGGCGCAAGCCAATTTCAATTGCACGCGAGACCTCGACAGCTGATAGGCATCCCTTGAATTTGTCTGGGGCGACAACGATCCGCATAGACCGAACCCTGAAATGAATCATTCCTCGGCGCGGGCATTACGGGCGTGAATCTCTGCGGCCGTGGCCCGCAGGCTGTCGGAAAGGCTACTTTGCGGACAAGGCTTTTTCAGTTCGGGCTGTTCGCACCGACACTTCCACCGTTGGCTTTGGCTGTTCGGCAGGTGTGGGCCTTGCGGCTTGAATTGCATCGTGAATGCTTTGGGCAATTCCAGCGGTATCCAGACCCACCTCAGCGAGCTGCTGCGCGCGTGTGGCGTGAGCGATGAGCCGGTCGGGCATGCTCGACTACCGCGGAGCCGAACCCATTTTGCAGGGAGTGATCTTCGACCGTGAGAACCGGATGTCCGGGCCGAAGAACGCGAGCAAGCATTTCGCTATCCAGTGGCTTGCAGAATCGGGCGTCGATTACCTGGACGCTGATGTCATCGCCGGCGAGTTCTGTGGCGGCGGCCATCGCGTTCTGGGCCAGGGCTCCATACACGATCACTGTAGCATCGGTTCCGTTTCGTAGCGTTCGGCTTTGGCCCGTGCGCCATTCGGCGCTGGCTGCGCTCCGAAGGGAGGCGTCGATGACTTCCTCGAAATTCCTTGTTGGGACATTATCGCGCGGGTATCGCATCGCACTGACGGTTTCGAGCGTGAGCGTCAGGCGAACGGCACGGTTCATCTCAGCCTCGTCGCTTGGGGCCATCAGGACGATCCCGGGCATCGGGCGCAAAAACGCCTGATCCATGAATCCGTGATGCACGGGGCCGTCATCACCGACGAATCCGGCGCGGTCCATGCAGAAGCAGACCGGCAGGTGATTCAGGGCCACTTCCTGCCAGACCTGGTCAAACGCCCGTTGGAGGAATGTTGAATAAATCGCCGCGAACGGGCGCATCCCGGCCTTAGCCATTCCCGCGGCCATCGCGGATAGATGAGCTTCGCAAATTCCTGTGTCGAAATACCGGTTGGGGATTTCCTTCTCAAACTTTGACAGCCCGGTTCCGTCCGGCATCGCAGCAGTCAGCGCGACGACGCGCGGGTCGGTCTTGGCGAGGGCGATCATGGCATCGGCAAAAGCCGTCGTCCACGATTTGCCGGGGCCTTTAGCAATCTCTACTCGACAGCCATTGACCTGGAAAGCAGCGGGACTGTGAAATTTCGTTGGTTCGGCGCTGGCGATTTCGGAGCCATTGCCTTTAACCGTTTTCACGTGCAACAGTACGGGCGCCTCGACGTGCCTGATCTCCGCGAGGAGGTCGATCATGCCCGGCAGATCGTGGCCATCCACCGGGCCGAAATATTTGATTCCAAGCGTCTCGAAGATCTGGCCTGGCCAGAGAGCGCTTTTGACCCCGTCCGAAACGTGCCGCCAGACTTGCTCCACCGTATGGCCCACGGTTGCCGGCAATCGGCCGACGAATTTTTCGGCGAGCTTCTTGGCCTCTCCGTAAGTGGTGCTGACACGCACACGCTCGAGGTATTGACTGAAAGCGCCCTGTGGCTGGCTGATGCTCATGCCATTGTCGTTCAGGATAATCAGAAGCTGCCGCTTGAGCGTCCCGGCGTTATTCAATCCCTCAAATGCGAGACCGTTGACGATCGAGGCATCGCCGACAACCGCGATGACGTTCCCGGGCTTATTCATCAGTTCGCCGCCGCGGGCCATCCCCACGGCCGTGCTGATGGCGGTACCGGCATGGCCAACCGAAAAGAGGTCATAAGCCGACTCATCAGGGCTTGGGAAGCCGCTGACTGAGCCTTTTTTTCGCAATGTGGGGAACATTTCCGCCCGCCCGGTCAGCATCTTGTGGGCGTAGCACTGATGTCCCACGTCCCAGAGCAGGGAGTCCGGGCCGGTTGGGAATGGGCCGAGATCGTAGACGTAATGGAGAGCGATGGTGAGTTCGGCGACGCCAAGATTGCTGGCGAGATGGCCGCCATTTTTGCTGACCGATTGGAATATGTGTTCGCGGATCTCAGTCGCGAGCAAGGTCAATTCATCCATCGAAAGACGGCGAATGTCTGTCGGAACGTGGATCGACTCCAGCAAACCCATATACAAATCTCCTGCAAAAGAGCTTCCGTGCCCGGCATCGCATAGCGGGCTACAGCATATCGAGGCCAGCCTATGCGACGTAACCTGCAAATATGTCGATTTTCGACCGCTTTTCCAGCCCTCAACCAGGTAATTTTGATCGAACCAACGC
Organism: Phycisphaerales bacterium; assembly: GCA_003153655.1. Classification (GTDB taxonomy): domain Bacteria; phylum Planctomycetota; class Phycisphaerae; order Tepidisphaerales; family Tepidisphaeraceae; genus PALSA-1353. Next base: position 7,041 of record PMAK01000086.1, read on the forward strand.
CTATCGCTTTCGATTCACGACGAATTCAGCCAGCGCTCGCAGCCCGTCGGCATGTGGTCCAAGCGGCTGAACCACGTCCAGGGCGGCTGAAAGCTGCTCGCGGGCCTCGCGACGGCTTGCTTCCAGGCCGATTAGCATAGGATAGGTCACCTTGCCCTTGGCCTCATCTTTTTTCGTGGCTTTACCCAATTCCTCAGCAGTGGCGGTCTGATCGAGGATGTCATCCACAATTTGAAATGCCAATCCCAAATGCCGTCCGAAGGCGTCCAAAGCGGCCAATTGGTCTGGATGGGCTCGCCCGGCTATCGCTCCCATTCGGCAAGACGCCGTCAGCAAGGCCCCGGTCTTCATCCGGTGCAATCGCTGTAAGTCGGACAATTTTCGGGGGGGATGCTGCTCGTCCATATCAATCACTTGGCCGCCGATCATTCCCGCCGGGCCGGATGCCGCAGCCAGTTCGGTGACGAGCGCCGGGACAAGGGTGGGCTCTCCGTCGGCGGCGATAATTTCAAATGCCATCGTGGTCATCGCATCGCCTGCCAGGATGGCCATCGCTTCGCCGTATACCTTATGATTCGTTGGGCGGCCGCGGCGCAGATCATCATCATCCATTGCGGGGAGATCGTCGTGAACCAGGCTGAAGGTGTGGATCAATTCCATCGCAACCGCGGCAGCGAGAGCAGTGGGTGAGGGTTCGGCGTCGCCGCATGCGCGGGCACATTCCAGCACCAGGGCGGGGCGGAGGCGCTTTCCACCAGCCATCAGGCTGTACTTGATTGCCTCGACAAGCCGTGGTGGGGCCGTCGGATATCTCGCATCCAGGCGGGCGAAATAATCATTGACCTGGCGTGCGCTCTGCTCAAGCAGTGCGGCTGCATCCATCTCTGTTGTTGATGGGGATAATCCGCTTTGATTCACGCCGACCTCTTCCCTTGCACAGTGCTGAGAGCTTACTCGAAAACAGGTTAATTTTCCTGTTCCTCGCTCATCGGCTCGGTTTGAATTGCGCCATCCTCGGATTTGGACAGGATTTCGATTTGTTTTTCAGCGGCCCCCAGCACGTTTCTGCAATGACGGATGAGGAATGTGCCGCGTTCATATTTAGCGAGGCTTTCTTCCAGGCCCACTTCTCCGCCTTCGATCTTTGAGAGAATCTGCTCAAGTTCCGCGAGCGCTTCTTCAAAGGATTTCGGAGCGATCTGGTTCTTTTTGCTCATCGCATTAGAATTATAACCGAACGATTAAAAATGGGGCGTAGAGGGATATGAGTGGATGAATATGAGCCGGAGGGCATTCAGTCAGCCGATCCACTCATATCGTGTCGCGGCATTCTCAGTTCGATTTTGGTAGAACGGTCGCAGCATGAACTAACGTGGCGGGCCAATGGCAGTCATCGTGAAGACTCGCTTCGGTCGCGGGTTCTGAAGCCAGCGAGATCAGCTTGGCGTAGGTCAAAAGAGCGGTGAAGATCACCGTGACAATGACAAATGTCAGCCGCATAACCCGCCTCCGCGCTGTCCGATTATCCATATGAAACGCCAACTCCGGATAGTTATTGGCATGTGTTAGAATACACCAGGATTATGAGCTTGGCGAACATATTTTTCGTAAACTTGTTATCGCAAGGTATTGCCAGAACTCGATTTGCTCGCCATCCAGCGAGGGTCCGATAACCGGATTATGGAATAATAGCCTCCTCCGGACGTTGTGTAAGTGACGACCGGAATTGTGCATGGAGAACGTTAGTGTCGTCCGACGATGCCACTCCGGTCAGTGACGAGGCCCTCGTGCGGCGTTTACGCGCGGGCGATGACCGCGCGGGCGACGAGTTGGCCGCGCGGCATTGCGCTTCGCTGATGCGATATCTTCAGCGGCTGGTCCGGAGCGACCATCTGGCCGAAGAATTGCATCAGCAGACCTGGACCAGCACGCTGGAGCATCTGGATCGATTTGATGCCGATTCCGGCGGCGGTGGTTTCAAGGCGTGGCTGTATCGCATTGCCACGAATAAGGCGCATGACCTGTGGCGGGCGCGGGGTCGCGAAAAGAGCGTTAAGCAGAGTTTGATTTTGATAACCGAGGAGATGGGGCCGGATGCATCGCATCGACTTGAAGGCGCGGAAGCCGAAATCAGTCTTCGCGCTGCAATCGAGTCGCTGCCGGAAAACCAGAAGCAGATTTTATTGTTGCGATATTACGCAAATCTGAAGTTCGTGGAGATCGCTGAGATGTTGGGTTGTCCGCTCAATACCGCGCTGGGACGAATGCACAAAGCCATGATTCATCTTCGCAAACTCCTGGCCGAGCCGCAGAGCGTCCAAGCGCCGGGCACGGAGACGCAGGGTGCTGAATCGAGGATCCCATGAGGAACTTTCTTCAAGATCTTGAAAACAATGAAGCGATCCTGCTGATATATCTGGCGGATGAACTTTCCGCCGCGGATCGGCTTGAGGTCGAGCAGATGCTGGCCTCCGACGCTGCTTTGCGAGGCGAGCTCGAGATTCTTCGCCAGACGCAGCAGCTTGCGTATGACTCGCTGGAGACCCTTGATTCGGTATCGCGGCCGGCCGCTCCGCCAATTGTGGCGCTCGGCCAGGTGTCGCGAATGATGCACGAGTGGACTGATCGAAGGCGACGGCCGGAGCCGGTTGTCGCTGTAATTCGTCGGCCGCTCCCGTGGCGGCGCATGAGTGTGTCAGCCGCGGCGGTCTTATTGGTTGGCTATTACATTTGGGCCGTCTACCAGCCGACGACACCGATGCATCATCCCTCCCGTGTGACTATTGGCAGCCCCTATGGCGAGGAGCCAAGCCCATTCAATCCGGATAATATCAGCCCGGTGCCTCCGTCCAGGGAACTCTCCTCTCAGGAAAAGATGGCCCTCCTCACCAATTCCCTGGAGGATTCCGCCTCGGAGGAGGCATCCAATCTTCATGTCGCGGAGGTCGCCGCCGTGACTCCAGCCGACAGTTCCGATCAGAACACGACAGGTGAACCATGAAATTTTTGAAACTGACGGCGGTCTCTGTTTTCGCTCTTGGGGCGTTGATCGGCGCCACGGCGCCGGGCGACGAGCCGGCGACGCGTCCCGCATCCACCGCGGTCGAGCCGGATCAAACCGCGCCGACGAACAGCCCCGCGCAGCTTCGCCGGGCCCTTCGCGCGTTAGCCGGCAGAACGCGGGGCGTCGCTCCTTATTCCCAGGAGGAATGGGAAGACATGATGGTCTTCCTCAAGCAATATTCGCCGGCGCGCGCGCATGTTCTGTCCAACCTGAATCTCCCGGAAAACGCTCCGTTGCGTCTGGACGCAATTCGCAAATGGCGGAATTACAATTTTATCAAGGATCATTTCCCCGCCATCGCAGATCAGATGGTGCATCGTTTCCAACTCGAGGATGATTTATTCGATCTCATGCTCAAGGCTCAGGCCGACAATTCACAACTCACCGAATATCGCGATCTGATTCACAACAAGGTCGCCGAGATCGTGCAGCTCGATTTTGTCGAGCGCCAAACACGGATTGATCAGCTCCAGAAACTGCTCGAAAGCGAAAAGCAGGCCTTCGCCATGGATCAGGCAATGGTGCAGAAAGTCATCGATCATCGCACCGATACGATCATGGCCCGTCTCGGACGCATGCCCGATGCCGCATCTCCAACCACGCGTCCGCAAGGCGAGGAACTCCGCGATGTGAACGATGCAAATCACCCCTCCGCTCCGCAGGATGATGCCGCTTCACACGATCCAATGGTCAACGTCTCCAGGGACGCGAACGATCAGGGCAAGTAATAGAATTCCACTCAGAAGATGAGCCGCTTGGTTGCCGCGTCATTTGCCTATCCTGAGTTTGCCATTTCGCAATTTGCGTCACCACCCAAATGCAAAACGACTGATAAGCCTGCTTCCACGATGAATGCACCCCGCGACAATATTTTGCAAGGTATTCTAATCTCGCAACTTAATCTCCCATAAACAGTTACCGGGCTCAGCCTGGCAAAATGTCATTAACTGGTTATTTTAAGCTGGTGTAATTCGGAATCGGGCCGTATGATCGCCACGCAGCGATTAAATGGGCCTTCGAACGGCACGTGTCCAAGGGCATTGCCTAGCCGGCTCATCAAGCGTTGCAGCGGACAATTCCGGCGCGGAATTGCTGATCGGAACTTAAAAGGAAGGGTGGAGAAAATGCTTAAGAGACTTGGGATTCTTGTAACGGCACTGTGCGCGATCTCGTCGGCTTCGACGGCGCTCGCCCAAACCTACGATTTCACGTTCACCAGCGGTGGTATGGATGCCACCGGGACGATCGACATCGTAGGCGGTGTCGCTCAAAGCGGCTCAATCAATGTGACCAACATCCCTACCGAAGCCAACCCAAGCGCAGATCTCAGCGCTTCAGGTGCATTGATTCCCGATCCCGCCAGTCCCAGTACCCTGACGCTCATCAATCATGACGGCGATGACATAATCTTTGACGATATCGCTAACGCCTCGAATGATCCCATTTCCAACTCCAACGGCTTGGGTTTCGCCTCCGGCCCGTACCAGGATTCGGTACATTTTAATACCCTTATTAATCTCTGGGGTAATTCGCCAGGTTCGTACAGCCTGTTTGTTGCCGAAGCCAATGTCGACACCAACGGAAACGTGATCGGCGATGCCCAATACGTTTACAATCAGTCTAATGGTTCTTTGATTCTCAGCCCCGACCTCGGCACCGGCGTCCCTGAGCCGGGTTCGATTTCGATCATCGCCATCGGCGCGATCGGGCTGATGCGCCGGCGGAAAAACGCCCGCTAACCGTACCAGCAATAAATAACCCAATCGAAAAGGGCCGTCCCTCCGGGGTCGGCCCTTCTCGTCTTCAATCTCAAGTCTTGTACCCGCGCCGCTTTCGCAAAGCACGGGCTTTTTTACGGCGAAAGACTAGTACACCACCGCCATCACGTCTTCGATCGATTCGATCACCTGACGCACATGGAACGGCTTACGCAGAAATCCATCAAACCCGCCGGCAGTCAGTCCCTTGGCGTCTTCGGGCGTCATCTTGCCGCTCATGGCGATCACTTTGGTCAGTTGCAAGTCCGGATTGGATTTCACGTGCTTGCAGACTTCCCGGCCGTCAATATCGCGCAGGTGCATGTCGAGCAGTATGACGTGCGGGCGGAACTTTTCGGCCGTTATCCCAGCCGCGAAGCCTCCCTGTGCAACCTCGACCTCGTATTTCGCTTCATCCTCGAGAATCTTTTCGAGCACTTCGACAATATCGTGCTCCTCATCGACGATCNNGCATACCATGGTGCTTCATGAACCGGATCAGCTGGTTCAGCGGAATTCGCCGATCCTTGCTGCCGGGGATTCGATATCCGTGCAGCGCGCCGCTGTCGAACCATTTGCTGACCGTCCGTGGAGCGACGTTGCAAATTTTGGCTACTTCGCCGGTAGTGAGCACATCTTTAACTTTCGTGGCGTTCATTTTGCATTTTCTCCCGGGCCAAAACCGAGGCCCCGTGTGTTGCCACTCCTCTGGACACTGCCGGCGGACCGTATAAGACTGCCGACCTCTTCATTATCGTCTTGCAGTCTACGACCTTTAGACCAACAGCGCAGTTTCTGCCGATCGCCCCGATAACACCAGGAAAAGGAAATTTATCGGACAGCGATGGCCCCAGAACATGTACTCGCAGCCTATCAAAGCGGTTTTTCGCTAATTCCGCAACATCATCAAAACGGCAAATAGCTGAATTCCAAGCCCCCTCTTCCCGGACCCGCTTTATTTCTATGCCGGGCTCGCTATGGTTTGGAACTCTCGTTTTCGCAATCAAGGAGCCGCCATGGATATCGCAATCATGCCCGGTGACGGCATCGGCAAAGAAGTCGTTCCCGCCGGTCTGGCTGTCTTACAACAAGTTGCCGGAAAATTTAACTTCAAATATTCCACGACGGATTATCCCTTCGGCGGGGAACATTATCTCAAAACCGGTGTTACCCTTCCCGATTCAGCCCTGAAGGAGCTGGCGGCGCATGATGCCATCCTCTTCGGAGCCGTCGGCGTCGATCCGCGCGGGTCAGCCAAGATTCCCCAGGGAATTCTCGAAACCGAAATCCTGCTCAAGATGCGCTTTGAGCTGGATCAGTTCGTGAATCTTCGCCCGACGCGTTTGATGCCCGGCGTTCCCTCCCCCATTCGTCTTGCGAGTCCGGATGATATCAACATGGTCATCGTCCGCGAGAACACCGAGGGCCTTTACTGCGGCAACGGCGGGTTCCTCTACAAAAACACCCCGCACGAAGTCGCGAACCAGATCGAAGTTACCACCCGGCGCGGCGTGGAGCGATGTATTCGTTACGCGTTCGACTACGCCAAACGTATGAACCGCAAAAAGGTGACGCTTGTCGCCAAGACCAACGTCCTGCGCTTCGCGCACAATCTCTGGCTGCGAGCGTTCGAGGAGATCAAGGCCGACTACGCCGGCATCGAAACCGATTACCACCACGTCGATGCCTGCACGATGTACATGATAACCAAGCCGAAAATTTACGACGTGATCGTCACAACCAATATGTTCGGCGACATCATTACCGACCTGGGCGCCGCGATTCAGGGCGGCATGGGCATGGCCGCCAGCGGAAATTTGAATCCCACGCGACAGGCGGCCAGCATGTTCGAGCCGGTGCATGGCAGCGCGCCTGACATCGCGGGAAAGAATTTCGCCAATCCGATCGCCACATTTTTGTCGGTGGCGATGATGCTCGATTTCCTGAATCAGCCAAAGGCCGCCGCCGCGATCAATGATGCTTGCCGGGCCGTGGTTGCCGATCCGAAGAATCACACGCGCGATCTTGGCGGAATGGCCACGACTTCCCAGGTGACCGAAGCGGTTGTCGCCAAATTGTGATTGGCCGCACGCATATTACCATTGGCCGAAACTCACTGATTCCCGATTTGATCGAGTAATTCCTTTGCCTTCGCTGCGGCTGGCTCTTGTTCGGAAGAACGACCAGCCGGCGACGAGAAATACCGCGATCAGCCTATACATAAAAAAAGCCCTCTTCCTGCGATGTCCGTCGAATTCTGATTTCAACCGAAAACCCTGTCAATATCCGTCCTCGCCTACCGGTCGAGCGGGCACGAGGCTTTATTTGCCAAATCAAAGGCCTACCATATGGAACGATGACAGAGAAATTCATCATTATCGGTTCTGGCCCCGCCGCATGGACTTGCGCTCTTTACGCCGCTCGGGCGAATCTCGATCCACTCGTTTACGAAGGCGCTATCAGTGAGGAAAACCGCCTCAGGGGCACATTGCCCCTTGGTCAATTGAACAGCACAACCGATGTGGAGAATTTCCCAGGCTTTCCAAAGGGGATTCTTGGGCCCGATCTGATGGAAGCCATGCGCGAGCAGGCCCTGCGATTCAAGACGCGTGTCGTCACCGAAGACATCGTGAAACTCGATCTCTCTCGCCGACCCTTTGTGATGAAGGATTCGGCCGGCGATACCGTTTCAGCGCAAGCGCTTATTATCGCCACCGGCGCCAGCGCCAACTATCTCGGCTTGGAATCGGAAGAACGATTTAAGAACCATGGCGTCTCCGCATGCGCCGTCTGCGATGGCGCGCTCCCGCGATTCCGCAAGCTGCCGGTCGTCGTAGTTGGCGGGGGGGATTCCGCCGCGGAAGAGTCGATCCACCTCACGAAATTTGCCAGCGCCGTTTACGTCGTGCATCGCCGCGATCATCTCCGTGCATCCAAAATTATGGCGGACCGCCTGCTTGCGATTCCCAACGTCAAGCCGGTTTGGAATTCCGTGGTCCAGGAAGTTTTGGGCGATCCCAAAGCCGGCGTCACCGGCGTACGCGTCAAGAATCTCGTGACCAATGACACCACGACCCTGGCTGTCAATGGTATGTTTGTGGCCATTGGACATACGCCCAACACCGCGTTTCTTGAGGGACAATTGGATCTCGATCCCAAGGGATTTATCGTCCTAAAGGAGCCGTTCCGCACGACCACGAGCGTGGAGGGCGTTTTTGCCGCCGGCGAGCGCCGCCAGCACCGCCANNATCCGCCGGTGATGTGGCCGATCCGATTTACAAGCAGGCGATCACCGCCGCGGGAATGGGATGCAAGGCCGCCCTCGATGCCGAACGCTGGCTCGCGCGGAAAAACATCCACTAGCTCACGGCGCCGCCGTGAGGTGGAAGGCCAAAAACATGCCGACCTTCCTGGCCGCCTGGATGCGGCTTCATCGAGCCTTCCTGGTCATCGCGTTTTTCTTCGGCACCGCACTCGTTCTGCTGATTCCGCCTTTTCAATCACAAGATGAGGTTCCTCATTTCCTTCGGGCATATCAAATTAGCGAGGGAACATTTATTACGCATGAGAAAGACCGTAACGGATTGGAGGGCGGTCTTCTTCCCTATAGCCTCGACCAGATATCGTTGCCGTTCACGAAGATGTTTCGCCGCGTTGACATTAAGTCTTCCATGGATGACATCCGCCGGACGCTGCGCATACCTCTGAACCCGTGGAACCGTAGTTTCTATGCTTTTCCCGCCACAGCACACTACTGTCCCGTCTGTTATCTGGGGCCATGCCTCGGCATCGGCTTGGGACGCGCTCTGGGACTGCCGCCGCTGGCCATGCTCTATCTCGGTCGGGAAGCCAATCTGTTTGTTTGGATTCTCATGGGTTTTTTTGCATTGCGTTCGGCGCCGGTAATCGCTCGGCCGCTCCTGTTGCTCCTGCTGATGCCGATGTCCCTCTATCTTGCGGCTTCTGTGTCCGGCGATCCATTCACGATCGGTCTGGCGGTGCTTTTCACATCGCTTGTTTGCAAATACTTTCAGCGAACTTCTCCGATCGGTCGCAAAGCGATGATTCTTTTGGCCATCGTGTCCATTTTCCTGAGTCTCTCGAAGTATGCCTACACGCCGGTGCTCGGGCTGCTGCTCCTCATTCCGGCGCGAAACTTCGGTGGACCGGGCAGATTCGCGATGAAGCTTGCTCTGCTTGGCGCTCTGGATGTTATGGCCCTGTTTATTTGGACTTCGTCCTCTGCGGCGAGTCTTGATACCCGTCTCAAAGCCACCAACGATGTTTCGGCGCCCATTCAACTTCAATGGCTCGAACAGCATCCAGGTCGCGTCCCCGGCCTGATCCTGGATACATTTCGGATAGACGGATGGTTGTACCTCCAAAGCTACGTCGGCGTCATCGGATCGTTTGACGAGCCGCTTCCAGGACCTGTCATTGTTGGTTATTTGATGCTATTGCTTGTGGCTTGCTGGTCGAGCAACCCGGACCTGCCGCTGCCTTCTCCGGGCTATGCCGCGATCATCATTTTGCCCATTGTTACTTTTTCATGTCTGACCATCGCCTTTTTGGAATATCTCTATTGGAGTCCGCCTGGCTTGTTCTTCATCGATGGACTCAACGGCCGATATCTGATTCCTCTGACGCCGGCGATGTTCGTTCTATTATGTTCCGCATTTCGCCGCCTCCCCCCACAATTGCGTCTCAAAGCGTCTCAGCGCGCCTCAAATGCCGCTGCCGCGGCAATCTCGGTCTGTGTTTGCGCCTATTTCCTGGGGATGGTTTGGATGCGATACTATGGATAAAACAGGTTGCCCCAACAATCGCACACATTTCCGCGTGCCCATCGCCTCAGCGGCAAGATCGCCTTCGCCGCTGTATATGCCGCCGCGGTGAAGCAGTCCCGCGGTCCGCTGGCGCTCTATAGTAAGCCAAACGATTGCTCTTATTGCCGGTGGGGCTTGAGCGTGTCGCGCCGCGTTGGCAATGCCGTGCGACGAAATCGCGTAAAAAGGCTCCTACGCGAATCCATCCGCCTCCTTCGGCACGATTTTCCAGGCGGATATGATCTGGTTATCGTGGTTCGGCCCCACGACCCCGTGGCGCTTGCTGAANNCCTTACCGAGCTGATGGCCAAGGCCCACGGTCATTGGTCGAAACTTCCCCCGGCGATTTCATGATGGGATGGCTGCTGATTCAATTTGTGCTGCTTTACCGCGTAACGCTCGGCCAATTCCTTGGCGGCCAATGCCGCTTTACCCCGTCATGCAGCCAATACGCGATTGATGCGATCAATAAATATGGACCGATGCGCGGCTCCCTCAAAGCCCTTCGTCGAATCAGCCGTTGCCATCCTTGGGGCGGATGCGGATACGACCCGGCCTGATGACTGGATCAGGCTGTAAATGATTTATCGCCCGCGTTTTTGATCCGCTTCCAGTAGATGCTTTAGTTTCGAGAATCGTTGAAGCACCCGCTCACGCAACGCGCCATGCCCCGGCTTGAATTCGTGCCCCTGCTCCGCGAGATGCACGAACATCTTCGCCATGTTCCGCCAGTCCGCGGCGTCGATGAATTCCGGGCCGATCTTTCCGCGCTTTACATCCATATTGTGATAGTTCCCCAGTGCGACGCAGAGCGACGCGGCTGTGTAGCCGTAAATGTCGTAGACGGTCGCCTCACATACGCCGCCCGGCATCAGAGCCCGCTGGTATTTGAAGGAGCGATCCAGTTTCTTCAATTTCTCCGCCTGTTGTCCCCNNCGCGCGATCGCCAACGCGGATGATGACGCCATCTCCCCGTGGGGCGGCCAGTTGCTCGCTGCTGCATTCAATTGCGATTACGCGGTCGCTCTTCCGCAAAAGGGTTTTATATTCGCAGGCCGCGATACATCCGATGAATCCTTCTTCTTCGGCGCGCGTCAATAGGACTGCGACCGGTGACCGCGGCGGACGCCGGCTCAGTTGATCGATCATCTCAAGACACGCCGCCGCTCCGGCCAGGTCGTCGCACACCCGGCAAACGAATTTTCCACCTGAATATCGGCCAATCCCCTGATCGAACATCCCCGGCGATCCCGGCGTAACCGGGCGATTCACGCGGACAAGCACTTCTTTCGGCACCGCTCGCTGATCGTAATCCTCTGCATTCGCCTCGATCACCCGTCAAGTGGCTTCTCCGCGATCGTCGAAGAACCGCACACGCGCGCCGCGGACAAATTCCACCTTCACCCATCCGCGAAACACCGCCTTGAGCGTTTGCCCATCCAGCATCTTCTCCGCCACGAATCCCGGATGATCCATGTGGGCGGTGAACACCCATCGCGGCAGGCGCGATCGTGATTTCAATTCGATCAGCAGATTCCCAAACCGATCTTCACGCAGCGAAAGGTTTTTGCGGCTCTTTACGAACTGCCGCACGAAATCCGCGACGCGATGTTCAGCAAACGGGGCAGTAGGAACCGAGCAGAGCGATTTGAGAAAATCCATATTAAAGACCGGGAATGTGTTTGCTCTTATTCTGGATATGGCAATCGGCTATCCCACTATTCCGCTTCCGCCTCAACTTCGTTGCCGATCGCCAACTCGCGCATCTTGGGCAACAGTTTTTGCAGCGAGTCGGCTTGGGGCGAATTCGGAAATCGGCGGAGCAAATCTTCGGCCTGGTCGATTGCTTCGGGTATCTGTTTTGCTCGGATCAATTCCTGAATCCGCCGCTCATGTTCCTGCCGCTCTTCGATCTCGGCGTTCTCGCGGATGGTTTTTAATTGCGGGCGGATGGCCGCGCTTCGGCGATGTCCCGGAGCGCATTCCAGCAGTTTCACCGCGTTGGTCATCGCTCTCCGATATGATCGCCGCTCAATGTCCGAGCGAATCTCCTCATATAGCAGGTTTGCCGTGTTCTCCACGTATGCTTCCCGCTCTCGCATCACGCGCGCGAGCAGTTCATGGCCGTTGGAATGATCCGGAAAATTTTCAACAAACCGGGCCGCGTCGGTATACGCCTGATCCCATGCCCACACGGCCATGAGGTCTTCGACTCGGTCATGCACAGATGAAAACGAATCGCGCTCGACGCTTTTGCGTCCAACGGCGACACGCGCGCGCAAATCCTTGAGAATCGGGTCGTCGGGAAATTCATTTTCAACCGCCGCAACCGCATTTTCCGCCGCGCTCCATTCTTTCAGTTCCGACAGACGGGCGGCTTCCGCCACCAGATAATTTCGTCGATGGTGCAGAGCCTCTTCCAGCCGCTGCTGGCGCTGCGCGTCGCTGAGCAGGGCAAGCTCGCGTATCTCCTGCAAGAGCAGCATAACCTGATGCATCGATTCGGAATCGGCCAAGCCCGACCCCGCCATGGTATCTCCCGCTCCAACTTCCCCGAGATGCGCCGGTCCATGGGCAGCCGGCGATTCGCTCCGCTGATCCACGAGCTGCTGTATGGCGGATTCCAATTTCTGTATCGATTGCCGAAGTTCGGCATTATTGCGGCTTGAATCCGGCTCAGCCCCCATTCCAGGACCTGACTCCATCAGTATCCCAAGCCCATACATCAGCCCACCCAAAGCAACGAGGCCCAGCACGATCGCCACCGCTTCAGCCAGCGCCGGCAATCGGCTGGCAAAGCTCTCCTCCGCGGAAACGGGCATGCGCGCCGCGCCATAGGCGTCGAGAATCCCAAGAAGGATTCCCCCCACAACCAATATGATGGCCGTCAATCGCAGGATGCCAGGCAAAGCAGGTTTCATACGCAACCAATTGTATCCGGAATGGTCGCTTTGGTTCACCCCTAAATCGTCCCCAAATCTCAAATAGATTAAGGCGGCAATCTCGACCGATAGGATCCATTATCTGCCATTAAATGGATTGGCGGCGAGAGTTACTGAAATGGATCGATCGAGGCGCTGAGATTCTCAAACCTTACGGTTTTATTGAGGAACGTTAATTTGATCGTCCCCGTCGGTCCGTTTCGCTGTTTGGCGACGATGATCTCGGCGATATTATCCGGCTGAAAATCCGGCTCGCTCATTTTGTAGTAGTCCTCCCGATGGAGGATCATCACAACGTCGGCGTCCTGCTCGATGCTTCCGGATTCACGCAAGTCGCTCATTCGCGGGCGATGGCCGTCGCGGCCTTCAGACGCGCGGTTTAACTGCGACAGGCAGATCACAGGGATATTCAATTCGCGGGCGACCGATTTCACTGCTCGTGAAATTTCCGTGATTTGTTGCTGGCGGCTTTCCGGGCCGGGATTGTCCATGAGCTGCATGTAGTCGATCATGATGCACTTCACATCATGCTGCAGTTTCAGGCGGCGGGCTTTGGCGCGCAGATCCAGCGGGGTAAGGCTGGCCGAGTCATCCACCCAGATCGGGGCCTTGGCCAGTTCGCCCACTACCGTCGCCAGCTTGGTGTATTCCTGACTGTTGAGCATTCCCTTGCGGAGCTTGTGCGCGTCGATCTGTCCCCGACTGCAAAGCATGCGCTGGGCCAACTGCTGTTTGCTCATTTCCAGCGAAAAGATCGCGCACGGCATGCGAAGATCCGCTGCGATATGCTCAATCATGTTCATGGCCAGCGCGGTCTTACCCATCGAGGGCCGGGCCGCGACGATGATCATTTCCCCCTTCTGGAGGCCGTTGAGCATGTCGTCCATTTCATGAAATCCGGTTTCAAGCCCGCGCTGCCCCCGGTTTTCGATCATCTCGAAAACCTCATGCAGGACCTTTTCCATCGGCTCCATCGCGCCGCCGACTTTTTTCTCCGCGATCTCGAAGATGCGTTTCTCCGCCTTGTCGAGCACCATCTCGGCCGCTTCGTAGGGGGCATATGCCTCGCGCAGGATGTCGTTGCTCGCCCCGATCAGTTGCCGGAGCATCGCTTTTTCGCGGACGATGCCCGCGTAATGCATCCCATGGGCGGCCGAGGGAACCGAATTGAGGATTTGTCCGATGTACCCCTTGCCGCCGACTTCCTCCAGAAGCTGGCGCTTGACGAGCTCTTCAAAGAGAATCACCGCGTCGATCGGGCGATTCATCTCGTAAAGCTTGACCAGGACGTCGAATATGATCTGGTGATCGGCCTGGTAAAATGCCTCGCGGTCCACCAGCCGCACGGCTTGCCCGACGATATCTTTTTCAAGCATCATCGAGCCGAGCAGGCACATTTCCGCTTCGATGGAATGGGGCGGCAGGCGATCGAATTGTCTCGCCACGGAAGAATCAATCAACTGGCTCATCGCAGGCATCCCTTCCTGAGCTGGGTTGTGTTGGAAGCATATATGCTAACCCGTGGCTCGAGATGTTCAACTGTCAAATGCAGTACCTCAACCCCATGATAGAACACCCACCCGGCAGGACTCCTGAGCCCTGTTTCCGGCGGCAAGTTCTGCACCAGCCATGCACAATCCGGTTGTGGACAAACGGCAATTCTCTTGGCTATTTTTGCCTTCGCTAAACACAATTCGGCTGTTCATCCCCAGATATAAACGCTGGGCGCCCATCCATCCGTCGCATAATCCGCCCACTCCCGCGGCTAATCCGGGCAATTTCCGCATTATCGGACTATTCGCTCCCTAAAAAAAACTAGTCCCGCGAACCCCTCCTAACCGAATCAATTAGCGAGCGATCAACCCGGATCGTTCCGGAGGATCAAGCGCCACCCGTGGGCGAGAGACTCGTTCAAAGTGTTTGCCGGGGTTGAAGCGGTTGCGGCGGCAATAGGGTCCGCCGAAGGAAAGGAACCATGATGATGTCTGCTTCCAAACGTCGGGTCTATCCGGCCCTCGTCGTTCTAGCCATCGGTTTCGGAGCCGGCGCTGCCCGCGCCGACGATGCATCCAATCAACAGATGCAGCAGAAAATCGATCAGCTTGAGAGCAAGGTCGAGGCCCTCGAAACCCAACAAAATCAAACCCAGGCACAGGCTAAGCCGGATGGCGCCGCCACGATGAACAACATCGTCACGGACGCCGATAAGCAGAGCCAGCTCCTCGCGCCTGTCGTCACGGANNGGCGGCAGCGGCTACGATCCCGCCACCGGATTCCATATTTCCAGCGATGACGGAAATTTCTTCCTACATCCCTGGGCGCTCGCTCAATTCCGTGGCGTCATCAATGACCGTCAATCCATTCAGCCCGCTGCCAACGCCCACCCTAACGGCGGCGCCGCGTCTCCCGCCGTGGGAAGCGTTGAAGCCGACGGCTTTGAAATCCATAACCTGATGATTGGCCTCAACGGCCACGTCGTCACGCCCAATCTCCAATTTTATCTGATGTCGAATGTCACTTCGACCGGCGGCGGCGAAACCCTTCAGGACGCCTATGTCACCTACCGCCTGAACGATAATTCTCCCTTCAAGATCAAGGCCGGACAGTTCATCGATCCCGTCTGGCATGAAAGCAATGTTGGCGACGGACACCTTCTGGCTGTCGATCGCTCCCTAGTCGGAGCGATCCTCGGTGGGAACAATGGCCTGAATAACGACGCCGAGCGCGTGCAGGGCGTCGGGGTTCAATACAGCAGCGATATGATCCGCGGCGAGTTTGACCTCACCGATGGCAGAGACACGGCGAACACCCCCTTCTTCAACACCCCTTTCGCCCCCGGGCTGCCCCCCACTAACTTTGGTATGTCCGGCCGCGCTGAAGTCCGCGTCCTTGGCGATGATACCGCCTGGGACGGTTACGATTCCCTCTCCGCCAAGGACGACAAGTCCGATTCGATCATCGCCGGAGCGGGTTTCGAATGGACTGAAGCCTCGAACTTTGACAATATCTTCCTCACTCTCGACGGCGAATACACCAGCCCGAAGGGTCTGGACATTTACGCGGCCCTGCTCGAAGACTACGCCGCCTTCTCAGACGACGGCCAGCCCCCGCAATCCGCCATCAACCAGGCGATCGCCGGCACGTATCCCAACTTCGGCTTCCTCGTTCAGGCCGGCTTCATGCTGAGCCCCCAGATCGAGCCGTTTGCGCGGTATGACCTGGCGATTCTCAACAGCCGATTTGCTGATGTCCTCGCCTTCGAGAACAACAAGCCGGGCAATGGCAGCAAGGCCACCGCAAACAATCACGAGTTCACCGTCGGCGTGAACTACTACCTCTTCGGATACCAGGCCAAGGTCAGCGGCGACTTGTCGTTCCTACCCAACGGATCGGCTGTCGATGCTCCGGGCCTCGGGATTCTGGCCAATCAGAATCACTCTGAATGGGTCGGACGCGTTCAGTTCCAGCTCGCAATTTGAACTGCCCTGCGATCCGGATTCGCGAATGTCTATGACCGCAGGCTGAGCCAATGGACTCAGCCTGCGGTTTTTTGGAGAACCGATGGGAAGGGAGCTTCCGACTGCTGCCGCACTCTTCTGCGTGGCTTTGCTCTCGTGCACAACCTTCGCAGTAGCCGCGCCGCCGGCGACGCAGCCCTCCACCAGCCAGGCGATGCAGAAGAAAATTCACGACCTTCAGGCCAGGATCGACCTACTCGAATCACGTCGCGCGGCGAATCCCAAGGCCGATTCACCTGATGTGATGGCTCCGATCGTAAACGACGCAGAGCATCACACCCAGCTCTTCTCCACCAGTCCAGCAGCCGTCGGTTACAACCCCAACATAGGCTTCATCACCCAAAGCGATGATGGAGCGTTTTCGCTCCACCCCAGCCTCCTCTTGCAGGCACGTTACGCCTTCGACGATCGAAATCGCATCATCCCCGGCCACGGTGGAACTACCGGTAAGATTGGTGACGACAACGCAAATGGTTTCGAGATCACGCGTCTCCGTCTTTCCGTTGACGGCAACGCGATGACGACGCTGTTGAATTACTATGTCCAAGTNNTAGACGCTTCCATGACACAGGCTACGCTCCTTGATGCCTATGTTATGTATCGTGCCAGCCCACAATCCCCGCTGGCCGTCAAGCTCGGCCAGTTCAAAGACCCGCTTTGGCACGAGCAAAATCTTCTCCCCAGCCGCCTGCTGGCCGTTGATCGTTCACTTGTTAATTCGCTCATCGGCGGGGGGCAAACCGACCGCGTTCAGGGCGGCGCGATGATCTACGACCAGGATCGCTTCCGCGGACTCATCGGCATCGACGACGGATACAACGGCGGCAACGCATCCGCTTACGGGCCCGCCGGCTCAGGAGCCGTCGTCGGCGCGGGCGCAGGCCTCGCACCTACGGACTGGGGTTCCTATGGCCGCGGCGAATATCTCGCTGTCGGTGATCGCGCGCCGGAAGTCAATCCGTTCTATGAGTACGACCAGTTCTCCGCACGCGGCGATAAACAAAACATCCTGGTGCTCGGCGGGGGCTTCGACTATTCCGAATCCGGCGCCAACAAAATTCTCTTCCACACGGTGGACGCACAATTCAACACCACAAACGGCTGGGCCTTCTACGGCGCATACCTCGCTGCTTATCGAAATCTTTATACCAACCGTGGCGTCAATCCCGGAAGCTATTACGATTCCGGCGTCCTCCTGCAAGCCGCCTATCTTGCCACCGAACGCCTGGAGCCATTCATCCGATGGGATTACACCCATCTCGATGGCCGGGCCGAACCCGGAATTATTCAGGACAACATTGATGAGATCACCATTGGGGCCAATTACTATCTCCTCGGCCAGACAGCCAAAATCACGGTTGATGGCACCTGGCTCCCCAACGGCTCTCCCACTGACGTGAATTATCTGGATATCCTCCAGAATAACTCACACAACGAGTTCATCGTGAGAGCCCAGTTCCAATTGGCGATCTGAAATACTCGCGCCCAAAGTAATAATCGTTACAAAATCCCCCGCTTAGCCGCAGCGATTGCCTGCGATGAGCCTGTCGAAGGGTGACGCGCGTTTTGCTATTATGGTCCCGACATGCGCCCGGGGCCAACCAACCCATCCTTACGCAAGAATCGCCGCCGAAAATGGCTATTCATCCTCGGCGGCATCGTTCTCATCCTTCTCATCGCCATCCGATTTTCCGTGGCCCCGCTCCTCAAGCGAGAACTGATCTCCACCATCAACCAGCGGCTCTATGCCCATCTCGTCATCGGCGATCTCTCCTACAACCCGCCTTACGGCGTGGTCGCTCGCAATTGCCAGTTGATTGCCGACGATGCGTCCGGACAGGCCGACCTGCTCGACGTTCAGGAACTTAGTCTCCGCCTTGCCCAACTGCCTCTTCCGGGTGAACCATTGGTCGTCGAAGACCTCACCATCCGCGGGCCATCCGTCCATCTCGTCCAAACCGCCGAAGGCTTCGCAGGTCAAACCGGACTTCTCCGGCCCGACACCAAGGCCGACCAGTCCAACAACCAGAAGTTCTCCGATCTGCTCCGCCTGAGACATCTGTCCATCGAAGACGGCCAGGTCGTCTACGAAGACCGCCGCCATGGCAGCGCACCTCCTGCGGTTTGGAGCCGCCTGAATTTCCACATTGATACCTCTCCCCAGGGTCCAGCCGATTATGGGTTCAACATTGATGCCAACAATCTCTCCGCCGCACAGTTCCAGGCCAAAGGCTCATTCAATGTTGATGATCTGACTGCCACGATCGATCACTTCGCCGTCAAGGTCCAGGCCGGCGAGGAGGGAATGGATCAGCTTCCGCCCGAATATCAAAAGCTCCTTCGCCGCTATCGCGTAGCCGGCACGCTTCTTCTTGAAGGCGCTGCGCAAGGCGACGTCAATCACCCCGAAGGCAACAAATTCTCCTCCACGGTGTCGCTGGAGAACGGCGCCGCCTTCTCCCCTGAATTGCAACTCAAGCTCGCGGACCTGCATTTCAAGATTCTCTCCGCGGCCGACATCCAAGGCGCATCCATCATCATCAGCGATTTCGTCGCTCGTAGCGGCAACGGTATTTTCGCCCTCAAGCCAGGCGCACGCTTTGATGTCGATGCCAGGCGCTGGACCTGGTCGCTCCAGAACATCGACGCCAGCCTGACCCGCGCGGCAGATATCCCTTCCACCGGCGGCCTCGACGTGAATGGCTTCGCTGAATTCACCGCGGATATGAACGGCCCGGTCTCCGCCGACGCCGATCTGAAAGACGCCGCCGGCGGGGGGCGGCTTGAACTGCACAATCTCTCTGTTCAACCGCCCACGTTTCCCCGTCCTATTTCCAACATTACAAGCCCACCCATCCGCCTCTCAAAAGGGATGCTGATCGTCCGGAATCTGCAGGCGCAATATGGAAGAGATCGATTCCAACTTAACTCAGCCCGTGTCTCGCTCGGGCAAATAAAGCACGGCATTGCCCGCTGTTCCGATCTGAACGGCATTTTGTCGTTCCATCCTCCCAACGCGTACTATCCGCCTCCAATTGATGTCGCCTTCAAGAAAGTGCAACCCGGCGGCGATTTCTATTTCACCGGGCATGCCGAGTTCGATAGCACGCGCCGCAAGCCACTCAACTATGATGTGCTTCTCTCCTGCGACAGCGCGACGCTCGCAATTCTCGATCCCCGCTTCAATGTATTCCAGATCAAGTTTGACGCGGAGGCCACGCAAGACCTGGTTCAGGTTCCCAATTTCCAATGCCGCACGCTGGACGGCAAACTGAGGATCGAAAATGCCAGGCTTTCCATGGCCGATCCCAATCGCTTTTCCGCCAACGTTTTTATCGACCGCATCAGCGTTCCCAAAGTCGTTGCCCTTGCCGTTCCTCCTAAGTCCGGTGGAATTAATTTGCAGGGATTGGCTGATGTTCACAACTCTATCTCCGGCATAGCAAATGGAACCGCGAAGCAAGTAGTCAATTCCCTCAGGGCCGAAGGCCAAATCGAAATCTATGGCGGCAATCTCTGGGATATCCCCGCGCTGAAAAAAATCACCAGTAGCAGCAAACTCGCCGCTGACGCGCTTGCTATTGGCCAGGCTGCCGCGCTTTTCCGAGTTGCCAACAGCGATATCGAATTACAAAACGCAGCGATCAATTCCCCAACCCTTGGTGTTCAGGGATATGGCACAATTGGCTTCAACGGTTATCTCAATATCTATGCAATCGCTGTGCTCTTGTCGGATGTGCGTGACAAGGTCAACGGCACCGGTTTGGATTTCCTGGGCGACGCGCTCAACACTGTTGCCCACGCTCTCAATAGCGCGACGAAGGATCTCTATCAATATCACGTTTATGGCCCAGCCAGTAATCCAGAGTCAAAAGCGGAAGTCATCCCTGCCTTGCAAAAGAATTCCACCCAGGACGTGACCACCATGCTCCAGCACACCGACGCAGACCGCCCCATCAGCCTGCTCCAGAACGGCGCATCGCATTGATCGCTTTTATTCAGATTTTTTGAATTGACCCGCCAGAAAAAACTCAGGCGCCGACCTTGGCATTTTGCCCCTGCTCCATCTGCCTGAGCACCCCAAGCAATCCATGCATATGAAGCGGCTTTAGAAAAACATGAACATGCGATGGTAAGACCCGCCTCCGCCAATCGCGAAGCTGCCCATCAATCGAATCCGTAAAAATCGCCACCTGATCAGGCCGTTTAGATTCCGGCAATTCACATAGCGATTCAAACAATTCGCGGTTGGCGACATTGGTGATATCCACCACCAGTAGATCGGTGTGATCGGAATTGATCAGTTCCAGCGCATGATCGGGCGAATTCGCGCGCGCGACATCATGCCCCAGTTCTCCCAGGAGCCGCCGCGTAGGCGTATCCTGCGGGTACGCGTCGGAAGAGGGGAGAACCACCGCTCGAAAAGCTGATCGTAGTTGAGCAGTCATAGTTTTAACCTTCCCTGGAACGGTTACTTCAGGAGTGTATCCACCCCCCGGCCCGCTAACAAACTTTTAGGGGAAACTAACCAAATCTTAATGTTGGCAATAACATAAAAGCGTCATAATTACTTTAATTTAATACTCTTAAATTCAAATTTTCTTTTATCCATATGTGGATCACATTTGGATTTTAACATCATGAAGTGAGCCTTGGCCGGCTTTCTCCAGTTGATCCGCCGCAACGCGCATAACAGCCTCAACCTCCAGCCATCTCATACAGCTTCCATGCGAACACGTTCGCGAATAGCACGGCATGCACGGCAGGTTTAACCGAACCACGCTTTCGTCTCTTCCATATGGCCCAGTCCTCCCCGGATCAGTCGGTCCATATGGCGTCACCAGCGGCCTTCCCAGCGCCGCGGCCATATGCATCGGCCCAGTGTCATTCCCCACCACCAGACTTGCCCGCTCCAAAAGCGCCACGATCTGCCGAAGGTTTGTCTTGCCCGTCAGATCAAATTTCGCCGGAATGAGGCTCGTCAGCTTTGCATCTCCAGCCGCGCCTGCCGCCACGCACTCCAGGCCAAATCGCTCCTTCAGCGGCTTCACCAATTCCGCGAGCCGCTCTACCGGCCACTGTTTCGTTGCCCAATTCGTCCCCGGCAGCAGCACCGCGAATTGGGTTCCCGGCGGAATCAATTGGTCGATATGCCGCCGATCCTCCTTATCCACTGCAAAGCAAAACTCTGGAGGGCGTTCATCGCAACCCAGCTCCGTGATGATCTTCAGATATCGATCCACCGCGTGATCGTTCTTCCACGAGCAATCCACGAGATCCGTATAAAACCACGGCGCAAATTCGCGCGCGTTGGAAAATCCAATCCGCCGCGACGCACCGCTCGCCAGCGAAACCCAAGCGCTACGGAACAATCCCTGAAGATCAATCACCAGATCAAACTACCGCCGGAACAGGTCCCACACAAATCCCCCCAGATCCCAAAGCGCCGCCGGGTTATACCAACCATGCCCAAATCGTCCGCGCTCAAATAAAATCGTCTCATCCAATAGCGGATGCCCCTGCACCAGCCCCGCGCATCCTGGCGTAACCAGCCAACTCAATTTCGCCCCCGGCCAGCGTCGTTTCAATCTCGGTAACACCGGCAGCGCATGAACGATGTCTCCAATGGCGCTCGGCTTAATGATCAGCACGCGCCGCGGCGAATACGATTGATCATTCAGCATTCCCAAGCTCATGCCTCCTGTCGAATTTCTGTTTTGGAAAACGGCGTATATCCCTGGCACAGCGCCAGCGAATCCTCCACCGTATATTGCGAATGATCCCGCATGCTCCGCAGCAGCCGCGTAATCCCCAGAGCCGCCCATCGCCGAAAGCGAATCCCATCGACATCCACCAGCACCGGCGTCGGCCCCGTCTTCTCATCCTCGCGCACAATCCAGTTGCTTGCCTTCGCGTCAAAATGCCCCAGCCCAAGCTGATCGATTTTTCGCAAAATTCCGCCGGTTCGGCGCATCAGCATGTCGCGGTCATCAGCCGTCATCGCATCCAAATCCGCGCTAGCCAGCGTTGAACCCGCCACCCGCTCAAAAACAATCACGCTATCCGTGATATATCCGAGCGCGCGTTTTTGCATCACCAACAGCGGCCACGCCGTCGGAATATCCCGCGCCGTCAACGCCCAGGCTTTGTGCCACGCTCGCCACGCCCGGCTTCCGCGCCCGATCTCATTCACATAACGATACCAATGCCGCTTAAACGATCGTTTGGCGATAATCTCCACGCGCCTCCCACCGATCATCACCGCTCCCGCCATCACATCCCCGCTCGCTCCACGCTTGATGACGGTCAATTTGTCCGTCTCGATTTGTTGCCAAAGTTCCGGCCACGCTCGTTCCCAGTCTTCCGCCTGCACGCGCAGCTCGCTCGCCGGCGCCCATCTTCGCGAATATTTGTACTGCTTGAAAAAATGCCCGCGCCAGGCCCCGAATTTCAGCACCCCAAAATAATCGTTCTCGCGCCGAGTTCGCTCAATAAATTTCCGCCACTGCCGCCCGCTCACCGGATTATTCATCGGCATTCGCCCGCCCGGCCCCAGTTCATTCCATCCGCGCTGCCGCTCTGACCGCGTCGCCAAGCCACGCACACTGTGCGCCAACTTGAGCATATGTTTCAGCTTCAATCCCCCAAACCGAATCGCATACCCATCGAGCAGATAAACTGTTCCATTGCGCAGCAGCATATTTCCCAGATGAAGATCATCGTGCCCGAGTCGCGCCGCTCCGAGACCATGAAGCAGATGTAAAACCTCCTGCACAAGATGGTACCGGCCCGGAATCTCCTCGCCCCGCATGTTGAAGTCAGTGAAATATTGATCCAGCGGAACAGCCGGCTCAATCGCCTCCAGAATCACCGCATCCCCACCTTCCCCGCGTAGTCTGAACCCCACAAGCTGCGCCACGGCGCGCGGCGCCGAAACCTCGGCTCGCTGCAGCGCCTGAAGCCGCACAAATTCCCGTCGCGCCGGGCTTCCCCGAAACAAGCGCTTGAGCCCCATTCCCCGCCGGGGGTAAAATTTCAGATAATATCCGCGCCCCTCAAACTCAAATCGCCACACCTGCCGATAGCCCCGGTCTTTAACCAGCGTGCCATTCCGCGGCAAATCCCGCAAAAATTTTTCCAGCGCCTCAGGCGACACGTTATCGAATTTATAAGCCTGCGCCCCGTATTTGTCTCGCCTCAGGATTCCACCTGCTGCGGTCCGTCCGCAATCCGCAACCCTTCCGCGATCTCCGGCAAAATCCCCCGCTGCACATAAACCGGCCGGACATACTTCCGAATCCCCGGCAAAACGACCCAGAACCTGAGCGATGCCGCGACGCAAACGCCCGCCATAATNNCGGCGTCATCCCCATAAACGACATCGCGAAAAAGCTCATTACCCGCCCCCGTTTGTCGTCTTCCACCAGTGTTTGCAAAATCGTATTCGAAGCCGCGAAATTCGTGATCATCGCCCAACCCGCCAGCGGAATAATCATGAGCGAAATCACCAGCTGATTGGAAAACGCGAACGCCGCCAGCGCCAGGCCGTAAGTCAGCGACGATATCGCAATCAGCCTTCCCAGCCCCAGCACCGTTTTGCGCGAAGCCAACCGAATCGCTCCAACCAGCGCCCCCAGCCCCGAAGCGGCGCTGAGAAATCCATACACCAGATCACCCCGGGTCGCCCCGCCAAAGTGCGATCCGAACAGCGGCATCAGCACCATCGCCGCCGGAACGCCGGACAAGCTGAACAGCGCCATCAGCACAAGCAACTCGCGCGCGGGCGGAAATCCCGCCACATATCGCAGCCCGTCAGAAAACTCCTGAAATAATGATTTCTGTTTCCGCATCACCCGCGGCTCGATATGCATCGCCAAAAGTGCCGCAATCACGGCCAGATAGCTAAACCCGTCGAACAGAAAGCAATATCCCATCCCAACCCAGTGAATCAGCAATCCCGCGGCCGCCGGCCCGATCAGCCGCGCGCTATGAACCATCGTCGAATTCAGCGCGATCGCATTGGCCAGGTCCTGCCGATCCGTCACCATCTCCACCAGAAACGCCTGCCGCCCCGGAATATCAAACGCGTTGACTAGTCCCTGAAACAGCGCCAGTCCGACCGCGATCGGCAAATTAATCTGATGCGTCAGCGCCAATCCCGCCAGCGCGNNCGGCATACCACTGGCTCATGCGCGATAAATTCCCTGCCTCGGGCAGCAGGAAGATCAGCAGCGCCAATCCCGCCAGCGCGAACGATTGAAGCATCGACAATATCTGTGTCCCCACCAGCAGCTTTTGCCGGTTCATCCGGTCCACCCACACCCCAGCCAGCGGCCCCAAAACAAACAGTGGAATCTGCGAAGCGAACAGCACCAGGCTGATAAACAGCGCCTTGCGATGCGGATCATTGGTAAGCGTTCCCCCCAGCCAGCCCATCGCCGTATTGGTTAGAAACGTCCCAATGACAGAGACAAACTGCCCCCCGAAAAACAGACGGTAATTAGGATGCCGCAGCGCCCGAAAAACCTGCCAGCCGTTTTTGCCGCCGCTCATTTGAAAAATACTTCCGTCACATACGCATAAATCAGTGAGAAAATCCCGACAATCACGCTGGCCCAGAGCGTGATCTTCAAAATCTTGATCCGATTGGCGATCTCCTTGTCCCGCCACTCCGCCAGCCGCCGGTCGATCTCATCCAGCTTGCGATCGATCCTGGCTTCGATTTCATCCAGCTTCTGGTTGAGATATTGATCCGCGCCCTTTTTGATGCGGTTGCTGATCCCGCCGAAAAGCCCCGATTCTTCGATCGCATCTCTGATCGACTCCGGCTTGACCGATCCAGCCGATCCTGGATTCCCATCCCCTGCGTTAGGGTCCGGCAGGAATTTGTAGTCTGCCGTCGAATCCTTCTCCCCAACAATCGACGCCACCATCCCACCCAATATCGCCCGACGCTTACGATTCAGCCGGCTGAAAAATCCCTCCTGCCGTCTGAGCCTCCGCACGATCCGGGGGGCCGGATCCTCTTCGGTCGCCTCGAGTCCTCGCAGCAGGGCCAGAGCCATCAATCCCCGATGCGAGATCCCACCGAATTTCATGGATCGGATGCGCGCGATTTCCTGAGCGATCTGTTCTTTGCTCGCGTTCACCGTCACCGGCCGCCGTCCCCATCTCACCACATCCAGCATCGCCTGCCGGTCCATGCCCGCGATCAGTTGGCGCCGCTCGTGCACCGCGGCGACGAGGTGCTGCTGCGTCTTGAACCGTGTCGCATCCAATCCGAGACTCTCCGCCAGGTGCGACAGTTCATCCTTCGGCAATTCAGAAATCTGCCGCGTCGGCGGCTGTCCAATCGCGGGCTCGGGCGCGGCCGGCGGTGGCGCCGAGATCACGATCTCCCGGCCAGCGCCGGCGCTCTCATCGGGTTGTGGCAATTCGTCGGCCATCGGAATGGGCAAAAGGATCCATCCGCGCCACAAGCTGGTGCGCGCGAAGCAGCAAAATCATCGCCACCGTAAGTAAAATGCAAATCAGCGTATCCCCGCCAAATGCCTTGATCCGAAGCCGCAGCCCCTGCAGCATGATGTATCGCCGCATCAGCGAGTAATACCGCCCCTGACCGCTCAGATAAACGTACCATCCATACAACGATTGCAGCGTGACGACCGTGGCGTAAATCGAGACCACCGTCCCCAGCACGTATCGAAAAAAATCAAAGAAATCGACGTGCATGGCTCCCGTTGCCAGAATCCCGGTCAATCGACGATATTGTCCGCCTCAATGACTTTTCCGCCAAAGAGGGCGGTCCCGATCCTCACCATCGTCGCCCCCTCCGCGATCGCCGCCTCAAAATCCTGGCTCATCCCCATGCTCAAATGCCGCAGCCCCGTGCCGCCGATCTTGTGCCACTTCAATTCCTCAAAAATCTCCCGCGTCCGCGCAAAAACGTGCCGAACCTTCTGCTCCGGCGCTTCCAGCGGCCCCATTGTCATCAATCCCGCCATCTGCAATCCCGGCATTGAATCGATTTGTTCCGCCAGATGCACCGCAGCCCCGACGGCGACACCAAATTTCGTCGCTTCTTCCGCCGTATTGATCTGAAGCAAAACCGGAATCTTTCGCCCGATCTTCGTGGCCAGCACGTCCAGTTCTTCCGCCAGCCGCAGGCTATCGATGCTATGAACCATGTGAATTACCGGCAGCGCAGCCTTGGTTTTATTCCGCTGCAAGTGCCCGATCATGTGCCAGCGAAGTCGCTGCGGAGGAGCTCCGTCGCCGTGAATCGCCCGCCGCTGAAAAAATTCATTGAGTTGCGCCGCCCGCTGCGTCAGGACTTGAACCCGGCTCTCCCCCAGATCGCTCACCCCAAGCTGCAAGACCTCCCGAATCTTANNATGAGGGTAATCTCCCCCGGATCGCGCTTCGCCTTCGCCGCTGCTGAAGCGATCCGTTCCTTTATCTCATCCACTTTTTCTGCCAGCGGCGATCGCTTGGCCATAGGCTCCTTCCACAAGCAATCATACCTCCCCGCACAAAAAAGAGCGACGCCGGGAATAAATATGGGATTCTTGTATATCCGGCAAAAGGGCCGGACGGAGTCTCAAGCGGCCTCTTACTTAGCTGTTAATCAATTTGTACCACTCCATCGTTGCATCCAGCCCGGTCGCGAAATCCACAATCGGCTCATATCCCAGCACCCGCCGCGCGAGCCCTATATCCGCCTGCGAATGTTTTACATCCCCCGCACGTTCACCCAGATAGCTCGGCTTCAAATCCTCCCGTTTCAGCCATTTCGCCATCCGGCTCGCCAGTTCATTGATCGTCACCCGAATCCCGCAGGCGACGTTGATCACTGCTCCATCCAGCCTCTCCGATTTCCTCGCCGCCAGGAGATTCGCATGCACCGCGTTATCCACATACGTGAAATCCCGCGATTGCTCTCCATCTCCAAAAATCGTCGGCCGCTTACCTGCCAGCAATGCCTTGGCGAACGCCGCGATTACCGCCGCATATGCGTTGTCCGCTCTCTGCCGCGGCCCGAATATATTGAAATACCGTAGGCTCACCGTGTCGATCCCCATTCCTGCGCTATATGCCCCCAGCAGTGCTTCACCCGCTGCTTTCGTCGCGGCATACGGACTCCGCGCCGCCGTCGGCATCGTCTCAATTTTCGGCAATGTCGCGCTGTCCCCATATGCGCTGCTGCTGNNCCCGCCGAACCTTCGCCTTCCGCGCCGCCTCCAATACATTCAATGTCCCCGTCGAATTCACCAATTGAAACCGAACCGGCTCTTCCATGCTCTGCGGCACGGAACCCAATGCCGCCTGATGAAATACAAGCTCTCGCCCGGCGGAACATTTTTGCAAAACCGATTCATTGAGGATCGATCCAAGGACAAATTCAACGCCTTTCGGCAGTGATTTGCCATCGCCTCCCGCGGATAGATCATCCAGGACGGTGATCTTCGCCCCCAGCTCATTCAAAGCTGCCACCAGGTGTGACCCGATGAATCCGGCCCCGCCGGTGACGAGCACAGATCGCCCGTCGAATGCCGAGCCATGCAGACGCCGCCAATTGGTGATTTGTGCCATTTGAGTGGATCAAAAGTATAGATGGAACCGTTGCGGCAGGGTAGTAGATCAGTTTGAATGCTCCGCAAATAACTGCTGCATGAACAATGCCCTCAAAATTTTGCCGCGTGCGGTCCTCTTCGACATGGACGGCACCCTCACCGAGCCGATGCTCGATTTCCCGCGCATTAAAGCCGAGATGGGAATCGGACCCGGGCCGATTCTGGAATCGTTGGCTGCTCTGGACGAATCGCGACGATTTCTCGCGGAAGCTGTCCTAGTGCGACACGAAAAAGTCGCCGCCGAACAATCACAATTGAATAGTGGCTGCCGCGAGCTATTGGCGTTGCTAAAATCCATGCGGATTTCCATGGCCCTGATTACTAGAAACAGTCGTCTCAGCGTTGCCACCGTCATCGCGCGCCACAAGTTGGATTTCGAGACCGTGATCACGCGCGAGGACGGCCCGTTCAAGCCCGATCCATTCGCTCTTTTCCTCGCTTGCAAACGACTGGGCATACAGCCCGAAGAAGTTTGGATGGTCGGCGATGGACAATATGATGTGGAAGCCGCCCTTGCAGCGGATATCCGCCCTGTGTGGATCAGCCACGGCAAACCCCGGCATTTTGCCGTCGAGCCATGGCTTACCGTCGCTAGTCTGCTGGAACTTACTGATCTGCTGCAATCGCGAAATTTCTGAACAGGAGCAATATGCCAAAATGGCTCGTTGGTTTGGGTTTGATCCTGCAACTGGCGGCCGCCTCTACTCAGCCGGTAGCTCTCACCGCGAATTCCTCGGTCAATGAAATCCTCGATGCCTTGGACGCGCGCGGACGAAGCCTTCAGGATTTCTCCGCCGCGGTAAGATTGACCGACAGCGACAACAGTACCGGCGATTCCACGGTCAACATCGGCTCGGTCATTCTCCAGCGCAAGGGCGAAGACGACGCCAGAATCCGCGTGGCTTTCACCCAAAAGCAACTCGGCAATAAAATATTCACCGTCGATCATCAGTACACCCTCGATAACGGCCTGCTCGTCGAGCGCGATTACCAATCCAAACACGAAACCCGCCAACAAATCCTGAAGCCCGGCCAAAAACTCGATCTCTTCAAGCTCGGCCAGGGTCCGTTCCCGCTTCCGCTCGGTCAAAAAAAGGAGGATGTTCTGCAACTCTTCAGCGTGCAGAAAATCGATCCGGCCAAAGATGATCCGCCGGCGACAGTCCATCTTCAACTGACTCCCAAGCCAGGTACGCAATTCGCCAAACAATTCAAAGCCATCGACGTCTGGGTTGAAACCGCGAGCGACATGCCGCGAAGAATTCAAACCGAAGATGTTGCGGAAGTCACCACAAAAACGACGGATCTGACGAACATAAAGATCAACAGCGGGGCATCGGACAAAGATTTCGCGGAGCCGTCGCTTCCGGATGGCTGGGATGTGGTTGAAGGACCGTATGCACAATGACGAGCGTTCCAGCGTGCGTGAGAACATTCTTGGCCTAATTTCTTACCCACCAAACATTGCAACTCGTGAACTCAATCCGGCTCGCTTCATCCGGCCCTGCCGACGCCGACAGCGAAATGGTCGCCGGCAAAATATGTTGTTGGAGGTGAACGGGTTCACAGACCGACACACCGTTGACGAACACTTCCAAATCCTGTCCCCGCAGAACGACCAGCAGCCGATTGAACTCCGCTCCCAATTTGATCGCCGGATGCGCGAATGGCTCGATATGAATTTCGGAAAATTTCGCATCGGCTACGATGCTTCGGTCGATCTCCAGAGTCCCGTCCGCGTGAAAAACAACGCGAATTCCCTGGTGCGGTGTCCCCAGATTACTCAGGTATAGCGACCATGTCGCTTGTTCGCCGGATGCGATGCGCCCGACCACTTCACATGCGAAGTTTGCGTTCAGATGCGGCCATGGCCGGTGCCAATACCAGAATGTTCCCGGCGATGATTCAAAAAAATAGAACCCCGCTTTGGAGGCGATCTTTCCGTTTGGCTTGTCCATGATGACGGCGTCACGCCCGAAATCCGCGCTGGTGAACCGCGGCGTCATCTTTGAAAAGTCCGGCATCACCCAAGTTTCCGGCTGAGTCGCCGGTCCCGCCGCCGAAGTTGAGGACGTGGCCGCCACCACGGCCGCCGAATCCGCTGATTCCCCTGACCACACATAAGATTTAATGACGACAACTGCGGCCCCCGCCGTGATCAACAAGAGGACGACCGCCGCCAGCAGTCCCAATGTTCGTTTGTCGGCCATCGTCAATCGACCTCTCGCCGTCACCTCACCGAAAACGGATCCCGATCCATCTCCGCAATCCCAATCGGCGGCATTCCTGCCATCTCCTCCATCCGCTTCTTGACGCGCTTCAGGACCGCCCGCTCGCTATTGGAATGCAGCGTGCACACAACCGTCATTCCGTTAGCTGCCGCTTTTACCGCGTCGTGATGCCGGATTTCGCCGGTTAGATAAAGTTCCGCACCGGATTTCAACGCATCATCCAATAGATCTCCGCACGATCCGGCGCAAACCGCCGCGCGCGTGATGGTTCCTTCCGCCGGTCCGGCGATTAGCAGATGATCGATCTCGAGTTCTCGCTTTATCCGAGCGAAAACTTCAGCCCGCGCAGTCGGTGGCAGCGACCCAATACGTCCCATTCCCTTCGGCTTCGCATCCGCCGCCGCCAGAATGTTCAAATCAAATGCCGGCTCTTCATAAGGATGACTCTGGCGAAGTGCCTTAAGCACGGCATTCACGCCAGCAATCGGTACGAGCGTCTCCAGCCGAATTTCCTGCACTTCTTCCAATTTGCCTGCCTGACCGACCGTTGGATGTGCGTCCTTTTCCCCAAAGAATGTTCCGGTTCCCGCCGATCGGAAACTGCACGATGAATATTCCCCGATAATTCCCGCCCCGGCTTCAAACAGCGCTCGGCTCACACGCTCCACCGCTTCCACCGGAACAAACACCACCAATTTATATTGCGACGGCTTTAGTTCTGGGGTTCGTAGGGCCTGCCGATCCGTTAAGCCCAACACATCCGCGAGCATGTCGTTCGTTCCGCCTTCGGCCACATCCAGGGCCGAGTGCGGCGAGTAAATCGCCACGCCATGGCGAATCGCGTCAAAGACCAGATTTCCCGCAACCACCCGCTTCAGCGGATGAAAGATCGGCGGATGGTAAGCGATCACCAAATCGCATTTCTTATTGCGAGCCTCTTCCGCCACCGCTTGCGTGTAGTCAATCGTGAGCAGGATTCCGGAGATATTCTGCGACGGATCGCCTGTCAGCAGGCCGACGTTGTCCCACGATTCCGCCAATGACGATGGGGCGATTTGTTCAATGACGGTAGTAATCTTTGCAAGCAGCATGATGATCTTAGAGGGGTAAGATTCGCACGCGGAAATAGGTCATATCGATGACAATCAACGCGCCCGCTTCAAGATCCGTCTCATATCGACGAATCGTTGTCACGATCCGTTCTTCAAGGTGCAATGGGAGTACATCTCCCGTACGTATCTGTAATACACTTGGTCCCGTGCCATGGGTCAAAGCCAGAACCGTTCCAAAATCCAGGTCGTGAGTAAGGACAACACATTGGTTAGCAATCGCCCATTCCATGATCTTTCGGTCCGCTGCGCCGGGCTCCCCAACTGCTGACCAATGAACTGCTGAGACTCCGTTCCGTGCCAGGACGCCCACCCAATCCGGCGAAAGATTCATATCAACCAGAATCTTGACGCTCATGCGGGAACTTCGCGTTCTTCGACGCGCCACGCGGCGTATGAAAGAGCCTCGTCAATGTCTCCCGGTTCCAGATATGGATATGCCTTGAGGATTTCATCGCGCGTGCGACCAGCGGCGAGCAAGCCCAGAATCATTCCCACAGTGACGCGCAACCCGCGAATGCACGCCTTGCCTCCCATAACGGCCGGATCAAATGTGATACGCGTGAATTGAGTCATGGCCTATGCTCGCAACGATCTTGACCAAGGTACATTTACGGTAAATGGTCAGGCGCAATTATACCCGACTTCCATTTAAAGCTCACCCAATATCTTTTCCACGTCCGCCGTCTCGATTCCCGC
The DNA here is from genome assembly GCA_003153655.1 of Phycisphaerales bacterium. Taxonomy (GTDB): domain Bacteria; phylum Planctomycetota; class Phycisphaerae; order Tepidisphaerales; family Tepidisphaeraceae; genus PALSA-1353. Next base: position 38,820 of record PMAK01000086.1, read on the forward strand.
TGCCTGAAACATTGCTCCTGCTTTTACAAGCGTTTCTTCATATTCCGCCGCGGGATTGGAATCGGCCACGATTCCTCCGCCAACCGAAATGTGAATCCGGCCACTCTTGGCGATCATCGTCCGGATTGCGACGCTGAATTCCATATTCCCTTCCACATCGAGATATCCGATAGAGCCGCAGTACGGCCCGCGCCGGACCGGCTCCAATTCATCAATAATCTCCATCGCCCGAATCTTTGGCGCGCCCGTAACGCTGCCGCCGGGAAACATGGCCCGCAGCAGATCTACGAAGCCGATGTCATCGCGTAAGTTTCCTTCGATCGTTGCCACGCCGTGATAGACAGTCGGATGAGCCTCGATTGCTCGCGGCTCGGAAACGCGGACGCTTCCAACCTGGCAAATCCGTCCCAGATCGTTTCGCTCGAGGTCCACGATCATGTTCAGTTCCGCCTGATCCTTGGCCGAATCCCGCAGTTCCGATTCCATGCCCGGCTTCATCGGCCGTGTTCCCTTGATCGGACGTGTGATGATCTTCCGGTCGGGCGTTACGCGGAAGAACAGCTCGGGAGAATTCGAGACGATCGCAAAGTCTTCATACCCAAGATAAGCGCCATATGGCGATGGCGATTCCCGCACGAGCCGCTGGTAAATCTCCGCCGGATGGAGTGAAAGTCCGGCGGTGAACCGCTGCGATAGGTTCACCTGAAAGACATCGCCAGCGGAAATATATTCCATTACCTTTGCGACAGCCGTCTCATATTCCGCTCGCGTGAAGTCTGAGGCTAACGCTGCGGCGCTGATTCCATAATCCGGCTCAGCGCCGGCCGGGCGATCGCCGATAGGGCGGCAATAGGTGAAGACGAACAGTGGCAAACCCAAGTCGTTCGTTGCGTGCGAAGGCAGCGTCTCGAACAGGCGTCCGAGATCGTAGCTCAGATAGCCGATCCATCGACCTTCACCGGGCCAGAACGTTTGCGACATCCATCGCAACGCTTCGAGCGGATCGCTCCATTGCCGAATGAGGCTTGCGCCTGCGTGCGCTGTGGTGTGCAGCGGCGCCGCGTCGCAGCGGATTGTGCAGACGGGTTGCAAGAATCCCGTTATCCAGCGATTGCGCGAATCAGCCGCATCGGGCGTGGAAGAAAGATTGATGCGTGAATTTGGCAAGAGCGAAAATTGTAAATAGAAAAAGCCCCGGATGCATAAACATCCGGGGCTTAAATCCGTGATTTAGCCGTTCACTTAATGAACAACATTTCGCGATACGTCGGCAGCGGCCAGAGATCGTCGGGGGTGATTGTCTCCAGCTTGTCGGCGACTTTTCGAAGTTCGAGCATCGCGGGCAACACCGCTGTCCGCATGTGCTTCGCATGCGCGAAGGCATCGCCGTCGCCGTGATGGCCAATCGCCTTATCCAGCAAGCCGATGTTGCGAGACAGATCGTTGATGCCGCTGATGACCGTTGAGAGCAATTCGATGCCCGCGGGGGTGCCTGCGCCAGCCGCTTTGGCCGCGGAGACCGATTCGCCTATTTCCTTCTGGAATCGCAAAGCTGCCGGAAGAATGTAGGTCTTGGCGATCAGCAGCGCGGTCAGGCCTTCGATATTGACGGCCTTGACGTACGCTTCGGACAGGATGTTGAATCGGCTGGTCAATTCCTTTTCGGAANNATTTGGTGAACAGGTCGATCGTGTCCTTGCGGATCACGACCGGCAGCACGTCGATCGTGCTTTTGAGATTCGGCAGGCCGCGTTTCTCGGCCTCGGCGTGCCATTCGTCCGCATAGCCATTGCCGTTGAACAGCACCTTCTTGTTTTCCTTGATGATCGATGGCAGCAATTCCTGGACTGCCTTGATCAGATCTTTGCCGGCTTTTACATCCGCTTCGAGCTTGGTCGCGATGAAATCCAGGCTCTCCGCGACGATCGTGTTCAGCACGGTGTTGGCGCCAGACACGTTCGCGCTGGAACCAACGGCCCGGAATTCAAACTTGTTGCCGGTGAAGGCAAACGGGCTCGTGCGGTTCCGATCGCCCGCATCGCGCGGCAGTTTTGGAAGGATCGAAACGCCCGTTTCAAACATGCCGCCTTGCTTGCTGCTCTTGGCCGGACCCTTTTCGATTTGCTCGAAAATGTCGGTCAATTGCTCGCCGAGGAAGACGGAGATAATCGCCGGCGGCGCTTCGTTGGCGCCGAGGCGATGATCGTTATGCGCGCTGGCAATCGAGAGGCGAAGAATCTCGCTGTATTTGCTGACGGCTCGAATGACTGCCGCACAGAAAACCAAAAACTGTGCGTTGTCATGCGGCGTATCGCCGGGGTTGAGGAGATTTTCGCCGGCGTCGGTGGACATCGACCAGTTGTTGTGCTTGCCNNCGTTGATTCCGGCAAATGGCTTTTCATGCAGCAGGCAGACCATGCCGTACTTGTCGGCCGTGCGGCGCATCAGCTCCATGATCATGTTCTGGTGATCGGTGGCCAGATTGCTGTTTTCAAAGAGCGGGGCGAGTTCAAACTGGCTTGGGGCCACTTCGTTGTGGCGGGTTTTGACGGGGACGCCCAGCTTGATGAGTTCATTTTCGCAGTCCGCCATGAACGCCAGGACGCGCTCCGGAATGACGCCGAAATACTGATCTTCGAGTTCCTGTCCCTTGGGCGGGGTTGCTCCGAAGAGGGTCCTGCCGCACGCGATCAGATCGGGACGGGCGAGGTAAAAATGTTTGTCGATGAGGAAATATTCCTGCTCGGCCCCGACGGTGGTGAATACTTTATGAATTCCGGAATGGCCGAACAGATTCAGGATGCGAATCGCCTGCCCGCTCAGCGCGTTCATGCTCTTGAGCAGCGGCGTCTTCTTGTCCAAAGCTTCGCCGGTCCAACTGAGAAACGCCGTTGGAATGACGAGCGTAGCGCCATTTGGATGCTCCATGATGTATGCCGGGCTGGTCGGGTCCCAGGCGGTATAACCGCGGGCCTCAAACGTCGAGCGCAGGCCGCCGCTGGGAAAGCTGCTGGCGTCGGGTTCGCCCTTGACGAGTTCCTTGCCACTGAAGACGGCGAGAGCGCCGGAGCCTTCGGGGGTGAGGAAGCTGTCATGCTTCTCGGCGGTGATGCCGGTCATCGGCTGGAAGAGGTGGGTGTAATGGGTTGCGCCGTGTTCGAGGGCCCAATCGCGCATGGCGGCCGCGACGGCGTCGGCGACGTTGGGATCAAAGGGCGCCCCTTCGCGAATGGTCTTCATGATGCTCTTGAAGGCCGACTTCGGCAGCCGGGCCTGCATCTCAGCTTCGCTGAAAACATTGGCTCCAAACACCTCTTTAAGATGGATGGTCTTGAAATCGACATTGGCTAATTTGTGCTTAGTTAAAGCAATAGCCTTGATCGCCTCTTGGCGAGCGTTAGACATGTAAGGTCTCCAGTTGTAAATACGGTTGGTTCGACCGTGGAAGAAAGCGAATCATTACAAATCGTCATACCAATGTCCAGCGTAAAAACCAAAATGTTGACTGGTGGGCAAGCGTAAGAATCGGGCCAGTCTCTGCAATTGGGGATTTGGCACTTGATAGAGTCTCAGGACGTTGCAAAATGTCCCATTTTGATGGGGAAGAGTGGGCTTCATGAGTGAGTGGAGTCCTTCGACGTTGCTCGGGGCGGGCAGGTGACAGGTGAGTNNTAAATGTCCCACCGGGGGGGAGGGGGTGTTTTTGGGACGATTCTTCTAAGCTTTTATTATGGCGGGAGATAAGTCGCCATTGAGGGGCCGATTTTTGGGGAACGTGTGGCATCGTCATTTTTGTGTTTGCGGGGCTGCGCGCGGATTGGGTCAGGTCGATGCCGCGAGCATCAGTCATGTACGAACATTTACCTAACTTATGGATGAATTGCAAGGGGAAAATTGAAGGAATTTTCCGCTGCTTGCTGGTGATCAAGCATTGTCAGCGTCAGCCGGCTTTTCGAGCGTTGGATGTGCGGCGGCGATGGATTTCAAAAGCGGCTTCGATTTTCCGGACTGTGACCGGATCGGCGGTGTGCTTGGCCTTTTCCAGGCGGTTGATGGTTTCGATCCGGACGCCGGCTTTGCGGGCGAGTTCGGCTTGGGACCAGCCGCGGGCCTTTCGCTGAATGATTAATTTGCGGGCGAGAGAGGCGCGGGCGTATTCGAGGGCTGGGATGTTGCCGGAGGTGTCGGGTTTGACGCAGGTAAACGTCTGAATGTGCTTAGAAGCTTGCGACACTTTTATTCTCCGTCGGAAGAAAATCATACATTCGAGCCGTTCTAGCTTTCGCAAACGAGCTAACTGCATCATCGCGTAATTCCTCTTTGTATTCTCCGGTGACCGGATCGAATGATGGTTTGGCCGCAAATTGAGCAATCAAAGATCCGAAATCCCGCCCACCCTCCACTAGCTTAACTACGCAATCTAACTCCACGAGCGAGAGTACCAGATATGGCTTTGAAGCATCCGCACCCAATTGCTCGTCAATCAGTTTCCGAAAGAACGGACTATTGATAGTTTCGAAGCGGCCAAACGTGACCACCAATCCCACCCATTGACCGGGAGAAAGACCTTCGTTCGACCAAGCATTGGTCTGAATCGACTTTATGTGCTCGAACGTCTGCAGCACTTCTTTCGCGATGCGTGTGGCGGCGTGTTGCAGGTCTTCCCTTCGAGCCAACGCACAAAATTCGCGGGTTGGCCGCAATGACGTCACCTCAATGAGAACGGAGTTAGTGATCGAGCGGTATGCCAAGTCGCCTATTTGATGGGTTTTTCCTTTGCTTTTCTTTATCCTATCTGCCCCAGGCGATTCCGTCTCTCGCCATATCGAACCTCCGGGGAGGGCGGACTGGAGCAGGTTATCCACGAATCGTTCGAAGGCATATCCGAAAGGCTCTGTGAAATCTGAAAGTTCGTCCGCCTCCTGGTATTTCTCAAAGATATCGTAAAAAACACCCCAACTAGTGCGTTCCACTAGGAGCGATGGATCAACAGCAATGAAACGATCAGCCGCAACCTGGACTAGCGGATGCCGTCGCAAGGGACTTAATCCATATGCATACTCAGTATTTACATTGCACCGTAGCGCCTCCGCGTTAAAGGCTTGCTGATCGACGGCCGTTACACGAGCAAAGTCCGGCCATTTTTCAATCCACGGAATCCCAGGGATGTCTATCGCAGCCTTTGATAACCAATCGAGGTTGAGAGTCCCCCGAAGATGTACGGAGCCATGTTGGGCGCTGGTTGCAGCATGGGCAGCGTGCCCAATCCGCATAAACAATTCGACGGGCATTTTAATGACATCTTCAACCTCTCGACGTAGATCTATCGGTTTCGGTCCAACTACCGCGTCCAAGTCCTGAAAAAGACCAATAGCTAGGCCGTAACTCTGCGAGATTATTTGTCGGGTCATCTGCTGCGACATCATCCGGACGAGATAACCGTGAACTGAACTGTCACTGCTATCGGCGAGCGGATCGGCGATGGCAAGTCGAAAAGCGCAGCGCAGGATTTGCGAGAAGTTGTAACCGTCCAAAACGGGAACCGTATTCATGCGCCCGTACTGCATCAGATACTTGACGATGATATAGATCACGAACGCTGGCGTTCCGTGTGGTTGTCGAGCAATCAGCGCTTGTGTTTCCGGATCGTCCAGTTCGCCCCGTGAAACCGCCAGCACCTTGTTCAGGAATAGCAACGAATCTGCGACCCGTAGTTGGCGTACGGCTCTGGTGAGATCGCGCTCAAGCTTCTGAGCTTCGGTCATATCACCTATTATGCTTCCCAGCGCACGCCTCCGCCAAGGAATTGGTGCGGTGCTGTCAACTCGCCAACCTATTCACAAGAAAATCGATCCGAGAGGTAGCTAACTTATCCTCTTGTCATCGCAGAAAATTCGCTTAAAAACCCTTTTTGACGCTCCCGCGCCCGTCCGTTAGCATACCTCGCTCGCTCATTCGGTCCCGACCGCGACTTTGAATGTGGCCGGCTTATCCAATTGGTGACAACTGAGCGGCCGCCGATTTGATCCGGAACGCGCTTGTCACCAATCAGATATTCAGAACTGAAGCAGCCTCGCGCTGATTCTATTGGCGCAGGGTTGCTTTGGGGGAATGGCTGCGTCTGTGCACGGCCCGCATGGACGGGATTTCAATTGCGGGAATTGATGCTCTCGGCACTGATGAAAAGCGCAGTGGTTCGTGTTTGGAATCCAGCCAGCTTGCGCGATGAAGCGGAATCGCGATGCGATGTGGCAGCGAATGATCGTGCAAGCCAATCGTTCGGGGACGATCACGCGGTTGATCCGAATTCCTCCAAAAATGAACGGCTGCTCTGGGTGTTTCTGGGCGTCTGGTTTGCCGTCAATATACTTCAGGCGATTTTCACCAACCTGGATGGGGAAGAAGCTTATTACGCGACATTCGCGAGGAATCTTGCGTGGGGATATTTCGACCATCCGCCGGGGATCGCGTTTTTTGTGCGGCTGGGGATGCTGATTTTCCCGGGCGACCTGGGGCCGCGGTTTATGATGGTCGTGCTGAGCACCGCGACGCTTTGGGTCGGATCGCGGCTGCTGGAACGCAGGCTTTTTCCGATCTATATCGCGGTCGTTTCCGGGCTGGCGATGACGCAGGCGGGTAGTTTTTTCATTAAGACGGACGTGCCGCTGCTGTTTTTTACGACGGTATTTTTTTACTTCTATCGGGAATATCTCAGGGGGCGGGTGGGCGTTTCCGTCGTGGCTTTGTCGATCGCCATCGCGGGGATGCTGCTGAGCAAATATCACGGGATTCTGGTGGTTGGGCTGACCGTGCTTTCCAATCCGAAGCTGCTGCGGCGAGGGTCCTTCTGGCTGATTGTGCTGGTGTCATCGGTTCTGATGCTGCCGCATGCGGCGTGGCTTTATTCGCATGATTTCGTGACGGTTCGGTATCACCTTGGAGGCCGGACGGATTCGGGGTTTAATGGGTTGAATGTCGTCGGCTATACGCTCATGCAGCCGTTTGTGTTTGGGCCGGCCGTTGGCGTGCTGCTACTGCCCGGGGCTCTGATCGCCCGGACGCGGGATGATTTTGGGCGGGCGCTGAAGTTCAACCTGGTCGGGATTCTCGCGTTCTTCTTTGTCGCATCCTTCGGCGTGCATATTCATATGCACTGGACGAGCGTGGCGCTCGTGCCGGTGCTGACGCTTGGTATTCCCTATATTTGCGAGCGGAGGAGGCTGACGAAGGTTTTGGTGGTCCTTGCCGTGGGGACGGCTGTTGTATTCGTGCCGGTGCGGATTTTTCTCGCGTGGGATTTTTTGCCGGGCTTCCTGGATCGAAAGGTTGAGATAGTGCATGGCTGGGCCAAATGGGCGGCGGATGTTCACCAGATCGCGGATGGGCGGAATGTCGTGTTCCTGAACGATTACGAGAACGCGGGGAAGTACAGCTATTACACGGGTGAGACGGCCCATTCTTACAACGCGTTCTGGTATGAGCACACGCAGCACGACATCTGGCCCATTGAGGATACGTTTCGCGGCAAGCCCGCGATGATCGTGAACGCATTTTTTGAGCCGCTGAAGATCACGCATGCGAGGAACGGAACAGAGATCCGGTATCGCTTTGTGGATGATTTCGAGGCGTACTCCAAGGTGGAGATACGACCGGCCGGCGGCAATTCGCTTCGTTGCGTGGCGAATGCGTCTTTCGAAATGCCCATTATTCTGCTGAGCCATTACGATCATCCGATTCTCTTCAAGGGGCATACGGAGTTTGCACCGGTGATCCGATATTACTTTTTCAAGGGACAGACGGCCGTTGCCGCTAGCTGGGGAGCGTGTGATGTCATCGCCGGCGCCACGCTGCAACATGAACTCCGGCGAACCGTTGAGTTGCAGGCTCCGGTGATTCCGGGCGAGTACAAACTGCGGTTTGCCATTCAGCCGGGGTGGCTGCCGCCATCGGATAATGGGGGGATGTATGAAGTGACGGTGGTTCCGGCGGTGCGGCGTTTGGTTTCTAGCGGCACCGCTAAACCTGTTTTTGACGCTCCGCCACCCGTCCGTTAGCATACCTCGCTCGCTCATTCGGCCTCGACCGCGAATTCCGAGAGAGGAATTGTTCAATGTCTCCCGCTGATGTTTTGAAGCTCTGCAAAGAGAAGCATGTTGAATTCTTCGATCTTCGTTTTATGGATTTTCCCGGGTTGTGGCAGCATACCACCTGTCCGATCAGCGAACTGACCCTCGATAGCTTCAATCATGGCTACGGATTCGACGGCAGCAGCATTCGCGGATGGCAGGCGATTAATGAATCGGACATGCTGCTCGTGCCGGTTGCCAATACCGCCAAGATCGATCCGTTCATGACGCATACGACGCTGTCGATCATTTGCGATGTGCGCGATCCGATCACCAAGAAAGAATATTCGCGCGATCCGCGCTCGGTTGCCCGCAAGACGGCGGCTTATTTGAAGAAGGCGAAGATTGCCGACACGGCTTATTTCGGGCCGGAGTTGGAGTTCTTTATCTTCGACCAGGCGTTTTACGATCAGGGGATTAATTTCGGGAAGTATTACGTCGGCAGCCGGGAGGGGATTTGGACGCGCGGCGAAGAAGATCCCACCAATCTTGGGTACAAGGTGAGGTTGAAGGAGGGGTATTTTCCGACGCCGCCTATGGACACGATGCAGAATATTCGCAGTGAGATGGTGGCGACGCTGATCGAGCTGGGGATTCCGGTTGAGGCGCATCATCATGAAGTGGCGACCGGCGGGCAGTGCGAGATTGATATGCGGTATCAGGATCTCGTCACGATGTCTGACAGCGTGATGATGTACAAATATGTGTGCAAGAACGTCGCGGCGCGGCATGGCAAAGTGGTGACGTTCATGCCTAAGCCGTTGTTTCAGGATAATGGGTCGGGGATGCACGTGCATTTCAGTTTGTGGAAGGGTGATAAGCCGCTGTTTGCGGGGAATAAGTATGCGGGGCTGAGCGATTTGGGTTTGTATGCGATCGGCGGGATTTTGAAGCATGCGGCGGCGCTTTGTGCGCTGTGTAATCCCACGACGAATAGTTACAAGCGATTGGTGCCGGGATATGAAGCGCCGGTGAATCTGGTTTACAGCAGCCGGAATCGGTCGGCGGCGATTCGCATTCCGATGTACAGCGAGAATCCGAAGACCAAGCGGATCGAATTCCGATGCCCGGATAGTTCGTGCAATCCGTATCTGGCGTTCAGTGCGATCGCGATGGCGGCGATTGATGGGATTGAGAATAAGATGCATCCGGGCGATCCGCTGGATAAGAATATGTATCACCTGACGCCGGAAGAATATGATCGGATATCTTCAGCGCCCGGGTCGTTGGAAGAGGCGCTGATCGCTTTGGAAGAAGATCATGAATTCCTGCTGAAAGGTGATGTGTTCACGGCGGACGTGATTCATTACTGGATCAAGTACAAGCGCGAGAACGAGGTTGATGCGATTCGTCAGCGGCCGCATCCGTATGAGTTTTGCATGTATTTCGATATTTAACCCAACTGGCTGAAGCCCATTTACTCGTGATATTTCCTGGCCTGATTCACTATCCGCAAATCGATCCGGTGATGGTGCATGTTGGTCCGCTGAAGATCCGCTGGTACGGAATGGCGTATCTGACGGGGTTCGTGCTGGCCTATCTTGTACTGATTCGGCTGGTGAAAAGCGGGTCGCTGCGGATTTCCAAAGAGGCGATGTCGGATGTTGTGGGGTGGCTGGCGCTGGGAGTTGTCGCCGGGGGGAGAATTGNNATAAGATCCAGCCGGGTGATGCGCCGGAACCTTGGTGGGAGCCGATCGCGATCTGGCATGGGGGAATGTCGTTTCATGGGGGTTTGACGGGGGTGATTCTGGTTTTGTGGATCTGGTCTAAGCTGAATCGCGCGCCGTTTTTGAACATTGCGGATTGTTTGGCGCTGGTTACGCCCATTGGTTTATTTCTTGGGCGGATTGCGAATTTCATCAATGGCGAATTGGTTGGGCGCGTGAGTCATGTGCCTTGGGCGATGATTTTTCCGGGGTATACGGAGCCGCGGCATCCGTCGCAGATTTACGAGGCGTTCCTGGAAGGGCCGGTGTTGCTCTGCGCGGTTTGGACGGTGAAGGCGATCAGGAATCGGCGAGATGGGCAGATTGCCGCGGCGTTTGTTGTTTTCTATGGGATTTTCCGGTTCATCGTGGAATTCACGCGCGAGCCGGATAAGCAGCTTGGGTATATCGCGTTTGGATGGCTGACGATGGGGCAATTGCTCAGCATCGTCATCGCGCTGGTTGGGCTGGGGTGTTGGATGGCGCTTTATTTGAGGCGGCTTCCGCCGCGGGTGGAGCAGAGCGAATCGAAAACGTCGAGCGTATCGCGCTAGCGATTATTGTCCGCTGGGGGCTGTTGTATCCGAATTATTTCCGCTCGGTTGAGTCGGTTTTCCCTGCGTGTCGTCGGCGAGGGTATTGGTGGCTTCGACTTCGACGCGTCGATTGAGTGCTTGCGCGTCCTGTGTGTATTGCCGCTGGGTGAGGGGCTCGAAGGTTGAGCATCCCTGCACGCGGAGGATTCTCGGCTCGACGCCTTTTTGTGACAGGTAATCCGCCGCGGCCTGGGCGCGCTTGAGCGAGAGTTCCATTTTCTGCTGATCGGTTGCGCCGTCGGGGAAATCATCGAGGGAGGTGTGTCCCTTGACCATGACGATATTGCGGTGGCCGCGAACGACGTCGGCGACGGCGTCGAGGTCGGCTTTCATCTTGTCGCTCAGGACGTCACTGCCACGATCGAAGAGCATTTTGCCGCCCTCGGTGGCGTGATTGGAGGGGCGGATGTTGGTGACTTCGTTTTCGGTTCCGACGGCGCCTTTGGGTTCGTTGTCGGTTTTGCCGCGCTTGCCTTCGCCGGGCGGATGGGTTTTGGACATCCCGTTGATGATCATTTGTATATCGACGGGATCACGGCTGGAGGGGTTGGGGGTGTAGCCGAAACCGCCGCGGATGGAGGCGGCGATCTTGACGACATAGTCATCGGATTCGGGGGCGCCCTTTTTTCCCGGGTCGGGCTTGAGCACCCACAGAATCACGAAGAACCCCATCATGAGCATGACGAGATCGGCGAAGGTGAAGATCCACTCGGGGCATTCTTCACACTCGACCTTTTTGCAATGGCACGCCTTTTTGGACATCCGGATTTCTCGAACCTATGCGGCCTTGGGAATCGCGGCCTGTTGCTTGCTGCTTAAGAAGCTCATGAGCTGCATCTCGACGATGCGCGGGTTATTGCCGGCCTGAATGCTGAGCACGCCCTGGAGCATGATTTCCTTGGCGAAGGCTTCTTCGTGGCTGCGGAGGCCGAGTTTTTCGGCGAGCGGGCCGGCGACCAGATTCTGGAGCATGCAGCCGTAGAGTGTTCCGGTGAGTGCGATGGCGAGCGCGCTGCCGATGACGCTGGCGTCGCCGCCGAGGTTTCGGAACATGGCGACCTGTGCGATGAGGGTGGCCATGAGGCCGAAGCCGGGGCCGAATTTCGCGAGGGTTCCGAAAAAGTGTTTGCCGTGTTTATGGCGTTCGGTCATTGATTCGATCTCGATGCGGAGGATGCGTTCGATGATTTCGGGATCGGTGCCGTCGATGGTGAGCTGGAGGCCGCGGCGAAGGAATGGGTCTGGCGCTTCGCGGGCGACGGATTCGAGGGCCAGGACGCCGTCGCGGCGGGCGGTCTCGGCGTATTGCACCATCTCCTTGATGACGTGCTCGATGTGCATTTCCTTGTTCATGAAGCACTTTTTGAGATAGGAGATCGCGCCGGTCACCGCGTGCAGCGGCATCGAGAGCGTTGCCGCGCCGATGGAGCCGCCCAAAACCAGCAGAATTTCGTTTGGTTTGAAGTAGGCGCCCATCGCCCCTTCCGAGGCGTGGAACATGGACCAGAGCACCGCGGCCCAACAGAGAACGATACCGATGACCGTTGCGAGGTCCATATAGAGGCTTATTTCGGCAAAATCAGCGTTGCGCGATGAATGTTATTGGACGGTGAGGCTTAGTGTGGTTCCATCGCGGCGGTGATTGCCGGGGGAGAAAGCGCATCGATCACCTTTTGGAGACGGACGCGGGCAACGTCGTCGGCGCCGGAGAGCAGTTGTTTCAATGTGGGTAAAGCCTTGGGGCCCATCTCCAGGATGGCGTGCTCTGCCTGGTCCTGTTCTGTGTCGTCGGCGGCGTTGATGAGGGTTTGCACCTGGACCTTGGCGTCGTCGGCGTTGAACTGGGCTTCGGCCTGCCGGGTTGACGAGATTGTGTATTTGGCATCGGCGAGGCCTTCCGCGCCCAGATCATCGGTGGATTCGAGGTGAACGACTGTAAAAGCTTTTAATTTGTGTAGGTGTGCCGTGCGCGGATCGGGGGCATTGGCGGTGTCGCTCCAGCGCAGGTCGGATTCCGGGCGGAGCAGGAGGAGGAATGATTTGCCGATCTGGGCGGCTGTTAATTGCTGCCCGCAGACGGAGTTTTTTTGAGCGTCCGGCTCGGTCAGGAATCGGATGATCGAGAGGGTTTTGCCGGGCGTTTTTTTGCCGTCGAGTACGGCGGTAACTTCAAATTCATAGAGCTGAAATGATCCGGCGGAATTGACTGCCGGCTGGGTGGAGGGCGGGGAGAGCGAGACAGGGGTGTAAATCGCGCTCAATTTCGCGACGACGATGAGTTTCGACCATTGGATGGCGCGGTCGTCGAGGGTATCGCGCAGGCAGGCCATGCTGGGCTGGGAGGCCATCACAAGCACCATCATGCATACGCCGATGACAGCCTTAAATTGCACCCGTTTATGCATGATAACCTCTGTATGGGACTGGATTAATATACTTATATTGCAACGTCCGAGCCAGAAATATATTGCTTTCATTCTGTATAAATGGATAATTTACAGAGGTCCATTTCTGTGGCAGGAAACTTCTGATGGAATCTGAAAAGCCGCTCGCTACCAAAGGCGCGCCTGTTGCCGTGGCTGATAAGGCGAAACCCGCCAAAAAGCACAAACCGGCTTTGTTGCCGCCTTATCATGTCGTTCTTTTGAACGATGACGATCATACGTACGACTACGTCATCGAGATGCTGAAAGTTATCTTCGCCTTTCCGGATGAAAAAGGATATGAGCTGGCCAAGGCGGTGGACAGGGACGGACGGGTGATCGTTCTGACGACGCATCGGGAATTGGCGGAACTGAAACGCGATCAAATCCATGCCTATGGGACCGATGCACGGGTGGCGACTTGCAAAGGTTCGATGTCTTCGGTGATCGAGCCTGCCCAGGGATGAATCATCGGGGGATGAATCATCGGGGGATGAATCATCGGGGGATGAATTACCAGGCGATCGCGGGAAGATAAGAGGCCGCGTTCTCGGCAACCCACCTGGCGGATAATTTGTTGATGCTAATTGGCTTGAATGTTGGTTGATGCGCTGTAGGCGCGGGCACTTTTTGGGCTGCTTCGGAAGTTTCGGCTGAGTCGTTATCATCCGATTCCTGATTGCTGGCTGCTGTAATTGCCTGGTTTTGTTCGTCCATCGGGGTCATCGTTGGCATTGAAATGACGTTTGGAGTCATTTGATCCCCCATTGCTCGCCGGGCGATGGGCGGGCGGTTGATGTTCAGAACCACCAGGGCGACGATCCAGAGGGCGGCGACGGCCAGGTGCAAGCTGGGGCGAACGGCGAATTTCCGGCGCGGCTTTGGGAGCGCGCTCGGGAGCATGACCGCGACCGTGGCCGGCTGCTCGGGCTCGGGGGCTGGTTGCTCGGCTTCATCCACCTCAATCTCAGTCGCCTCGGGAATCTCGGGATTTACCTGAAGGGAGAAATCCATCGGCGATCGCGGACGGACTCGCCGGCGAGGGGTGGATTCTTCTTCGGCCGCCCGTTCCACGTTGCGGCGGGGTTGACGGGCCTCGGCATAAACCGAATCCCAACTGCTGGAGGCGATGGCGGAGAGCAATGTCTGCAATTCTTCCTGGCCGTAGGCGGGCGGATCTTTCGGCCGTGGCTGCGGGCAGGGCATATTTTCGGGATTTTCTCCCTCACCGGGGAGCAATAGGGTGAAGCCGGAAAGTGTTCCGGCGAGCGAATCGCCCGGATCGGCCGGGCGGGCCGGGGTCATCACGCGGTCGGCGATGTCTTCGTCGGGCAGGCCAGCGTGGAAGATGATCTTGGCCCGGCCGAGGCGGACGACGTCGTTGTCCTGCAAAACCCAGGGGCCCTGAAGGCGCTCGGCGTTGATGATTGTGCCATTTTTGCTTTGGAGATCGTGAAGGGTCCAGGTGTCGCCGTTGGGTTCCAATCTGCAATGGCGGCGGGAGAGGAGGATGTCGCGGAGGGTGACATCGCAATCCGGGGCGCGGCCGATGACGATGGAGCCGGCGAGTTCGCGGCGGTCGATTTCCTGGCCGTTGGATTTGATGACGATATAGGGCACTTCAGCATGTTATCGAACCTTTAGGGGTTTTAGGGCCAAATTTTTGGTTTCATTGGGTGAACTTTGCGAGTTCGAAGTTCAATTGAAGCGTGATGTCGGAATCGGATTCGGGGGCACAAAAGGTCTCAGAAGGTCTCACTCCCCCCGGGGGGGGTGCTGGGCCCCTTCGACACGCTCCCTTCGGGTCCGCCTCAGGGTCGAAGACAGGGCGGGCGAGAGTGTAGAGCAGGTGACCCTTCGACACTTCGATAAACTCAGCGCAGGCACGCTCAGGGTGAACAGGTAAACAGTGGAGAAGGCGCGGGGGTCTCAATCAAAAAAAGTATCTCCCCTCTATACAAGAGTCCGGCGGGTGAAAGGATTGGACGTGTTTTGTGGAAGTCCACGCGGAATTATTTTTGGGGGGAGCAAGTCAGCAAGGTTTTGGAATGGGTGGGATGAGTGGGCATTTAATTCAAAGCTGTCCCGTTTTAATTTCCCCGGCTTCGATGGAGCCGGCGGGATGCCAATAGAACTCGCAAGCACGTTTTTGAGAGAATTTCGACGATTGTCTGCTAAACTGTCGTAGTCCATCAACACGATCTGAATGGGAAGGCTTGATGCAAATCCGAGTTGCACACGGACCGTACGGAAATGAAAACGCGACCCACCACGTTGACATTCTGGACCTCAGCGAACAGCTTGGCCATCTAGGTTATCGCCTCACTGGCGTAGAGAGAGGTGAGCATGGAACCGGTGTGCCGTCCATAAGCTTGAACCTTCAGAATCCGCCGCTCGACGGAACAATACTGGCGCTGCCGGTCACTTTGCGCCTCACTCCATATGACGCGCACGGTTCTCTCAACGCTGATGTCGTACTGGTCGGTTTAAGGCAGCAACTCGACGATCTATACGGGATCAACAAGCGCGACGAGCTACATGTACGCGTCTTTATCCCGAACTTCGACGGCGATTATCTTCAGCCGGGACAGGGTGACGCGCCTGACCTGCCCGACCGAGAAGATCGACCTCGAGATCGGGTGATGCGGCAGATTGCCGCAAGGCGCGGAGCCCCCGCTTTTCGAAATGCACAGCTAAACCGATTCGGTCGACAATGTGCCGTGTCAAGCTGCAGCCTCGTAGACGTTCTTGAAGCGGCGCACATACGCCCATATCGCCGTGAGTCGGATAACGCTGCGGAGAATGGCATTCTGCTCCGAGCCGATCTGCATACATTGTGTGACCTTGATCTTCTAGCAATTAATCCGAACACCAGAAATATTTCGGTGGACGAGGCAGTGCAAGAGGTGCAGTACAGGCAGTTCCATGACCGTCCAATTCGTATTCCCGAAGGTGGGTTCGATGAGGCGGCCATCCGCACAAGATGGAAAGCGCACCGACGAAGGGATGAATGAGGAGCAGGTGATCGAGTTCAAACTCGTCCCGCCGGTATGGAGCCATGGTGATTTGAACCCCAATGCCATTGTCGCGTGATTCGATTTCACTATGGCACTCTTTGGTGAAAGGGGATTTTTTTTCGGTTGCGCGGTTCGTGACGGCCGGCTGCGGTTGCTCGAATATAACGGGCGCGGCCGCGGATTGCGGTGTTGGCTTGCCTGTCTGAATTCGGGTGGGCCTTTTGCTGGTGGCGGCGGGGGGTCAGAAGCCTCGTTGGGCGATTTCTACTGCCTTCAACATCGCCTTGGCCTTGTTCATCGTTTCTTCGTATTCGGTTTCGGGGACTGAATCTGCGACGACGCCGGCGCCGGCCTGGACGTCGAAGATGCCGTTTT
>PMAK01000275.1 GCA_003153655.1 Phycisphaerales bacterium
AGAATTCAAGTGGAATCCGTATGAGTGTTTGAATAAAGCGTCAATCATCCAGCAGAAACTTAACCAGCTTAGGCGGCAAAAATGAAGTCTTCACATCCACCACAAAATCAATCGTCAGCATCTTCCCTTCACGCCGAAACTGGCCCCAGATTTTGTACAAGCCCGGCTTCGGGAAGATCGTCCCAAACGGAATATCAGGCCCCGCGCGAGCATCCCGCGTCGGCGACAACAATTGCTCGGGATGGCAATGCATAAACGTCTGCGTGTCCTGCGAAATAATAATGCAATGAGCCATCGCCCCCATGAACGGCTCCAGATCGTTCACCGGCAAACCGTTCTTCGTCAGCCGAAACAGAAAATGACTCTCAACACCCGCCTCCGGCGTGCGCGGCTGAAAAATCAATTGCGCCGTCATCGTCGGATCATCCGCCAGCGGCTTCGCCAGCGAAACCGACGCACTCAAATCCGGCGGATCATCCGCCATCAACTCACCCGACGAATCCGCCGGCCGCACCGACACCGGAATCCGAAATACCTGCGCCCGCTGCCCAACCGGCGTGATATCCGCATACAGCAAATACTCGCCCGCATGCCCAAACGTA
Organism: Phycisphaerales bacterium; assembly: GCA_003153655.1. Lineage (GTDB taxonomy): Bacteria > Planctomycetota > Phycisphaerae > Tepidisphaerales > Tepidisphaeraceae > PALSA-1353. The sequence continues at coordinate 603 of PMAK01000275.1, forward strand.
TACGGCAATTGCAGCGATCCATCCGCCTGCGGGACAGGATGAACATGATCGTACGTCGACAAATCAGCCGACACGATAATCAGATGCATCAGATGCTCATGAACAACCAGCAGATCGCGAAACAGTTGATCGTGATACTCCGGCGTAAGCCGCAGCATCGCAGGTTTCCCCACCACCGCATGCGGCGAATCAAGCCGCATGCCGTAATCCGCCAGATGCAGATAAGCGGGCGGCGTCCATTGGATCGGCATCAGCGTCATGCCGCAAATCGGACAAACGCCCGGCGAAACCGAGATAACGCCATCGTGCATCGGACATTGATATCGCGCCAATTCATTAGGCGGCACCGGCTGAATCAGGCTGGAAACCCAAGGATCGAAATAGCCCATCTTCATCGACGAGCCGACAGGCAGCGCAAGTCGAGCGCAGAAAGCCGGCGCGTTCTTGAGGAACGGCGCATAAGCCGAGAAATGCGAAGCGGAATGAGCGCCGTTGTCCGATTTCAGCGGAACGCCAATCTCGGCATAGCCGCGCGAAATCAGAAGCGTCACCTGACTGGCGGGAACTTCCACCGGCGTTTCCGTACTCCGATCCTTCACATACACATCAAGCCGTTGCGTCGAGGGATCGAAATTCAGTTGCGCGCGAATAGATCCAAACGGCGCAATCGGAGCATTAGCATCCCGCGAGCCGTCCGCATGCGCGCCCCAGCGGTTGTAGTGGCCATAGCCAATGTACCACGGCAAACCCTCGTTGTACGTGATAAGCAGAATCGACTCAGTGCACATCAGAACCGCAAACAGGATAGCAAACGGCTTCTTAAATCGAGGCAGCGCATCTTGCAGCAAACGCGCAGCCCCAATGCCGAGCGCGGTCAGTCCCATCGTGATGTGCGTGATATAAACGCCGGCGGCAACATTCGCGTACGGCGCGACCGTATGAACATGCGTGAACAGCATCCCGTCGCCGATGAGCGCCATGACCGCCACAACCTTGGACGGCGTGGAAAGCCGGATCGATCGCGCAGGCTGAGCATCAAGAGCGCGAATTCGCCAGAGGCCAAGTGCGCCCACCGACGCAAGGATAATGGATAGGGTTTTATGAAGTTGCACTTCCCGATCGCGAAGCTGGCGAGGATCGAACAGGCGATAGAGATCGAGATCGGCAAAAAAGAAGAGAGCTATTCCACCGGCCAGGAGCAGCAGCGGGCCGACCCATTTCAGCCGGTCCGCTTTATTCGGAAACAGCGCATGAACGAACAGCGACCCGGAAAGCACCAGTGTCAGCCAGCCGGCAACATGATGCATGAGTTCGGAATAGCGGAGATTGGCGTCAGTCTGCCGCGTGGCCAGGACATTGAGATCATGGAGCGAAAGAACATTGTTAGCCTGCGCGCCGACAACTGCAGCCCCATATTCGAACACAAGCTTTCCACCGAAATATCCGGTGATAACCAGCAGAACATACCAGCCAAGACCAATGACAATGTAGATCGCCAGGGATTTTCGCGTGGTCTCATCCAGAAACAGTCGCCACGCCATCAGCACGACAAAACCCCACGAGGCGATGTTCGCCATAAGCTCGTGCCATTCGATTTGATCCTGAGGGATTCCAGCCCGGCCGGCCCAGACTTCCGCGTAGATGCCGCAGATGAACGCAATCAGCAGAAAGAACGTCCCCGCCAGCGAGATCGCCTTAGCGGTCTTCGTAAACGCCGGCGATCGCCCCAGCAACCCGGCGGCATCACAGATCAGCCCCGCGAGCAGAAGAACCAGGGGGAACTGGACGAGCTTGGGATGAAGGTCGGCCAAAAATTGCCAGAACTGCATACGATCATTCGCCGCGCCGGTTGTTGGGCCGCGAGGAGCGGGAAAACCGGCGAGGCCGCATCGCACACTAGCGGTCAGTTCATGGATTAGTCAATCGGTCAATCGGCCAATCGGAACGATTTCACCGTCGGCGTCGGAATAGCTTTTATCGGACGAAGGCGCGGAGCGGCCCATGTGCCGGGTGTTTGAGAGATGCGGGTGATTATAAGTCGCGATCAATCATAGTCGTCGGGGATGGAATCAAGGTCGCGATAGCTGCGCGGCCGGGCCAGCGGCGGCGGCGCGATCGGCTCATCGTTCACGAGATGACGGTCCGCCGACCCCGTTTTGGTAAGGGTTGGGGCTTCTTTGGCTCGCGGAGCATGGTCGGCGGCCGCGTTTGCCTGGGACGCGGGCGGGCGGGCATCGCCGCCCTGGCTGCGGCCACGGCCACCCCGGCCTCTCCCACCACGGCGTCTGCGCGGGCGACGGTCGTTCTCCTCGGGCTGCTTGTCGCCATCGTCGATCGGTTCGGCGAGTTCTGCCGGCGCGGGAAGGGCTGCTTGCCGCGGCTCGGGCAGTTCACGCGGCGAATCAACCGGCGCGTCAACAGCGCCATTGTCGGTGATTTGAGTTCCACGATCGGCGTCGTTGCGGTTTCGTCCGCGTCCGCCGCGGCCTCGACGTCCGCGCCTTCGGCGGCGTGGGCGATCGTCGTCGTCAACGGAATCGTTTGCCGGAGCACGTTCGTTGCCGGGCGAAGGCTCATCCAATTCGACCGGCTCGGCGGAGGATTCGTCTTCTCGCGCGAGCGCGGGGGCTTCGAGCGACCGACTGTCGGATTCGATCTCGATCGGTGGCTGGCGATCTGAATCCGGCTCGGCCCCATCGCGGTCGTGGCGATCGAACTGATCTTCAGCATTATCGATATCGTCATGATCGGGGCGCGNNCGATGGGGACGCGGCTGGCCGCCGCGATTGCGGTCATCTCGCTGATTGCGATCATCGCGCGGACCGCGGTCGTCGCGCTGGCCGCGGCCGGGCGGGCGGAGTCGTCCGCCGGATTGCCGCGCGTGGCGCGTAACAGGATTTGTCACGCCGGGCGCGGCCATTCCGAGTTCGTCAAGATAGACCTGGACATCGCGGGCGTCGAAGAGCGAGAGTTTCGCTTCATCAAGCCCGACGGTGGGATCGGAGGATATAACCACGCGTTTGCCGAAGTGGTCTTCGAGGCCGACGATCTGTGCGCGTTTTTTGTTCTGGAGATAGAAATTGACGTCGGGCGACACAGCCATTTCCACGCGGGCGACCTTCAGGTCGTTCATGGCGATGGCAAGCCGGCGCATCACGTCGAGGGTCATGCTCTCAGGCGTTTTCACCAGGCCGGTGCCTTTGCAATGCGGGCAATCGAAATAGATGGATCGCTTGAGGCTCGGCCGCATGCGCTGACGGGTGAGTTCAATGATGCCGAACTGACTCATGCGCAG
>PMAK01000117.1 GCA_003153655.1 Phycisphaerales bacterium
GGGGTGATATCCAAAGTAGAGCCGGTGGAGATACTCAGGGCGTTTTGGCTGCTGGCCCCGCTGCCACTGGCCAACTGAAACACCGCCGGGGCTGCGACGCCGAGGTTGAGCGTGCCGTTGCCACTGATGTTGCCGGCGACGCTGTTGCCATTGATGGTCATGCTTCCGTTATTGACGATCTTATCACCCGACGGCAAAGCGCCGGCTGCGGCAATGACCAGATTCGATCCGTTCGAGACATTCGTTGTTCCCCCATAACTGTCCGCTCCACTGAGGTTCACCTTGCCGGTCCCACTAACGGTGATTCCGCCAACGCCGGTGATTGCGCCGCTGAAATTAACAACACCGCCGGCAGCTGAAGTCAGAGAGACATTTTTGGCCAGAGAAATCGCGGAGTTAAGGGTTGAAGTGTTTGCGCTGGCACCGCCGACGAAGATCGAGCCGCCGAAGTTGTTGACGCTGATGTTGTGGTTGATGGTGACGGCCGCATCGGTCAAAAAAGAAAGAGACGCGTTCGCGGGCGTATTGCTGTCACCCATCTGCACGGCCTGCGTATAGCTGCTGTTGCCGAGGACATAAGTGTCGCGGGCATTTCCGAGAACATCGTTGCCGGTGAGCAGGAGTGTTCCATTCTGGACGGTCGTGGTTCCTTCGTAATATTCGCTTTGCGCCGCCCCGATGCCGCCGAGGGAGACGGCGCCACCGCCGACGATGGTGATTCCGGCGGTGGTGCTGCCGAGGATTCCGAGGGGGAGACTAAATAGACCACCGGGAGCGGCGGTCAGCTGTAGGTTTATGGAGCCGCTTTCGAGTTCGATGTAGGTATTGATTGTTGCAACGCCGGATGTGGACATTGTGCCAAGGGTTTTGGTTCCGTTTAGCGCGTAGGGTTGGAAGTAAAGCCGGCCATAGCTCATTGTGACACCGGAGCCGAGCAAAACGGTTTGATCATCGGTGNNGTAAATGCCTCCCGCGCCGGTCGTGCCGCCGATGGCCCAATTCGAATTCATATTCGCTTCCAGCGTACCGGCTCGAAGGGTGATTGACCCTGATCCGCTGGGTGCGCCGGTGAGTTGCAACGTGCCGCCGCCGGTTTGCAGGAGATTGGCATTCATCGCCAGTGGGCCGGCGAATGTGACGATTCCGGCGCCGCCCAGGTTGAGTGTGCTGCTTGCGTTTACGTTGACGCCCGCGGAAACGGTCAAAGGAGCGGCATTGCCAAGGCTCAAGGTGCTAGCGCCTGAGAAAGTAATAGCGCCAGTGCCCAGGTTTGAAGCGGTCGTGGCGTCGAGCGTTCCATTATTCAGCGTCAAGCCGGATTGGGAATTGTTGCCGGTAAGGGCGAGAGTTCCTACTCCAAGCTTGACGAGTGCTCCGCCCGTGAGATTTTGAGCGATGGTGAAAGTATTGTTGGGGTCTTCGATGTCAAAGCCACCGCCGTTCGCGGTCATGGAGATCAAGCGTGGCGTGCTGTTAAAAGTTGTGCCCGTAATCTGAAGGGTGCCGCCGTCAAAATTGAGTCCGACGCCGGCAGCGCCGAGGCTGGAATCGGCGCTCACGGAGATTTCACCTCCGCGAAGAACCGTCCCGCCAGAGTACGTGTTCGGCCCGTCGAACGTCCAGATGCCGGCGCCCACCTTGATGACTTCGCCGGTGCCGCTAAGCAATCCGGCATATTCGGCATATTGATTGTCGTAACCCACTGTCAGCGTCTGACTGCCGATGTTGATGTTGCCGCTGCCGCTGAGGCCGCCCAACGCCGCATTGAGTCCATTGACGTTCAAGCCATTATTGACGTTTACATCGACGTTTGTTTCTTCCAAAGCGTCTGGATTGGTCAGTTGCAGCACGCCCGCCTCGACGCTTGTAATCCCCGAATATGTGTTGGCGCCTCCGAATACGACAGTGCCGCCTCCCTCTATCAGGACAGCGAAGGCGCCGGTGATGGGCGTGTTGATCGTTTGGGTTCCGCTTTCGGCGGTGATAGTGGAATCAGAGGCGAGGCTGAAGCTGCCGCCTTGCAGCGTGACGGAGCCGGTCTTGAAATATAATCCACCAATGCTCTGCGTGCCGGAGACGTTGACGGTGTAGGTTCCGCCGCCGTCTGAGCCAGCGGCAAACATGGCAACGCGGCCGCCGATCCAGGCATTCGTGGCGTTCGTACCGGCGGAACTGGTGTTGAAGTTTGCGGTAGTTGAATCCCATGTGCCGCTCAATGTGGATCCGCCGGCCCCGGCGGTTGCGCCGTTCAAGTCCCAATAGAGGCGGTTCAATTCCGGGCTGCGGAAGTTAACAACGACTCCATTGACCGTTACATTTTGGCCGTTATCAACGAGCGGATCGCCGACCGGCGTGTAGACAACCGAGCGGGAACTTTCGCCGGGTATGGCTATGGTTGTCGTGCCGCTGACATCCGTCGCAAGAAACTGTCCGGATATCGCGTCATACACATTCACCGGCGTGCTTCCCACATTGATCTGCACCAATTTTTGCGTGTTGTATGGGTTGTACAAAAGAAAGGACGGATCGGCCGCTTCGTGGAAGAAATCGGTTGCCAGCAGATTGAGCTGCAGGATCATGCTGACATTCGTGGGAGAAACGATGCTACCCAGAACGCCAACATCGCCCGATCCATAGGCGAAATTAAGCCACGCGGAGTTGTAACCGGTGCCATCACCACCGGCGAGCGGGGTGATGCCGTTGCTGCTTTCCTTCACGCCTTCGTATGAATAATAGTTGCTGGGAGCATCGTTCCAGGAAGAGTTCGTCTGATTGCCGGCGGGCAGGTCGCTTTTAAGAAACATCCGGCTGGAGTTGGTTAGGTTGAGCATCCACTGCCCGATGGAATTGGCAAAACGATCGTCGTAGCGGACGAGCGGCACAAGCGCAGCTGGATAGAGATATGTATTCATCGAGAAGCCATAGCCGCCCTGGTCGGTGGTGCTTCCAATCAAGCCGGCGGCTCCGTACCCGCCCCACTGCGACGCGCTGATTGCGCCCCAGCCTGACCGGACGACGCTGGTGGGGGAAAAACACCAGTTGACCATTTTGGCAACGTCGTAGTTGGTCCCTTGTTCCGCGTTGAGGCGGGCGGCGGTGAGTGCTCCGTATGGAAGAATTGTTTCGTAAAGTGGATTCTGACTGGCCGGAGTGTTTTGCAAGGCTTGAATGCAGCGTTCGGCATCACTGAGATCAGTGGCGTTTCCGGTATGGATATAGGCCACGTATTGTTCATATGCGGCGCCGGCAGCGCCATCGGGTTCGGTGTGATCGCCGGTAATCGGCTGCATCGTGACGTAGTTAAAACCCTGGTAATTGAAGTTAGGCGTGGCGGTGGTGCTGTTGCCGGCCAGGACATCAATGACAGCGTGCATTTTGGCGGCGCTGGTGGTCATAATTGTGTCCAGCCGCTGCTGACCTGCGCTGCCGGGCGCGTATGAAGAGTAATACTGGCTGATCAATCCATCGAACATAATCTGAGGCAACTGGTCGTACCAAAAGCTGCCGGTGCCTTGCGAGCCGATGTTATTCAGCACGAGATCCGCGCCGGTGGCGCTGTCATAGAAACGGCTGGCCATTTGAACAAAATCGTATGTGGTTCCGTTGCTCAGCGTTTGTGACTGCTTGTCGATCCCCACCAGGCTTGCGCCAAGGATTGCGCCGATCTGGGTGATTGCCTCGCCATTGCCTTCGGTGGCTTGCGTTTGCCCGATATAGCTTGGCATTCCAAAGCCCTGAGAGATGCCATTTTCGGGATCGTTCTGGAGCCAGAAAGTTGGATACTGATAGCTGGACTGCGCCACCGGGTTGAAGACGGTGCTATCAAAACCCTGGGCAACCGCTGTCCAGTTTTGATATTGGTAATTGACGGGAATGAAAGGCATCAGCGCGATCTGGCTCACCGCGATTTGCTGACTAAAAACCTGGTGTGCCGCGGAGGCGAGAACAGCAGAAGCAATTGCGGCAGCGGCTGATCGACGCAGCATAAACAATCTCCGCGGACCTTTGGCTTCTTCGCTGGAGGCAACCCTTGCCGAGGTGTTGTCCAAGTCTATTGAGAGACGGCAACACCAACGAACGAATCAGCACAACCGTAGTAAAGGAGCCATTTTCCGTGAAACCAGATCAGACCCTCGCAGAATGTGGTTCCAGCCGTGTATTGTCCCGTCTTCTCGTAGGACATTTCCGGCCTGAAAAATGGCCCATCCAGGCGCGCCAATAATTTTGTCGGATCGTGCGCGTCGAACAACGCTTGACCCACGGCATAAGCCCCTGGTTGAAGGCTTGAGTCGCCATTGGCGATATCATTTTTGCCGTTATAAAAAACCACGATCCCCTTCTCGGTGAGAACCGCCGGAGGACCGCCTTCAACCAGGTCGCTGTCGAATTTCCCCGGGCGCCGCGGCAGCGCCACAAGCAGTTTTCCAGGCTCCGTCTCCACGGGAAACCAGTCCATCAAGTCCGAAGACGTGGCGAGATGGACTTCGCCTTCGCCCCAGAACATCCAGTATTTACCGTTGATCTTCGTGGCAGTCAGTTGGCCATCTTGCACCTGTCCAACAATCGAAGCTGATTTGGACCACAGATTCAAATAACGTCCCTGATAAGCTTGGGCGAATGCGGGTCCATGTTTTTGCCAGTGAATGAAATCCGACGTGGTTGCGACGGCAAGACGCGCGGTTTTTCGATCCCACTGCGTGTAAGTCAACACGTAGAGGCCGTTGTCTGCGGCGATCAGACGTGGATCCTCACATCCACCATCCCACTCATATTGCTTCTGTTGATCCACCGCGGGATACAAGACTGGCGCCGACTCGCGCTTAAAACTCAACCCGTCGTCGCTGATGCCCAGCCCGAGCCGCGAGGTATGCATTCCGATTTCCATCGTCCCGCTGTCATCTTCAGCTCGATAAAGCAGGAAAACTTTTCCATCATGAACCGCCGCTGCCGGGTTGAATGTATGCAGGGATTCCCAATGCACGGATGTTTGGCGCATGGGGCAGAGAAACTCCGCGGCAGGATCCGGTTTGATCACCGGATTAACATTCAGTGGACGCGAGAAAGGTCCTATCGCCCATTCCGGCAAGCGAACGACCTGCGCGGCCGCGATGGAACCCACAGCCGTGACATACGCTGTGGCAATAGCGCCGGAGAGGCGGGACATTAGTTTCATCGTCTCATACAAAAAACTTACGTCGATCTCTCATTACGCTATCTCAACCTCACATTGCCATCTCGCGGTCGCGACTAGCGCGTCGCCGGCGTCCCATGAATCCTAGCCCGGCTGCGAGCAGGATTCCTGCTGATGCCGGCTCCGGAACATCGGCCA
>PMAK01000133.1 GCA_003153655.1 Phycisphaerales bacterium
GAGGGGTTTTTCAGAGGCTCCTTATTTTGTCTGATTGCGCTATGGTTTATTAATTCGTCAATTTATGATCTTGCACCTACGAACGGAGTTATACAATGACAGCACCCTCCCCAATCCATCGTGATCCAGATAGAGATGGCGACAATTTTGGCTGCATCGGTCGCCAAGCGGCCAAGGGGAATTTAGTAGTGTATCGTCTCGTCAACGAAGTCATTCGTCGCTTGAAATCTGGGGAATTCAAGAATGGTGACGAATTCTTCGACTTTGTTCAGTGCAAATTGGAACACATCGACAGTCAGTATGACTGCGGCATCTGTGACACAATCGTAAAAGAGAACATGTTTGCTGCCTTGAGGCCTGCGTGCATAGATGCTGGGCTGCGCGACATTGATTGGAAGTGCATATATGGCTGGTAGCGAAATGATCTGCGACGACCGGATGGGCCACCATCATTGGGTGGCATGATCCTCAGTTCTATTTTGAACATACATTATGTCTTCGACCCAAATTCAAGTGAAAGCCTGGCCACTTCATTTCCATCGACAAGCACTATCGGCAGTTTCCCACTTTCGGCGGCCTCCAAAAGGGCGGCCTTCGAAAAGTAACTCGTAGTTACGAGCGCACCACGTGCATGAGGTAGTAGGCTCCCTCGGAGTTCAGCGACTTCCTTGCGACCAACGGTGTGAAGCCAGCGTTTCGCCTGAATCTGAATAAGTGTCCCTTGCAGTGGCCACATTGACGCGCCGGCGTAAGCATTCACGTCAATTCCTCCATCCTGGCTAAACCGCGTAACTGCGGCCTTGTCGAACCCGCTACGTGCCAAGAGGTCTTTAACAAAATGTTCGAATTCCTCGGGGCTCGATGCCAGAAGTCGTGCGCGAGCCGCTTCGATTACGGCTGCGTCCTTTTTTTCACTATTCGGCAAGCTGGCCAACACCACAACCTCTCTCTCGTCCTTTTGAGTTGGGTAGAGAGATCTTGATTGCTCTATTAATTTGACCGACAGATTAGTGTCCAATTCAACAGGCACTACATTTGGCTTTTCGTGAATTCGAAACTCGAATAGCCAAACTTTTCTGGCATTTCCTCTGGTATCAACCTGGGTATCGGGGTAATGACGCAGATATTCAAGCAGGCCAAGAAAACGCCATCGTCTTGGACCGATGGAGCGATCCCTCCGGCTGCCGATAAGAGTGAAGCCGTAGATTGGAAAACTCTCCAGTGACTGCTGGGGAAGTCGCTTGTTCATCCCGCTTAGGGATTGGTCGCCTTCCAATCCCGCACCGGTATACACGAGAACTCCATTTTCAATCCGGTCATGGTGAGGATTCTCTCGTGCTTGTTTCGCTGAGGCCGGTGACGTCAAAACGACAACCCGTCGAGTTGCACCCTTGTCGCTGGTACACAGACGCACACCCCCAGCATTGCCAACACCAAGTGCATTTTGAATATCAGCGATTGCGTAAAGTTGTCCGGCCTGGAATTCGCTCGGAGTTACAGAACTCATCGGAGCGAGTATACCTGACTTAAAATCTTGTGCGATGTGTAGTGCGTGGATGTTGTGAAATCAGAAAATATGGCGGAACGACGCTCCATGCGACTTTGCGGATCGAATTGGTGCCGGAGAATGGGAAGGCGGGGCGGGCTCTGCTGCGGGCGGGGTGATTGTCAAACGGATATGCCTTCCGGAATCTCCGCGTTGTTGCTTACGCTTTGCACGTCGTCGTTATCTTCCAGGGCATCGAGCAGCTTCATCAGCTTCTGCGTTCGTTCGGCGTCGATCGCAATCGTGGTTGTGGGGACGTAGGTGATCTCCGATGCTTCCACCGCGATGTTGGCGGCTGTGATGGCGTCTTTTACCTTTAAATAGTTGGCCGGGGAGGTGATCACCACGAAGACTTCGGTTTCGTTTTTTACATCTTCGGCGCCGGCTTCGAGGCCTAGCTCCAGCAGTTTGTCTTCGTTGGTTGAGGAACTTTTGACGGTGATCATTCCCTGCTTGATGAATTGGAAGGCGACGGAGCCGCTGGTGGCGAAGTTTCCGCCGTGCTTTTCGAAGATGGTTCGGAGTTCGGGGGCGGTGCGGGAGCGGTTGTTGGTGAGGGCGTCGATCATGATGGCTACGCCGCCGGGGGCGTAGCCTTCGTAGACGATTGATTCGTAGTTTTCGCCGCCTAGTTCGCCGGTGCCTTTGAGGATCGCTTTTTCGATGGTGTCCTTGGGCATGTTGGCGGCTTTGGCTTCGTCGATGGTGTAGCGAAGGGTAAGATTGTCGCGGGGATCGCCGCCATTGCGGGCGGCGATGATGATTTTGCGGGCGATCTTGCTCCAGACCTTGCCACGCTTGGCGTCGGTGGCGCCTTTGGCTCGCTTGATCTTAGCCCAGTGACTATGTCCTGACATGGTTCACCTACGGTATGACCTTGTTCAAGGGATACGTAATGATGCCCGTGGCACCGGCCCGCTTGAGGCGAGGGATCAATTCCCGTTCCTGTTTTTCTTCGAGGATGACTTCTACCGCGACCCAATTTTTATCCGCGAGGCGACTGACGGTTGGGCTTTTTTCCGACGGGAGGAATCCAACGACTTCGCTGAGGCGGTCTTCGGGGACGTTCATTTTCAGGCCGACCTTGGCTCGGGCTTCGATCGCGCCTTTCAGGAGCATCGCGATGTTTTCCATTTTTTCGCGTTTCCAGGGGATTTCCCAGGCCAACTTGTTGGCGACGAAACGGGTGGTGCTGGTGAGGAGGGTATCAACGATGCGGAGATTGTTGGCTCGCAGCGAATTGCCGGTTTCGGTTCCTTCGACGATGGCGTCGAGCAGGCGGGCCTTGATCTCGGTGGTGCCCCAGGAGAATTCGACGGTGACGTTGATATTTTTGGCGGCGAACCAGCGGCGGGTGGTGTTGACGAGTTCCGTCGCGATGATTTTGCCCTGAAGGTCTTCGGGCCGGCGGATGGGGCTTTCATCGGGGACGGCGAGGACCCAGCGATAGGGATTGCTGGAGGCGCGGGAATAGGTGAGTTCGCAGACTTCGATGACGTCTTTTTCGTTGCCGTTTTCCACGACGTAGTCGTAGCCGGTCAGGCCGCAGTCGATGATGTTGTCGACCACATAGCGGCTGATTTCCTGGGCGCGGAAGAAGACGGCGGAGAGTTTTTCATCATCGATGCGCGGGAAGACGCTGCGTTCGGCGATGTTGATGCGGTATCCGGCGCGGCCGAAGAGTTCGATCGTGGATTGCTGGAGGCTTCCGCTGGGGAGGCCGAGGCGGAGCGTTGTGGTTGGGAGGCGCTCGGTCATGACTTCACTTTCTTTTTCGTTCCGTCGCTCTGGGCTGCCTTTCGCAGCATCATGTAATGATCGTAAATTTCTTCGGCTTTGACGTGATTTTCCAGGAATCGCTGCACCTCGGGGAGGGGTGTTTCCTCATCAACGGTTTCGTGATCGCGGAGGTATTGGAGCATTTCCTCATCGAGGGGAAAGGCGCTGCCTTCGAAGGCGAAGAGCATGATGTAGGCTTCGACGAAGGGATGAATGCCGGGGAGCTCGCGGAGGAATTGGCGCGATTCGCGCTTGCTCACGGCCTTGAGGCGGTCGAGGCTCATGGTCTGCTCGCGCTCGAAGATGGCGTTGAGGCATTGGGTGATCATGGCGACGCGCTCTTCGATGGCGGGATAGCGGACGCCGAGCATTTCGTGGACTTCGAGGTCGGTGGCGACGCGGAGCTCGTTGAGATCGACGAATTCCTTGCTGATGGCCTTCATGGCGTCGGCGGCGCGGGAATCGGTGACGTCGTAGCTCATGGCGCCGCGCACGAGGGCATCGAGCGGCTCGAGGGTTTGCCGCGGCTCGGGCTTGCCGTCGCGAGACAGGCGCTTGAACAATTGTTTCAATTCATCACTGTGTTTGCCAGCGTTTTTCATTCGGGTTCACTACCTTCGGGTTCATTGTCTTTGGCGGAGCGTTTACGATCCAGCTCGGCGTTTTCTTCGGAGACTTTTCTGAGGACTTCCAGGAGTTCCAATTCTCTTTTCAGATCTTCATCCAGGTGGAATTTTATATACGGGGCGACGCGCAGAGTGAGGCTGTGGGTGAGTTTAGTGCGCATCAGGCCGGCGGAGTGGCGGAGGGCGTTGAGGGCGGCGGTTTTCTGGCCTTCGGTGCCCATGATTGTTACGTAGACATCGGCGATGGAGAGATCGGGGCTGACGTTGACGCGGGTGATGCTTGGCATTCCGACGAGGCGTGGATCGTTCAGGTCGCGCAGGATGATCTGCGCGAGTTCCTGCTGGATCATACTGGCCAATCGTTCGGTTCTACGGGACATGGTGGTTACAACAGCTCAATCTGATAGTCCAAAAGGGACACTTGGGGCACGAGCCGCACGAAATCAACCAGCTTGCTGAGGGCCCCTTCGACATAGCGGCCGTCATTGCTCACCATGGCGATGCCAAGGATCGATCTTCGATGCTCATCCAATGCGCCGACCTCGGCGATGGAGACGTTGTGGGCGTGCGCGATGCGGTCCTTGATGCTCTTGACCACGCGGCGTTTGTCCTTGAGGGACATCGCATCGGTAATCGAAATCTCGATTTGCAGCACGCCGATCTTCACGCGTAATTACAGCGTTCGCTGGAACGTTTCACGGACATAGGCTTCCAGGACATCGCCGACCTTGATGTCGTCATACCCACTGATTTTGAGACCGCATTCGAAGCCGGCCTTGACCTCCTTGACGTCGTCCTTGAGGCGTTTGAGGGATTCCAGGGAAAGATCCTGGGTGATGACGATGCCTTCGCGGCTGAGGCGGATCTTGCTGCCGCGCTGAAGGTGGCCGTCGGTGACGAAGCAGCCGGCCACGTTGCCGATTTTGGAGACCTTGTAGACCTTGCGGACTTCGGCGTGTCCGTGGAGCTTTTCGCGGATTTCCGGTTCGAGTAGGCCGGACAGGGCTTTTTTGAGGTCGTCGAATATTTCGTAAATGACGCGATAGAGGCGGATTTCGACGCGTCGTTGCTCGGCCATCTGGCGGGCCGATTCGTCGGGGACGACGTGGAAGCCGATGATGACGGCCTTGGAGGCGTCGGCGAGTTCGACATCGCTTTCGTTGATTCCGCCGACGGCGCTGTGAATGACGCGGACGCGGACTTCGCTGGTGTTGGCGTCGGTGACGGTCTTGGCGAGGGTTTCGACGGAGCCTTGCACATCGCCCTTGATGATGAGGTTGATGGTTTTGATATCCTCGGCCTTCATCGAGTCGAAAAGGTTATCGAGGGTGACTCGGTTGGAGCCGGCAAGGCTGCTCTGGCGCTGGCGGGATTGGCGTTCTTCGGCGGTGGAGCGGGCGCGTTCGATATCTTCCATCACGTAGAACTTGTCGCCGGCCAGCGGCAGGGCGCTGAGGCCGCTGACGGTGACGGGCGTGCTGGGGCCGGCTTCCTGGATCATTTCGCCGCGGCCGTTGACGAGGCTGCGGATGCGTCCGAAGCCGGCTCCGGCGAGGCCGATATCGCCGACTTTCAGCGTGCCGTTTTGCACGAGCACGGTTGCGACGGGGCCGAGGCCTTCGTTCATCTGGCTTTCGATGACGGTTCCGCGCGCGGGTGCGGTTGGGTCGGCCTTCAATTCCATGATCTGGCTTTGGAGGTCGAGGATTTCGATGAGTTCGGGGATTCCCTGGCCGGTGGTGGCGCTGGTGCGGATGACTTCGATGTCGCCGCCCCACTCGACGGGATTGAGACCTTCCTTGGCAAGCTGGCCGAGGACCATGTCGGGGTTGGCGTCGGAGCGGTCGATCTTATTGAGAGCGACGACGATGGGAACGCCGGCCGCCTTGGCGTGATTGATCGATTCGATGGTCTGGGGCTGAACGCCCTCGGCCGCGGAGACGACGAGGACGACCACATCGGTCATATTGGCGCCGCGGGCGCGCATGGCGGTGAAGGCCTGGTGGCCGGGGGTATCGATGAATGTGACGCGTTTGGGGCCGAGTTCGACCATCCAGGCGGCGGTGTGCTGGGTGATGCCGCCGGCCTCGCCCGCCGCGACGTTGGCGTTGCGGATTTTGTCGAGGAGGGATGTTTTGCCGTGGTCGACGTGGCCGAGGATGGTGACGACCGCGGGGCGGGACTGCAACTTGGCGGAGTCTTCCTCGCGGGCTTCGATCTCGCGGGTAAGGACTTCTTCCATGGTTGCCTGCTGCGCGATCTGAAGTTCGATGCCGAATTCGAGCGCCAGTGTTTTGGCGGCCTCGTGATCGAGGGCCTGATTGACGGTGGCGAATATGCCGCTCTTCATGAGCTTGGCGATGACATCGTTGGTCTTGACGCCGAGGGCCGCCGAGAGGGACCGGACTGTCACCGGGTCTTCGATGGAGACGGGCTCGCCGCGTTGGGTGATCGACTTGGCCTGGGTGTGTGTTCCGCGGCGTTCGATCTGGCGGAGATGGTTGTCGAAGACGTTTCGGGAAGTGGCGGCGGCGTTGAGGGCATCGCGGCGGGCGATCAGGTCGGCATCGGTGAATTCCTTGAGCTTTTCCATGGCTTCGCCACGGCGTCCATCGACGCCCCGGCGGCGGCTGGAAAGGCTGGCGCCTTTCTTGGCGGCTTTTTTCTTTGTCTCTTCGTCATCTTCCTCAGATGCCTTTACGCCGCGACCGGTGCGCGGACCGGCGAGAGTGGTGACATCCGTTGCATCAGACGGCGTCGGACGTGCCGAAGGGCGTGGGCCGCGCTGTACGACCGCCTCTTGTTTTTCGATGCGGACAACGCGCGGGCCCTGGATTTTGGCGGGTTGAAGTGTCGTGAGTTGCGGGGCCTGGACCACCGGCTTGCGCACCGGGGGCTGATGGGCCGCGGCGCGGCTTGCGAGCGTTACCGTCGGGCGCGTCGGGCGAATGTGTTCGCCTGCGAGTGCGCCGGCTGCCGGTGGCGCGCCGGGAATTGGCGGCGACACGGCTGCGGCCGGCTTGATTGCCGGGGCCGGGGATGGAACGACTGCGGGGGTCGGCGGCGCTGCCGGGGGAATTTCCACCGGCGGGGCGACGACTACATCTACATGTGCCGGCGGCGCTTTCGGTGCGGGGGGCTCTATGGGCGCGGGAGGCGCTTTGGCAAGAGGAGGCGCTGGCGCAACAGGTTTTTTGATTTCCGGCTCAATTTCGCGCGCAGCCGGGGCCGGCGGCGCAACCGGCGCGGGAGCAGCCGGGGCGGGCGCCTTGGCGACAACTTCATCCTCGGGCGCCTCGTCCGATTCATCTTTCATCTTGGCGCGGCGCGCCTTGGCCTTGGCAACTTCAATGTGGGGGGCGGTCTCGACGGCCGTTCCGCCGCCGGAGAGTTGGCCGCTGCTGAACCATTCGCGCACCGACTCGGCCAAGCCGAGCGATAGAGTGCTCATGTGGTTTGGAGCGGCGTCGCTAAGGCCCTCTCCCTTCAGCTTTTGAAGGATAGCCTTGCTTTCCACGCCAAGTTCCTTGGCCAACATGTTGACTCGAATGCCTTTTGCCAAAACAGATCTCCAAAAAATCCCGGTCTCGATTTCGCTTTTTTACAACTGATTCGGATCTACAGACGGAGGCGCTTGGCGTCCTTCGGCGAGCGCTGCCGTATTGTCGTCTTCATCGTCCGCGACGGTGTTCTTCTCCGCGCTGACATCGGTTGATTCGCCGATGCCGTGGACGGCCTGTTCTTCGGCGCTGAGGTCTTCGCCTTCGCCCGAGGCGATGGATTCCTCGTGAACGATGACTTCGGGGGCGCCGCCTTCGGTTGATTCCATTGCGCTCGGCATTTTTTCCTCGACCGGCGCGGAAAGGTCTCCGAGGGCGAGCAGGGCCGCTTTGTCGGCAGCGTGATTGGCGGCGGTGGCAGCCTTGGCGGACGCATCGGCGATTTTCTTTGCTTCCTGCTCGACGGCGACGATCTTGGCCTCGGCGGCGCATTTCTCGACGACTTTCTGGGCGGTTTCTTCGTCGAGGGAAAGCTCTTCCATGAGCGGCCCGATGCCGACTTCTTCGAGATCGCGCACATCGATGAGGCCGAGGACGATGACCTTGTCGACCATCTCCTTGGTGATTCCCTCGATGCTCTTGAGGGTCGAATCGACGCGCTGGACGCCCTTCTGGAATTCGGTGGGGGTGAGGATATCGATGTCCCAGCCGGTCAGGCGGGCAGCGAGGCGGACGTTTTGGCCGCGCTTTCCGATGGCGAGGGAGAGCTGGGNNATGTCGATTTTTTCGCCGCCTAGTTCGTCGACGATGTTTTTGATTCGGCTTCCGCGGACGCCGACGCATGCGCCGACGGCATCGACTTTCGAATCGATGGAGCTGACGGCGATCTTGGTGCGGTGGCCGGGCTCGCGAGCGAGGGCTTTGATTTCGATGGTGCGCTCGCCGACTTCGGGGACTTCTCGCTCGAAGAGGCGGCGGATGAGTTCCGGATGGCTGCGGCTGAGGATGATTTTTACGGCGCTGGGCGTATCGCGGACTTCGAGGATGAGGCCCTGGACGCGCTCGCCGACCTGGTGAACTTCGCCGGGGATCTGCTCGCTGCGGGGCATGATTCCTTCGATGTTTCGGAGGAGGGTGACGATCATGGTGTCGCGTTCGAAGCGGGCGACGGTGCCCGTGATGATGGTTCCGACGCGGTCTTTGTATTCTTCGTAGATGCTGCCGCGCTCGTCCTGGCGGATGAGCTGGATCATGACCTGCTTGACGGTTTGCGCGCCGATGCGGCCGACGACGGAGAGGGGGACTTCGACGCCGAGGCGGGCGGCGGTGATTGCTCCGGAAGCGCGATCGACCTTGACGGTGAATTCGCTGGCTTCTTCGGTGTTGAATTGCTTGCGCAGACCGGAGGCGACGGCTTGTTCGATGTCGTTGTAGATCTGGTCGCGCTCGATGTTTTTGTCTCGGGCGATGCCGTCCACGATTCTGATGAGTTCCTGCGAGTTCATGTTTTTCTGCTCTTTAGTTTTTCTATCAACCAATAATGATCCGAACAAAACGGGCCAAAAAAGGCCAAACAAAAAAGGCCGACCAAAATCTGGCGGCCCTCAGCCTGAAGACGACTTACAGTGCAAAAGCACTAGCCGCTATCCCGCGCCATTCCGGGTAAGCGGCTTAAAAGCCGAAGGGCTCGGTCCATGCATCTGCTTAAGCAAGTGCATGGGTCGGCTCGTTGGTAGGAGACGATGTCTCCAGGCTCAGGTTCATCCCGGTTTCTCCGGGTTCAAAAAAGTGAGCTTTGCGGAGATCGACGTAAATCGTCGCTTCCGTTCCCATTTGCACGCCGGTCTGGGCTTCGAGCCGCCCAACCACATGTTCGTGCAAAGCGGTGCTCATATAAACGTCCATATTGCTTCCAAGCGGCTCGACCACGTTCAATCGAACCTTCATCGCCACCGATCCTTCGACCTGCCGCAGATGCAAATGTTCCGGGCGAATGCCCAGAATCGCATGAGCGCCAATGCAGGAAGCGAGGCGATCCTTCGCCCCCGCGGACAAATGGTCCAACGGAAGCGTAAACCCGTTGCCGGGCAAGGTCAACTCGCCGGAGGCTACGACCGGCATATCGAGTGACTTTCCATTGCCGCCAACCGAGGCATTTTGCTTGGGGTGGCCACTGAGTTTTCCTTCTTCGAAGGTCATTTTGCCACCGGCGTTGCGGATGGTCCCGTTGAAGAAGTTCATCGGGGGCATTCCGATAAAACCGGCCACGAAACGGTTGGCAGGCCGATTATAGGTCCGCAGGGGGGTATCTTGCTGCTGGATGACGCCATCTTTCATAACGACGATGCGGTCGCCGAGGGTCATGGCCTCTTCCTGATCGTGGGTGACGTAAATTGTTGTGGTGCGAAGGCGTTGATGAAGCCGCTTGAGCTCGGCCCGGGTGGTTACGCGGAGCTTGGCGTCGAGATTGGAGAG
>PMAK01000060.1 GCA_003153655.1 Phycisphaerales bacterium
AATCGCCCAGGACAAGATACGCCTGCGACAAATTGGTGTGCCCCTTTGGATAATCGTGCCTCAGCGAGAGTGCCTTGGAATATGCCTCGATGGCTTCCTGGTATTTCCCCTGATCGTATAGAACGAGCCCCAGATGGTTGTATGCCGCGAACATTTGCGGCTGCAATTCGATCGCCCGGCCAACTTCAGCCAGCGCCTCATCCAGTTGTCCCACCTCGCGCAGCGCGCCGCCGAGATTATTGTGCGCCTGGGCATAGTCTTCCTTGAGCCGGACCGCGCTGCGAAACTCCGCAATGGCCGGCTCGATCTGCCGCAACTCCATCAGCGTGACGCCAAACCCATTATGAAACCCCGGATCATTTCCGTTCATCTCGATCGCGCGTCGAAAGCTCGCTGCTGATTCATCGAGCTTTCCCCCATGCCGCAAATATTCTCCGAGATTTGCGTGATAACTCGGAACGTTTCCCCGAATCCCGATCGCCCGCCCGATCAGCTCGATCGCCGCCTGCGGCTGCCCCTTCTCTCCATAAACAACCCCCAGCAGATGCAGCGCATCAGGATGATTTGGCGTCCCGGAAAGAATCTGCCGATAAATTCTTTCCGCCTCAGCAAGCCGCCCGGCCCGATGATGCACGAGCGCGCCATCAATCGCCCGTGCCGCGGCGTCGTCGGAAGATTTGTGTCCTGGGTTCACGGGTAATGGCAATATAGCTTCAATGAAGCCCCAAAGTCACATCTGTTGCGGCCCAATCGTTTCTTTCCCGTTTCCTTATAGATCAACATTTTTCATTCTCATCGCAATACCACTATTTCAAGCGAGAGTGAAACCGCCGAGATCGCAGAGATCGCGGAGAAGAAATATAAAACCCTCTTTTCTTCTCGGCGATCTCTGCGATCTCGGTGGTTTAATTGGACTTCGGAACAGAGATATTGGGCAATTGATAAAAAATTTTCGACGACGCCACATCCAACTCCGTCTGTCTTTCCCTAATCCACCGCACTACGATAATTGATATAAACCGTCCGGCTACCAACGGAGAACTCATGAGCGACACCAAGACTCATTCACAACAGGAATCCAAACAATCCCCCAAACCCGCCGCTCGCCCGCGTCCCAACATTAATCGTCATGTGCAAAAGTGGATCGAGCAGTGCATTGAGTTATGCCAGCCGGATAATGTTTTCTGGTGCGACGGTTCCCCCGAGGAAAAACAAACTCTTCTCAATCGCGGCGTAAAAGAGGGCGTTTTCATCGAACTCAATCAGCAAAAACTTCCCGGCTGTTATCTGCACCGCAGCAATCCCAATGACGTCGCCCGGAGCGAACAGGCGACGTTTATCTGCACCCCGGGCCAGGACATGGCCGGCGCGACGAATAACTGGATGGAAGTCCGAGCCGCCTATGCCAAGCTTCGCGGATTATTCGCCGGGTGCATGAAGGGTCGCACGATGTATGTCGTTCCGTTCGTCATGGGACCGATCGGATCGCCGCTGGCAAAAGTGGGGGTCGAATTAACCGATTCCGTCTACGTCGCCGTCAGCATGGGCATCATGACGCGCATGGGGGCTGTCGCCTGGAAACAATTGGATGATAGCGCATCATCCCACGATCCCGAAGCCGAGCCGGAATTCACCCGCTGTTTGCATAGTGTTGCCGATTGCGATCCCGATCGCAGATATATCTGCCATTTTCCGCTCGACAATACGATCTGGAGCATCGGCTCCGGCTATGGCGGGAATGCTTTGCTTGGCAAGAAATGTCTCGCGCTTCGCATCGCCAGCTTTCTTGGCCAGCAGCAGGAATGGATGGCCGAGCACATGCTGCTGATGGCCGCGACCAGCCCCGAGGGGGAAAAAACATATGTCGCGGCGGCGTTTCCCAGTTCATGCGGCAAGACCAATTTCGCGATGCTCATTCCTCCGAAAAAATATCGCGACGCTGGGTGGAAGATCACGACGGTGGGGGACGACATTGTCTGGATGTGGGTGGACGACACGGGTCGCTTGCGAGCGATTAATCCTGAATTCGGATATTTCGGCGTGGTTCCCGGCACCAACCAGCAGACCAACCCGAACGCGATGGCCGCGATGCAGCGCGACACGATCTTCACAAACGTCGCGCTCTTATCCGATGGCGATGTCTGGTGGGAAGGCAAAACGCCCGAGCCGCCGACCGAATGCACGGATTGGATGGGGCAACAGTGGACGCCCAGCACGGGTCGAAAAGCGGCTCATCCGAATAGCCGATTCACCGCGCCGATGACGAACAACCCCGCGCTGGATTCGGCTGCCAATGATCCGGCGGGCGTGAAAGTTGCCGCGATTATCTTCGGGGGCCGCCGGTCGCGCGTTGTTCCGCTGGTCTATCAGGCTTTCAACTGGATGCACGGTGTTTATCTCGGCGCGACCCTCGGCAGCGAGACGACCGCGGCGGCTTCGGGACAGGTCGGCGTCGTTCGCCGCGATCCGATGGCGATGCTTCCGTTCATTGGCTACAACATCCGCGACTATCTCGTCCACTGGTTCCGCATGCGAAAGAAGATGACGGATTGCCCGCGCATCTTCCATGTCAACTGGTTTCGCACGGACGACCGGGGCAAATTCCTCTGGCCGGGGTATGGCGAAAACATGCGCGTATTGAAATGGATCATCGACCGCTCCCGCGGGCGCGCGTATGCGCGGGAAACGCTTATTGGCTGGATGCCGCGCAGCAGCGATATCGATCTGGATCAATTGAATGTCTCAATCCAGCAATTCGAGCAGCTACAGGCTATCAATGGGGATGATGTGAAGGCGGAGTTGATGAGCCAGGAAGAATTGTTTCTGAAGCTTGCCGGTGATTTGCCGAAGGAGATGATTTTTCAGCGGGAATTACTGATTAGCCGGTTGTAAGATTTCAACAAGCGGCGGAAATCGCCTCACCATAGCTTGGCGATTTCATCGAGACCCGAGCGTCCCAGATCTTCCGGCGTCATCGCGATGCGAAATTCGCACTTGGCGTTGAAGCTGAGATACCACGGCTCGGCGATCGACGGGATCGCCGACGCATCTTTTAGATCAATAACCAGAACCGCGCCGCGATGGCANNAGCGGCCTGGGGCTTGATCGCATCAAGAACCTTCTGCAATTTTTTGCCGGCGGTCCCTTCGCGGACGGCCATGTTGAACGGTTCGTGAGGAATCGTGACATAAACAAGCATACGCATGGTAAATCTCCGTTTGGGTCATTAGGCTTATTGCGCGACTCGCGCCAACCCTAAGCGACCCGCACCGCAATATCAATGAGAGGGTCCGATGGCTCAAATTCCCTGGCCCGGCAGCCGTATTCTCTGACGCAAAGGGAATGGCAAATAGAAGAAAACAATCGACTGCGATACGTGCCGGCGGCTGGTCGGCGGGGGCGTTTGTTCTAGTTGTCGGGGCTCATGGCGGTGACGAATATCGCGGTCGATGGTCATATCGTCTTCCTGATTTGGGAATTGAGGTTGTCCTGCGGCGAAATGGATCGCTCATTATCTGGAATTGCCAATTTTGGGGATTTGTGTTTACACTGGCTCGCGGCGCTTTTTGCTTAATCGCTATTGGAGAATTGGTTTGTGATTGAACCGGGAATTGCCAACGCGGCTGACTATGCGGACGCTTTACTGACGGCGCGCAAGGCCAAGAACATTTTAGTTTTGCTGGTGCTGGTGATTCTTCTGTTTCAACTGGCGCTGTTTTTTGGCGCGCGGTACAAAATTGAATTGGGGGCCGATGACGGAGTGGGCCACCCTGCTTCTCCATTGATTGCTGACCTCCTGAAGTACCTGGTCGGCCTGACCGATTTTCTGGGCGTGGTGCTGCCGATATTGCTTTTGGCTGATCTCTGGCTGATTGCTTCGGTGATGCTGCTTGGGCGGCTGCTTGGGGTTTCGCGAGTGATCGCGGCTTTTTTGTGGTGCATGGTTTTACTGACCCTGCTGTTTCCGTGGCAGGCGTTTTTGATGAATCAGACTTTTACGAGCACGAAATTTGAGATACCCGGGGTGTTGTACACCTGGTCGGAACTGATCGTGCGCGGGCGCGTCCATCCTTCAGGATTTTCGCTCTCGCTGCTGTACTGGGCGCGGTTTGTCGGGTGGCCGGCGGTGGCTACTCTGCTTCTTCTGTCGATCCAGCATCAGAGCGGGACTGGAATGCGGGCCGCTTTGGGCGAGGCGGCGGTTAGAAGCAGCCCTGATGTTCGGCCAACCGGGGCTTAAACCAACTGTTCACGATTCTGGGTGCTTGCGGGTTGTAATTCCTATGCGGGAAGAGCGCGGCAAACTTACCGGCGATGTCGTGATCGACGAGCTGTATACCCTTTGGGGGATGATCGCGGGGAACGTGAACGTGATCGAAGAAGGGAAACTCTATCTCCGCGGCAGCGTTTATGGGGACCTGACCGTTGAATATGGGGGGCGGGTTCATATTTACGGGAACGTGCAGGGGAAGCTGACGACGCGGCGCGGGGCGAAGGTGATTCATGGAGGGATTGTGGGCGGGGATATTGTGAATGAGGGGGGCCGAATCTTTATTGAGCTGGCGGCAAAGACGCTGGGGAAGATTAAAACGAAGGATGGGACGACGACGTTTGAGAAGCTGGAGAGGTATCGCGGGGATTAGGGTTTTGCTTTGCATTTTTGTTTTTGGGTTTTTGCGGTTTGGGGTTGGGGCGATTAACGTTTAACACGTTTGAGATGGCTCTTCCGTTACGGTGGGGCCATGGCTTTTTCTTCTGAGGTTGGTTTATGCCGATCGATAAGTGGTCGGATTTTGTCGCGGTGGTGCATCTGTCGGACGATCCGCAGTTTTCGGAGGAGATGGAGGCGGCGGCGCGGATTGGGCCGCCTTGTCTGAACCGGGTGCTGGATTTTTCCGGTGTTCATTTTGTTAATTCATCCAATATCGCGGCGATGCTGGGGTTGCGGCAGCACATTCTTCGGCAGGATGGAAAGCTGGTTCTTTGCAATGTTGTGAACCAGATCCTGGCTACGTTTCTGGTGACTGGGCTGGATAAGATTTTTGAGATTTGTGACGACGTGCCGACGGCGCTGGCGACGATTCAGATGGATGAGTAGCGCGTTGGGTAAGGTGAAAGGTTTGGACGTGTTTTTGGGGAATCTGAGAATTTTTCTAAGATATTTTTTTACCGCAGAGGACGCGGCCTTCGGCTCTGAGGCTCCCTTCGGGTCTGAGCCTCAGGGTCGAAGACAGGCTCGAAGAGAGATCGCGGAGAAGAAATTGGCCTTTCCGCACGAGGGATTTATTTCGCTGTAATTACGACATTAATGTCGCTATAATATATATCCGATATGTTATATATGTCGTACTAAT
Organism: Phycisphaerales bacterium; assembly: GCA_003153655.1. Lineage (GTDB taxonomy): Bacteria > Planctomycetota > Phycisphaerae > Tepidisphaerales > Tepidisphaeraceae > PALSA-1353. Next base: position 5,355 of record PMAK01000060.1, read on the forward strand.
AGAGAAAATCCATGGTCACAGCCATTCAAACCGTGTCTACGCGATTGAACCGGCGTCGCGAGAAGCTTGGGGTCAGTTGCTCCGTTTTGGCCAAGCGGACGGGGATCAGTCTGCGCACCGTGCAGCGCATTCTTTCCGGGGAAGAAATGAATCCGGGGTTTTCGACTGTGGCATCGCTGGCTCGTGAGTTGGGTGTGGGTGTTCATTTCGAGGATGACGTGGACATTCGCACGATTCGCCGGCGCCAAGCTGAGAAAAAGGCGGAGCGAATCCTGGCAATCGTTCAGGGCAACTCCGCGCTCGAAGCTCAATCTATGTCGCGAGAGACAATGCGTGATCTCCGCGAGCAGACCATTCACGAATTGCTGGCGGGCTCGGACCGCAAGCTTTGGGCTGATTGATGGGCGTTTGGAAACCCATACCCGGTGAAACGCCGATTGACGACATTTCGGGTTTGAAGCCGAAGTGGGTAACGACCCGCGCAGAATTGAATGATGTTGAAGCCCGGAACATCCGCAAGGCTGTCATGCGTTATCTGGTCAGCAAGCCATCGCGTCGGCAAGCGCGATTCACGCTTGAGTGGTGTTACAAACTTCACCGGCAGATGTTTGTCGAGGTGTGGCGGTGGGCCGGCGAGAAGCGGACGACGAAATTGAATCTGGGCGTGCCGCCCTACCGCATTGATATGGATCTCCAGGGCGTGATGGATGATCTGGCATTTTGGCGGGAGGAGGGGGAGATGGAGATGATTGAGCAAGCGGCACGGCTGCATCACCAAGCTGTGTTCATTCATCCGTTTCTCAACGGCAACGGGCGATGGGCGCGCTTGCTGGCGAATATTTTTCTGAAACAGGCGGCGGACAAAGTGACGATCTGGCCGGAGGAGACGGTTGGGAATGTGAGTGTTATTCGGGATGAGTATCTGGCGGCGGTGCGACTGGCGGATGGTGGGGAATATGGGCCGCTGATTGGTCTTCAGCGGCGGTATACGCAGGAGTGATTGAGTGATGGGGGAGGGAGTGACACTGGTGAATATCGGTGTCCGCATTCCGATGATCGCTTGTCGCAAGAATAAGAATTGATTATTTGACGGCGCCCGTACTTTCCTATATAGTTATGTCGTGATACCGACGCAGTTCCGCTGGATTGAATGGAATCAGGAACATGCGACGAAACACGGTTGCGCGATTGCGGAGATTGAGTCGGTCGTGCGGAACGCGGGTCGCGGTTTTCCACGCAAGGGAGATCGTAAAAAATGGCTGGTTGTCGGTCGCGGATTGGGTGGGCGGGTGATTAGAGTCATATACCTGATGGACGAGGATGGCGCGGCTTTCGTGATCCATGCCATGCCAATGACGACGCGGCGCAGGCGAGGGTGAAAGGAATAGCCATGAGCAAACGAAAGAAATCGGACATCGACAAATTCATTTCGCTGCCGGACTCAGAGAAAGAGCGGATTTTCAGGCAGATTGAGGGGGAGACGATGAAGCAATCGCTGGCGCGGTCGCGGCCGCTCAATGCCCGAGAGCGCGGTCAATGGCGACGATTCAAGGCCAAGATGGGACGGCCCAAGGTTGGGAAAGGCGCCAAGACAATTTCATTGACGGTAGAGAGCGATCTACTGAAACAGGCGGATGCATATGCGAAGCGGCACGGCATCAGCCGGGCGAAGCTGGTGGCGTGGGGGCTGCAGGCCGTAATGGGGTCGGCAGCGTAAGTTCTATTTGTGATTATGCAATTGTTCGGGTCTCCTTGAGCATTCGCTACAATGACTTAAATGCCAACGATAAGCGTGTTCTTCGGAATTACGATTCGCATGTACTTTGACGATCATTCACCGCCCCATTTTCATGTATACTATGGGGAGCATGCGGCAACGATTGAGATTGATTCGTTGCGTTTGCGGTATGGGCGGCTCCCGCGGCGCGTGACTGCATTGGTTTTGGAATGGGCCGCGGAGCACCGGGAAGAGTTGAAGGCGAATTGGATGCGGGCCGAGAAACATCAGCCGCTCAATCCGGTTTCGCCTTTGGAATAGTTGCCATGGAACGAATTGTTTTTGTCAAAGCTGAGCCGGACTGGAAGTTGGAGGTGGCTTTCTCCGATGGGACGAGGGGCGTGGTTTCGTTGAAGGATCGGCTGTTTGGGCCGGTGTTTGAGCCTTTGAAACATCCGGCGCTGTTTCGGCAGGTTCGCGTTGATGAGTTTGGGGCGGTGTGCTGGCCGAATGGGGCTGATCTTGCGCCTGATGCGCTTTATGAAACGATCAAGTCGCTGACGCGCGTTGCTTGACCCACTCATTTGAGCGCGCTGTCAGACATCACGAATTAAATCTTACCATCACGTCGTTACGGAATCGCCGCCTGGTTTTGGGCTGTTTGGGCTGGTTGACTTGTCAGTTGCAGGCGCATGATTAATAGGGCTGCGCAGAGTTGGGGGTCGCTGTTTAATACGTCCGTCAGCGTGGGACGCGTTGTCGGTTCGTTGGGGATGTTGACGGCCATGTCAGCCGGGACATCGAGGCGGCCGCGGTTTAGATTCTCGTCGCTCATTTGGCGCGGGGTCATTTCTATAGCGACATCCGGGTCCACGCCCCACGTTGTGCTGTTTTCTTCGCGGTGGATGCAGCGGCCGCTGGGGAGGTAGTAGTGGCTTGTGGTTAGTTTCAGCCACGCTTTTTTAGTTTCGAGCGGCAGGAGCATTTGGACGCTGCCTTTGCCGTAGGTGCGCTGGCCTACGATCAGGGCGCGTTTTTGGTCCTTAAGCGCACCGGAGACGATTTCGCTGGCGCTGGCGGAGTATTGATTGACGAGGACGACCACCGGGAGCGTGGTTTGCAGCTCGTCGGGGTCGGCGGTCATGACTGTCGGGGGATTGACTGTCGGGCGGTCGGCGTGGGTGCTGACGATTACGCCGTGGTCTATGAATTTGTTGACAACTTTCTTGGCGGTGTCGAGGAGGCCACCTGGATCGTAGCGGAGATCGAGGATGACCGCGCGGGCGTTTTGGGATTTGAGATCGTCGAGGGCTTTGCCGAGGTCTTCGGCTGTTGTTTTGCTGAAGCTGGTGAGGCGGATGTAGCCGATTTTCTGGTCGGGATCGAGCATGTAGTTCCAGCCGCCGTTGTCGGTTGGAGTGATGCCCTTGATGCTGGCGACCTTGATCATTTCGCGCTGAAGCGCGAAGTCTTTGGTTACGCCGGTGAGGGATTTGAGCGTGAGGGTGACGGTGGTGTCAGGGGTTCCGGTGATGATTTTGACGGCGCCGTCGGGGGAGAGTCCCTTGGCGTTTTTGCCGTTGATGCGGGTGATGATATCGCCCGGCCGTACGCCGGCGCGGAAGGCGGGCGTGCCCGGGAGAGGCTGAACGACGACGATGTTGCCGGCGTCGTCGGCTTCGATCTGGATGCCCACGCCGCCGAATTCACCTTCGGTGGTTTTTTCGAGTTCTTCGACATCATAGGGCCAGATGACGGTGCTGAAGAGATCCAGTTTTCCGAAGGCGCCGTCGGCGAATTCGCTGACGAAGACTTCTTCGGGGAGCTTGACGGTTTTCTGATTCAGCTCGCGGAGATCGGTCAGGGCCTGGACGAGGACATCGCCGGAAGTGTCGGCGGTGGCGGCCTGGGCCTTGGCTTTCCATTCTTCGATTTCGGCGAGGAAATGTTTGCTTTGGTCGCGGTCTTTGAGACCGGGGAAGGCATCTTCGAGGCCGTCGGTGGTCATGATGGTTTCGAGGCCGTTGAGTCCGCCTTTGAGGAGATCCTGGAAGGTGACATCGCGATAATACTGATGGGCGGCCATGTCGAGGGCGTCGAGAAGCATGTCGAACTGGATGCCACGGGTCATGTCATGCCAATCGGTGGATGAGAGATCATCCGGCATCTGGGTGACGGCATCCGGGCGGGTGCTGGCGGCGGCGGCGATTTCGGGACGGGTGATGTTTGCCTTAACGACGGCCGAGGGTTGAGTTGTAGGGTGGAGGAGATCGTCGGCGACCTGGCGGTCGCGGGCTTCGACGTCCTGGAGTTTTTTCCAGCGATCCGGGGCGTAGACGAGAAGGAGGCGCAGGCGGAGGGTGGCTAATTTGAGTTTATTTTTCCAGATTGGGTTGGCGGGTTCGACGACATTGAGGTCTTCGTACATGCGCCAGGCCTTGAGCCAGAGGCCGACGCTTTCGTCCTGGTCGGCGGAGGTGGCGGATTCCCTGATTAGCGCGGCGATCCAGGGTTCGCGGCTGAAGGCGTCTTTGTCGTCGGCGAGAACGTAGGCGCGGGCGGCTTCGTCGATGGCGTAGCTGTCCATTTTGTGGGAGAGGAGCAGGTGGACATCGCCCTCGGCTTTTTGGAATTGATCGTGGCGCTGATCGTTGAATGTTTTGCGCTGGGCTTCGAAATCGTTGACCCAGGAAGCCATCTCCTGGATTTGGCCGTCGTGAGAGAGCTTGGCGGCCTGGTTGAGAAGCTCGTCGCTGCGTTCAAAATCGCCGGAACTGGCGGCTTGGACGGCGGCGGTCTCCATGCTGAACGATGTCGCATAGGTTGGCATCGTTGAGGGGGGATTCTGGGAGAGAGCGGGCTGCTGAGGCCGGCTATCTGTTGGCGCGGCGGCGGAGGCCTTGGGAGG
>PMAK01000188.1 GCA_003153655.1 Phycisphaerales bacterium
AACAGAGCGACTGTGAACTGTCCGGCCAGACCTGTCGGCATCGGCCCCATGGGAATAGGAAGCCTTGCGGAACAATGGCCGATTTATGGGTTGTACATGGTGATGGCCGCCGGTCTTCTCGCCGCGAGCCTGATCGATGCGGAGCTATTTATTATCCCAGCTGGGATTCCATGGTGGCTCGCCGGCGCGGGCATCGTCGTGCATGGAGTAATCGATCAGCCGGGATCGGCGGGATCGCTGATGGACGCGCCATTTGCTCTTGCTCTGTCGGCCGGGACGGGATTGGGATTGATCATCAGCATCGTGCTGCTTCAGATGAAGATGTTGCCGCTGAGTTTTCCCATTGGAAATCTGCTGGACGGCGAGCGCGCGGAACTTGAGGGCCAGGCGAAGCTGGCGAAAGAGGCCGGGCACGAGGAGCCGGAGATTCAGCCGGAACTGTCACGGGGACAAGTCCGAGGTGAGATTCGAAAGGAAATGCTATTTTTGATGCCGCCGCTGATATTGGGAGCGGCTTCGGTGGCGCTGCACACACACGTGCCGATGGTGCGGCATATTTGGTATGAGGCGGCCAAAATCGACTGGCTCAGCGGATCGCTGGGGGCGCTCCTCGGCGGATTCGTCGGCGGATTCGTCGTCTGGCTGACGCGGATTCTCGGATCCTACGCCCTTGGCAAAGAAGCAATGGGACTCGGCGATGTACATCTCATGTTTGGCGTCGGCGCGGTACTCGGAGCGGGGCCGGCGACGATCGCGTTCTTCATCGCCCCCTTCATCGGAATCCTAGCCGGGATTTATCTGCTCGTAACGCGGTCCCAGCGGCAGCTTCCTTATGGACCGTATTTGAGTTTGGCGACCGGATTCGTCATGCTATTTTATGCGCCCATCGCCGGGTATTTTCGCCCTGGGCTCATGCAGTTGATCTGGCTGATCCGTCAGGGATTGCCGTGATCTTGATCGAACCCTTCTGTTTCCGCAGAGGAATCTATGCAAAACCTTTGGCTTAAAATCAAAATCTGGACAAAGATCGTGATCTTTTCGCTCGTGATGATCTTTCTGCTGATCTTTGTGTTTAATAATTCGAATAAGCCTGCCTCCATCTGGGTCTGGTTTGGAGAGGAAGAGGTTCAGACGACGGTGCTGAAGCTGATCGTGAGCATGCTGCTGGTGGGCGTCCTGGGCACGCTGCTGGTGCGGATGGCGTTTGGAACCTTGCGGCAGATTCGGGAACTGCGCGAGCGAAACGCCTCGACGCAGATGCATAAGGATGTCGCGGACATCAAAGCCAAGGCGGCGATGCTACAGACAAAGCCGACCGGCGAAACGCCAGGGGCCGGCGGAATTTAGGGCGCGACCGCAGTGCTTCGCACTGTGGCTAATTGACGGATACAATTGAGGCATGTCCGTCGCAATTCTCGATTATGGGATGGCAAATCTGCGCTCCGTACAGAAGGCGTTTGCATGCGTCGGCTCTGAGGCTGTGATCATTTCCCGGCCTGAGGAAATTGACCGGGCCGAGCGCCTCGTGCTGCCAGGCGTCGGCGCATTCAGAGACGCTATTGCCACGCTACGCGAGCGAAATTTGGCCGAAGCGATCCTCCGGCACATCAACCGGGGTAAATTATTTCTGGGAATCTGTCTCGGATTGCAATTGCTATGCGATGTGGGATTCGAGGACGGGGAACATCGCGGGCTGGGGGTCATCCCCGGCAGATGCGTGCGGTTTGATGTGGATTCCGCGCTCGGACTCAAGGTGCCGCACATGGGATGGAATCAACTCACGGCGCGAAAAGAGTCGCGGCTTTTGGCCGATCTCCCGCCCGGATGCAGCGTCTATTTTGTACACGGGTATCACGTGGTGCCGGCTGATGCGGCAGTCATCGCGACGGAAACGGACTACGGCCGTCCATTTGTCAGCAGTATTCAGCGCGACAATGTCATGGCGACGCAGTTTCACCCCGAAAAGAGCCAGCGGGTGGGATTGAAGATCCTCGCGAATTTCGCGGGGATGTGATCGCTACATCCCCAAACTCGTGTAATACAGCATGAAATAGATTACCACACCGGTTACAGAAACATACAGCCAGATGCAAAACGTGGGGATCGCGATACGGCGATGATTCACCCAATCGCGGCGATAGGCCCTGAACAGCGTCAGGTAAATCATCGGCAGCATGACCATCGCCAACAGCAGGTGCGGGAAAAGAATGATCAAATAAAGATATCGGAGCCAGTTTGGGGCTGGGGAATGGCGGGTGGTGTGGACGCCGTGGAGATAGTGGTTCGTGAGATAGCAGACGAGGAACGCGGTGGAGACGACGGTCGCGGTGATCATCGTGCAGGCGTGGGCGCGCCAGCGACCGGTCTTTATGAAGAAGAAGCCCGTGCAGAGAAGAATGCAACAGAGGCCATTCAGCGTGGCATCGACAGCGGGAAGACTCATTGGCTATTTTCCGCCGTCCTGCGAAAGAGCGCGAGCATCGCGGACGAGTTGCTCGAGTCGCTCGGGGACATAGGAATCGTAGAAGCCTCGGATGCGGCCTTTGGCGTCCACGAGGACGAAATGTTCGTCATGAGCGATGGGGTTGCCATCCTGCGCGGGGACGAAACCGAGTTTCATTCCGCGGATGACCTGCTCCTGGGTTTTTTCGTCGCCGGTGAGGAAGATCCATCGGCCGGGGATCGCGTGATAGCGCTCACCATATTGCTTGAGCGCCGCCGGGTTATCATGAACGGGATCGACGCAGAACGAGACGAGCTTCACATCAGGCGGAAGCTGGTTTTGCAATTCAGACATATGGGCGGACATCGCGGGGCAGAGACTGGCGCAAGTGGTGAAGATGAAATCCGCGACCCAGGGATGGCCGAGAAGATCGTCGCTGGTGGCGGGCTGCGCATCTTGATCGACCAGCTTAAATGATGGCACGCTGTACATCACCGGCGGCGCAGCATCGCTTGATTCGGGTTGATCGACGACGATTTGCGAAGCTGGCTGAGCCAGCACCGGCGCAGCAGGCGGCAAAGTTTTCATCGCGAGAATCCCGAGCATTCCCGCGACGGCGGCGAACCAGAGGACGATCGTGATGATTTTCTGAGGTTTGCTCATGGCAGCAAAACTATTGCAAATCCGCGGCAACGCGCCGCCCCGCCATCATGCTGGAGAGGGTAAACATAACAGCCGCGAATAACAGACTGATTCCAAGACATACAGACCAGGGCGGAAGGCGAAGGTTTGCCGAGGTCGTCCAGTAAAGTGATTGACGCAGGGCGGAAACGCCGTAGGTGAGCGGGTTGGCGCTCATGAGCCAGCGCATGATGCCTTTAGCGCCGTCGGCGGGGAACATCGCGCCAGAGAGAAACCACATGGGAATCAAAAAAAGATTCATGATGACGTGAAAACCCTGCGTGGAACTCATCCGCCAGGCGATGCAGAAGCCGAGGCCGGCCAGCGCGAAGCTAACAATGAATATCACGACAAGGGCGGCCAGGAATGAAGTGATTCCCAGGTGAATTCCAACCAGCGGCGCGAGGAGTAGAAAGAGAAGTCCCTGCACGGTGGCGAGAATCGTTCCACCAAGCACTTTGCCGAGGACGATGGCCATTCGGGAGACCGGGGCGACGAGCACCGACTGGAGAAATCCTTCGCGGCGGTCTTCGATAATGGAAATTTCGGAAAAGATCGCCGTGAAAAGAAGGATCATGACGAGAGTGCCGGGGAAGAAATATTCGATAAAGTTGCTTCCACCCGGCATTTCCGCGCGGAAGCTATGGCCCATGCCGGCGCCGATCACAATCCAGAAGAGGATCGGCGTGGCGAGCGCGCCGATGATTCGGCTGCGCTGGCGCACGAAACGGATTAGTTCGCGCCAGCATAGCGAGAGGGCTGGAAGAATCAGGCGCGAGAAGAGGGAGTTTGGGGATTCGGGCATGAGATTACCTGCACCCGATCTTAGCGGGAATCGGGGTTGGGACCAATGGGAAAGACGCTCTGCGACCCCTTGCCGCAGCGCCGTCGGCTTTATTTGATGGGGAATGAGATTCGTTTTCCCGTGCGCGGGTGATCGAATGCAAGCTCTGCTGCTCTTAGATGCAGGCCATCTTTGTGAGATTTGCCGCCGTAGATGGCGTCGCCGAGGATGGGCGTGCCGGATTCGGACAGGTGAACACGGATTTGGTGTTTGCGACCGGTTTGTAGCGTTACCTTCAATTCCGCGGAATCTTTCTCTCGTTTCAATATTTTGAAATCGGTGACGGCGCGCTGGCCTTTGGTGGCGTCGCGCGTGGAATGAACCGTGCCGTCCGCCCGCTCGATCAGGCGGGATTCGATTCGTGCAGAGTCTTTTTTCGGCGCGGGAGAGACCGTCGCGTGATAAATACGCGTAACGGTGTGGTGAAAGAATTGTTTCTTGAGCGACGCATACGCGGCAGAGGTTTTGGAAAATACCAGCAATCCCGATGCGTCGCGGTCGAGGCGATGGATCAGGCCGACATGGGCGGCCGGAGAAGTCGCTTGCAGGTATTGCGTAACAGCGGCGATCACTGTCGGCCGCGGTTCGCGCGGAACTGTGCTGGTTAAAAGTCCGGCCGGCTTTTCGATGACGAGAACGTCAGCGTCTTCATAAATGATGGGGAATGGAAGACCGGGTTTCAGCGATTTTTTCGTGGCGATGATATCGACGCGGTCCTTAGGCTGGATCGGCTGAGTAAGTTTAGTCGCGGGAATATCGTTGATCAGCACACGGCGATCCTGAACCATGCGCTTGAGCGTCTGCCGCTTGGCGGTGGGGAAATCTTTTCGCAGGCGATCGAAGAGAATCATAGCATCGGCACGGCTTTGTCGAGGAAGTGAAGCGTGCGCGAGACGACGGCCGGGTCGCTGACGGCCTGATCGTCGGATATGTCATCGAGGCCGAGAAAACTCTTCGGCGCACTGGCCGAATCGAAGAGACTGCGTCCGCGATCATAATCGATGACGGGATCGCGGCGGCCAAGGATGAAGAGGATCGGACGCGGGGCGATTTTCGTAGTGGCGTCAGCCGGTGAAAAATCAAACAGATCGGCCCCGGTCTGTACGCAGGCGAGGGCAAGACCGATGCGGACGACCATGCGCTGCAGCGACGGCTGCCGGTCGATCTGGGCGGCGGAATAGGCCAGGGCGTCGAAGCGGTCGTAGCACCCGAAGACGGCCAGAGAGGTGAAGGCGCGGCCTTCGGGTGAAGGGTCCGCAGCCGCGGCGAGCAGCGCGGCTGCGCCGGTGTCGATACCCACGCCCACGATGCGCCGGCACGCCCGGGGCTGCGAATTGCGGAGCCACCGGACCGCGCCAAGGACATCGCGTTGCTCGTGATCGCCGAAGGAAATGATCTGGCCGGCGCTTTGACCGTGTGCGCGAAAGTCAAAAATCAGGATGTTGTATCCTTCGTCGAGAAAATTTTTGGCGAGTATGAGATAGCTGGCATTGCCGGCGCGCGAGCCGGGACAGATCAGAAGCGTTTGGCGCCCCCAGTTTGGATTTGAAATACCTGAATCCCCTGGGACGGCTGGGGTCCAGAAACCGGCAATATCCAGGCCGTCGGTTGATTGGAACCAAACCGGCGTCGCACCAAGATCGTTCAAGGGGGCGTCAGCTCGCTCCAAAGTTTTCGGGCGGTATGTCGCGGCGGCGACGATCATGTACGGAAGCCCGACGAGGAACAGAAGGGCAATGCGCAGCGCCTGTGCGGCAGCTTGGCGCTGGGGACGCTTCCACGACCCGGCCCCGGTGGCGAAGCAGACGCGGGCAAAACTGTCGAAGGTAAGATCGAGAAGTTTCAGGAAGCAGATGACGGCGGCGGTCCAATAGCAAGTGAGGAGCATCTGGCCCGGAGCGATGATCCCGCCAAGCCAAAGGTCATAAATAATCGTGGCGGCGACGCGAAGAAGGAGCGATGAGGCAATCGCAAGCGTGGCGGCGGGGGCGGGATGAGCGGCGCGGCGGGCCATGAAAATGATCGCAATGAGCGACGCCGGGGGAAGCAGGATATAGAGCCAGATCAAGAGATTGTGTGCGAGGTGGAGCATGGTGATCGCAGTCGATAGTCGATAGTTATAACACGGATGGCTTGAGAAGCGTGACACAAACAGAGCCGCCACGTTTCCGAAGGATTACGAATGGAACTCCCCCCCGCCGGGCATGAACCGGTGATGTTGCAGGAAGTCCTGGAATTGCTTCGCCCGCGATCCGGGGGGACCGTGGTCGATTGCACACTCGGCCGGGCCGGCCACGCGCGGGCAATTGCGGAGCGATTGGGGGCGGCCGGATTGCTCATCGGGCTGGACGCCGATCCACGGAATCTGGAGTTTGCCGCCGAGCGGCTAAAGGGGCTGGATTGCCGGGTTCGGCTGTTCCACGCGAATTTCGCGGAGTTATCCAATGTGCTGGCAGAAGCTGCCTTGCCCGCCGTGGATGGGATTCTCGCGGATCTGGGGATCAGCACCAACCAGCTATTCGATCCGGCCTACGGCCTGAGCTTTGACCGCCGAATGGCGCTGGATATGCGACTCGATCCGCGACTGCCTGAAAATGCGGCAGATCTGGTGAACAGATTGCCCGAAGAGAAGTTGGCCAACGTCCTATATGAACTGGCGCAGGAGCGTTGGTCGCGGCAAATTGCGAGAAAGATTGTCGAAGCGCGCCGCGTTTCGCC
>PMAK01000231.1 GCA_003153655.1 Phycisphaerales bacterium
TTTCTGTGGGATCCGTATAAGCCAAATCGAGCGCGCAGAAATGGCCCGATGCCGCAACGTTCCTTTATGCGAACATTTACCTAACTAATGAGCCGTTTGCAAGGGGAAAATTTGGAGATTTGCGCATTTCTGCCATGGGCCCCATCGAAAGATGGCTGGGAAAGAGGTTGCGTTGAATGAGATGACTTCCGAGCCACTTATCCCGCTTAGAGGGTTCTGGAGATTCGTCGTCCCTGAGACACTAGGAATCCGGCGAGGCCGAGGAGGGCTGCCGCCACCGGGGAGGGCTCTGGGACGGGTTGCGGGACAGATATTGCGTTTTCCGTCAGTGCGGCGGAGGGAATCTCAGCTATGGGGGGACCAGGCAGGACCGCACCGCTGTGGTCCAGCGCTGCAACCACGCTAAGGACAGAAATGCCGCCCGTGACGCTTGAATCCAAAGTCAAAGTGGCTGTAGCCGCCCCGGAGAATGGGTCCGGGGGCCCGGCGTAACTGAAGCTGAGATTGGGGACCGTCGGGTTGTCGGGTCCAAGACTGTCGGCGGTGCGGGCGAGATTGGCCGCGGCGTCTACGGAGGCCGATTGGTTAATCGAATTGGAAAGCAGGCTGCTGGTTTCGGTGAATTCCGAGGTGGTAAGACCGCCGGTGATGGTAAAGGAAGTCAGGCCGGGGAAATCTTCAATGACGAATCCATCGCCGAGTTCGACGTTGGCGGAGGCGTCGAGTGAGATGGAATAGGTATAGACGCCGGTAGTGGGATCCTGGGTGAGATCGTGGACAACGATTGACGCCATCGCGGAAGGGGCGGCTAGCGCGAAAGCCATGCCGGCAAGAATCGCCAGTTTCGCCCGTGCGCGCCTGCCGATCTGCTTTTGCAAACCGAGGGGCATCCATCCGCTTGAGGTTCCATTGATCGCTTCGTGCATTGCCATCTCCCGTCCGTGTAGGTGCGCACCGACCTTCGGCGCATCCATACCGACAGCAATGGGCGGTCCAACCGTGCAGATCGAAGAGGGTTTATTCGTAACCAGTTTCCCAAACAGCCATTTATGGATTACATGCCGACAATCATTTCTGGCTACGAAATAAGAGATGTATGGTTATTCTGAACCGACATTTTGTAAGCGGTGCGCCGTGCAAGTCGCTTTCAAGTCATTGGTTAAAGCAAGATTCTCCAGGATATTTGCGAGATGGTTACTTTAACTATGGCTGGATGGGAGCGTGCTGCCCCTCAATCAAATTCAAACGAGTTCCGCGCGATCACCAGCGGGCGGTTTTGGCCGATGTTGAGCAGGAATCCGGCGGCGATATAGCTGGCGACGAGGCTGCTGCCGCCGTAGCTGACGAAGGGGAGGGTTACGCCCGTCACCGGAAATAGGCGCATGACGACGCTGATGTTGAGGACGGCCTGGGCGGCGAGGAGGGCGACGATGCCGACTGCGACGAGGCGGCCGAAGGGCTCGCGCGTGGCGGAGGCGATTTCTATGCCGGCGATGAAGAGGACGATGTAGGCGGCTAAGACCGCGATGGAGCCGACGAGGCCGAACTGTTCGCCGATGACGGCAAAGATCATGTCGTTCTGGGCTTCGGGGATGTGCTGGCCGACGGGGCTCTTGCCCGGGCCGGCTCCGGTTGCGCCGCCGGAACCCATCGCGGTCAGGGCGCGCAATTGCTGATAGCCGGATTGGCGCTGGGTTTTGGGATCGTGGTTCAGGAGACCTGCAACGCGGGCACGCTGATAGGGCTGGACGATGAATGGGAGGTGCCTGAAGAGAGGGATATTTTCATCGCCGCTGAACCAGAGGAGGGGCAGGAGGACGACGCCGAGGCCGACGATGCCGAGGAGGTGTTTCACCTTTGCGCCGGCGACGAAGAGGAGTGCGAAGAGGGTTGGGACAAAGAGGGCGGCGACGCCGAGGTCGGGCTGTTTGAGGATCAGGACGGCGGGGAGGAGCGTGAGAAGGAAAGGCGTGACCATGCCGCGCATGGTGCGGTAGTTGTCACGGAAGCGGAGGTATCTGGCCAGGACGAGGATGTAGGAAATTTTCATGAGCTCTGAAGGCTCGAAGCTGACGCCGCCTGGAAACGCGATCCAGCAGCAGGCTCCTTTAATGGCATGAACGCCGGGGAAGTGCCCATCACCCAATCTGCCGAGGAGGGTGTATGCGACGAGGAGGACGCTGACGATATAGAGGGGCCAGGCATATCGGCCGAGGATCAGATAGTTGACGGTCTGCATGACGAATAGAACGCCGGCCGCGATGCCGAGGAAAACCAATTGCTTGGGTCCGTCGGTTGGGGAGGCGACGTAGATGCTGGTGACGCCCATGGTGGAGAGGACGGCAACGGCGGCCAATACGGGCCAGTTGGTTCCGATGGCGAGCTGTTGCCAGAGGCGGTTCATGTAGCGGAGAAGATACACGCGAAGGTGAGCGGACTGGCAAGAGGGGTGGGAAGTTTTTTCGTTTGAAATGAGAATTGGACCCCGATGTAATCGGGACTAAGAGTCGCGGAGACGCGGAGGCCGCAGAGACCCCGGCGCGCCNNGGACAGGCAGACGCAGAGAAGAATATGCGTGTCAGACTGTGCGAATTCCGCGGCGATGATGGCGACACTGTGCTTACAAGCTGGGGTGGAGTTGGCTAATCTATGCGGGCGATCGAAAGGAAACGTGTCGGGATCACTTTGGCGACTTCAACCTGGGAGTTATCGCGGATTGGTGATGCGGTGCGCGCCGGGGACGCAT
>PMAK01000023.1 GCA_003153655.1 Phycisphaerales bacterium
TGCTTGATCCCCGCCCACTTCGAATGTCCGGACATGCCGTGAATTCTACGAGCCGGCGGCGTCGGGTCCCGCAGTGGGCCTACAAGCTCGTAGCATCCGCCTGCGTGCCGCTCGACGCCGACATCTTCAAGGCCTACGACATCCGCGGCCTCTACGGCTCGCAGATCGACGGCGACGCCGCCGAGCAGATCGGCCGGGCCTTCGCCCGCGTCCTCGGCCGCCTCGCCGGCAAGGACCCCTCGCAGCTGCGCGTCGCGCTCGGGCACGACATGCGCCTGACCGCGCCCGAGCTCTCGGCGCGCTACAGCGCGGGCCTCGTCGCCGAGGGCGCGCACGTGCTCGACGCGGGCCAGGTCGCGACCGAGGTCATCTACTTCCTGATCGGCTCGCGGGAGCTCGACGGCGGCCTGATCTGCACCGCCTCCCACAACCCCAAGGCCTACACCGGCGCGAAGCTGATCCGCGAGGGCGCGATCGCGCTCTCCGGCGACAGCGGCATCGGCGACGTCCGCGACCTGATCGCGGCGGGGCTGCCCGACCCGCCGGGCGGCGGCAGCGTGGAGGCGGTCGACGCCGGCCCCGGGTTCCGCGCCGCGGTCGCAGCGCTCGTCGACGAGGACGCCGTCGGCGGCCTCAAGGTCGTCCTCGACGGCGGCAACGGCATGGCCGGCCCGACTGTCGGCCCGATCCTCGAGCGCCTCGACCTCGAGCTGGTCCCGACCTGCTGGACCCCGGACGGCAACTTTCCCGGTCATGAGCCGAACCCGCTGCTGCCCGAGAACCGCGAGCTCGTGATCGCCGCCGTGCGCGGCAGCGGCGCCGATCTCGCGATCGCCTTCGACGGCGACGCCGACCGCTGCATTTTTGTTGATGAGCACCAAAAAGCGATCGGGTGCGACATCATCACCGCTCTGGTCGCCCGAGATTTTCTCCAGCTACCTCAAAATAAAGGTTCAACAATCGTCTACGATCTTCGCTCCAGCCACGTCGTGGCTGACGAAGTAAAAGCCGCCGGCGGCGTTCCGCGCCGCGACCGCGTTGGTCATGCCTTTATCAAGAAAACGATGTCCGAAACCAAAGCGGTCTTTGGCGGCGAACTATCCGGCCATTTTTATTTCCGGGACAACTTCTTTGCCGACAGCGGCCCCATCGCCTTCGCCAGAGTCCTATCCATCCTCTCCGCCCAGCCCAAATCCATCGGCGACCTCGTCGCACCGCTGCACCGTTATAGTCAAAGCGGCGAAGTGAATTTCCAGGTCGAGGATAAAGACGGCAAAATTCGCGAACTGGCCGAAGCCTACAAAAAAGGCCAGGTTGATTACCTTGATGGCATTACCGTCGATCTGGGCGACTGGTGGTTCAATGTAAGAAAAAGCAACACCGAGCCGCTGCTGCGCCTGAACCTCGAAGCTAAAACCCCTCAACTGGAACAAGAGAAATTCGCTGAATTAAAAAAAATCCTGGGCGAACCCGCTCACGGCCATTGAACAAAGGGCTGAATGGGCGACACGATTCTTCGCGATCCGCTGGGCCGGCTGGTCATACTTCATGACCACACTTGGTATGGCCACATATTGCAACGCCATTCCGAGATACGGCTCCATCTTTCGTTGGTACAACAGGCGATCAGTAACCCCATTGAAATCCGATACAGCGTTGCCGACGCAGACTGTCGGCTCTATTTTGGCGATGGCCCCAGAATGGATACAATGATTGTCGTTGTTGTCGATTTGTCACGCGGTATCGTCATGACCGCTCACCTGGTGAAAGCTGCGAAAGGAGCAATCGAATGGTCAAGACCGACGCATTAGAAGGAATAGTGGATAGCCTTTTCCGATTCCATTACGACATCTTCGCCGATGTGTTGTATATCCGCCTGCTTTCCGCCGAGGGAATTGCAACTTACGCCGAATTGACCGACGGAGGAGACATGCTTCTGCGCGACGAAAAATCGAACAATCCTGTAGGTCTGACGGTTGTGAGCTGGTGGAAACGCTATGGTCACGGAGCCCTCCCCGACTCAATCGTGGAAATCCAGAAACTCATAGAACCCCTCGCAAAAAAAGTGGCCGCGTAATTGCAGACCTGAACCGCCCGCAACCCAACTTTTTTCCCTTCGCGTTTTCGCGGTCACATTTTCCTTCCCATAATATCCCGACTATAAACATTCCCCAAGCTCGAAAGGACGGAGGATGCGAATCCAATTCTGCGGAGCCGACCGCACGGTCACCGGCTCATCTCACCTGCTCGAAATCAACGGCCTGCGAATTTTCCTCGACATGGGCATCTATCAGGGCGCCCGCGACGAAGCTCGCCGCATCAATCAATATCTTCCCGCCGACGTAAAAACCGCCGACGCGATCATTCTTTCGCACGGGCATCTCGATCACTGCGGCAAGCTCCCCGTCGCGACTAAAGCCGGCTTCAAAGGCCCGATTTATTGCACCCCCGCGACCGCCGAAGTCGCCCGGATCGTTCTGAACGATTCCGCCATGATCCAGATGGAAGATATCGTATACCTCAACCATCGCTCGCATGGCCCGCAGGATGCTCCCCTCGTCCCGCTCTACACCCCGCGAGATATCCCGCAAATCCTCCAACTCATGCGGCATACGCCTTACAACCAAAAAACGGATCTGGGCAAAGGCGTCAGCTTCACGTTCTTCGACGCCGGCCATATTCTCGGCTCCGCGTACGTTCTCATCGAATGGACTGAATCCAGTCGCCAGCGCTCTCTTCTTTTTACCGCTGACGTTGGCCGATACGACACGCCTATCCTCCGGGATCCTCAGCCGATTCCTGGGCCGGTCGAATATCTCATCACCGAGAGCACCTACGGCAACACAACACACGCTCCAATGTCACAGGTCGGCCCGCAATTTCTCGATGCCGTCAAATTCTGCATCCAGCGGAAGAGCCGCCTGCTAATCCCAAGCTTCGCCGTCGGCCGGACTCAAACTGTGCTGTGGTACATCCAGAAATTCATCTATGACAAACTGATCCCCGAAATTCCCATTTTCGTGGACAGTCCGATGGGCGTCGAAATCAGCAAAATCCATAGCCAATTCCGCGAAAATTACGACCAGCCCACATTAGATGCCATCGGTACAAAAGATTTGTTCGGGCTCTCCCGCGTCACCTTCGCCTCGTCATCCCAGGACAGTAAAAAAATCAATTCTCAATCCGGCCCATGCGTCATCATCGCCTCCAGCCCAACGTGCGAATTCGGCCGGATTCTGCATCATCTCATTCAAAGCATCGAGCGTCCCGACAACGTCGTGGTCTTCTGCGGCTACATTCCGCCTAGAACGCTGGGCCGCCGCCTTCAGGAAGGCACGAAGCGCGTGCGCATCCTCAATCGCTGGTACGACGTGAACTGTCAGATCCGCACAATCCACGGGCTGAGCGCCCATGCGGGCTGCGACGAACTTCTCCGATTTCTTGCTCCCACCCTCGGGAAACAAACCTCATCCTTCATCGTTCACGGCGAAGTCGATCAATCGGAAGCTTTCGCGCGTCGATTGATGGCCGCGGGCATCGGTAGGGCGGCTATTCCCGCAATGGAGACGTCAATTGTCGACGATCCCGCCGCCACGCTCAGGCCTACGCCCGGTCCCGCTGAAGCCGACGAGTAAAAATTTTAGCCGCGTCGGTCGTTTGTAGTGGTCCCGACCGCAAGCAACTCATCCAAATCGAGCTCGTGCGTAACCATTGCCAGCTTGGCATCAGGCGTGCGAGGCCACTCTTGTTCTGGCCGATCCCAATACAATTCCACCCCATTCCCATCCGGATCGCGCAAATAAAGCGCCTGACTCACGCCATGATCCGCAGCCCCGTCGAGTGAAATCCCAGCCTTGATGATTCGGCGCAGCGCATCCGCCAGCAGCGCCCGAGTCGGATACAAAATCGCCAGATGATACAGCCCCGTCGTCCCCGCCGCCGGCGCGTGCCCGCCCTGGCTCTCCCACGTGTTCAGCCCAATATGGTGGTGATACCCGCCCGCCGAGATAAACGCCGCCCCCGGCCCAAACCGCTGCATCA
>PMAK01000114.1:0-55202 GCA_003153655.1 Phycisphaerales bacterium
GGGACCAGAAGGCCGCAGGTTCCGAAACACAGGCCTGTTCTGACCCCGCGTGCGCAATGGTGAGCGCTCTATTCAGAGGGGCGTTGTCATCGGCCGAATAAAAGAAAGGCTGTTTATCGATTTGAGGTCCGACGACGGCGACCGAGGAGGCCGACTGCACCAACAGCAATGGCGCCCAATGATGCGGGCTCCGGAACCGGTGCCAATGTGAAGTTGCTGATGGTTTGCGTGTCAAAGCCTCCACCGGTTCCGCCCGTAAAACCGGCCAGAGCGGTTGTACCGGGCATGGGCAAACTAGCCATCTGGCCGGGAATGTGGCCGGAACGCTACAAGCTTAGTGTCCGTCCGAAACTTTCCGTTTGAGATAGGCTCGCCAGCCTCCGAAATGCGTGATGTCCTTTGCGCCTTGCAGTGCACAGGGTTCGCACAAAAAACCTTTGACTAGTGTGCCATCGTCGATCATTATAGAACCAATGACCAGCGGCGGAGGGACTTCCGCGACGAAGCTGCCGAAAGCTTCGTTCGTGAGTTGCCACACTTCCACCTCGATAGCGCAGCCGGCACCTTCATCGACGCGGACAAGGCCCGGTTTGGATGGCGTGGTTCCGGACAACGCGTACAACTGGTAGGAGGGCGAAGTGCGACAAGAACGCACTAGACGGGACATGCGCTGTGTGAGTTGCCAGTTGAGCGGCTGACCCGAAAGATGCGCACCGACAACCGCCAACAATACTCCCTGCTGATCAACCCGGATTTCCGTGGCCTCCGGGAAGACGGCATCGGTCGCACCCAATTTGAGCGATGATGCGCGATGAAATGCATCGGCGATTTTTAACAGCGACTGGTCCCGCCCGGCTGGCGCGATCAATGTGACGCCCACGGGCAGACCGGCGGATGTGAATCCGGCCGGAATCGCAACCCCGCATAAATCCATCAGGTTGACGAACTGCGTGTAATGCCCCAGGTTTTTGTTCAACTGGATAGGATCGGCGGCTATCTCATCGCGCGTATAAATCGTGCCCGTTGTCGGCAAAAGCATCAGATCGATACTGTCCCACTGGGTTTTGGCGGTCTGGCATAATTCCGCGAGGAGATGGGCGGCTTTAAAAGCGTCTACCGCACTGAAATGAGCGGCGCTCGCCAGGATGGTAGAGATAACAGGAAGCACCGCTTGCGGATGTGCCCTGACGAATTCGCCAAGCGCAGCCACGCGCTCGGCGACCCACGGACCCTGATAGAGCAGGCCGCCTGCTTGAAGAAACGGTTCGAAGTCAATGACGACCCGCTGCGCGCCGAGCGATGTCAGGCGCTCGACGGCGGATTGGTAAATCGCTTCGAACTCCCGATTCCCGAAAAATTGCAATTGGTCGTCGCGAGGGACGCCGAATCGGAATGCCATGGATGGAAGGGTGCCCTGGGGCATCTCCACCGGGCGTCGTGAGTAGGGATCGGCCGGATCGAAGCCGCGTGCGACATCGGCAACGGCTGCCGCGTCTCCGCAGGTGAGAGTGAAGATCGATATGCAGTCCAGCGATTGGCATGCCGGGACGATNNCAATATTGTTAAAAGCTGCAGGCACGCGTCCAGATCCCGCGGTGTCGGTCCCGAGCGCGAAGCTGACTAGTCCCGCCGCCACCGCCACAGCCGACCCCGAACTCGATCCACCAGAAATATATTTGACATCAAATACATTTTGGCACGCCCCATATGGCGATCGCACGCCCGCTAACCCCGTCGCGAACTGATCCAGATTTGTCTTACCAATAAGAATGGCTCCGGCATCACAAAGCTTCTGCACAACGCTCGCAGATTTCGCCGGCGTATAAGCGAATTCAGGACAAGCAGCAGTTGTGGGCCGCCCAGCCACATCAATGTTGTCCTTAACGGCAAACGGAATTCCATACAGCGGCAACTTCCGTCCCTCAGCCCGTGCCGATTCAACAGCAGCGATTTGCCTGCCAATTTCCCGCTGGTCCATCCGATCAATCCAAATTGCCGGATCGGGATATGCCTCGATCCGCCGGCGCACTTCCTCCATCACGTCGCCGACGCTCCATTGCCTCCCGGCATACTGAGCAGCAAGCGTAACCAAATCCAGTGAGTCACTTGAAGCCAAGGCCATTTCGATCCTTAAATCCGCCGTCAGATATATGTCAGCGCCTCATTTCGCTCATCATCGGTCACGCGATAAAACCCGCGCGTCCACTCCTTATATTTCTGCTCGGCAAAGATTCGCTGAAACTCTTCCCCGAATGTCTCGGCAATTAGCGAATCCGATTCAAATTCCCGCACCGCGTCCAGCAACGTCTGCGGCAGCCGCGAAATCTTCCGCTTCTGCACGTCGCGGGCACTGAACGTATAAAGATTGTCATTCAGCGGCTCGCCCGGATCGAGATCATCCCGAATTCCAGCCAATCCCGCCGCCAAACTCACAGCGGCCGCGAGATAGGGATTAACGCTCATATCAACCGCGCGATTTTCAACACATGGCCGGCTCATGGGCAAACGAAGCATGGCCGACCGATTGTTCTTGCCAAAACATCGCAGTACCGGCGCCCAAGACATCTCCGCCAGATCACCCTGCGCAATCAGTCCCTTATATGAGTTGTATGTCGAGCAACACACCGCCGTGATCGCCGGTGCATGCTTCAGCAATCCCGCGACGAAATTCAAACAAATCCGCGAGCAGTTCAGCTCATACTTCTTCACCAGCGGATCGCCTTTCGCCGTCGGCAGAAAAACATTCTTCCCGGTTTTGATATCCGCCAAACTCATATTGAAATGCGCCCCGCTCCGAAAATCATTTGAAAACGGCTTAGGCATAAACGTGGCGATCGCGCCAATCGATTGCGCCACCTGCCGCGCCATCAGACGCAGAAAAATAAACCGGTCTGACATCGTCATCGCATCAGCGAAGTGAAAATCAAATTCAAACTGCCCCTTCCCGCATTCCTGATCGAAGCTATGCACTCCCCACCCAAGTTCTTCGATATACCGGCACATCGGATCCAGAAAATCCATCGATCCAATGGTTTGCCCCACGTCATAGCACGCATTCGGCCCCTTGAATTCCAACGGCGCCAACGGCACAAGCTTCCCCGCCGCATCCTTCCTCAAAACATAAAACTCCGGCTCGATCCCCAGATCAAACTTAAACCCCATCTCCGCGGCTTTCGCCAGAACCTTACTCAAGATCACCCGACCGTCCCCCAGCCATGGCTCGCCATGATAATGCGTGCTCGCATTCATCCATGCATACCGCTTATCCCAAGGACAAATCACGCAACTATTCAAATCAGGAACCGTGCAACATTCATCCTCCTGGGGTCCGACAAGTCCCATCCCTTCCACAGCGCCAACCGTGTAAAGCTCCGTCCCTTCGCACATCTCCTCAAATTTCGCCAGCGGCACACACTTCGCTTTGGGAATTCCGTGCACATCCACAAAAGCGGCAAAGCAATATTGCACGCCCGCAGCCTGCAGTTTTTTCTTCAGCGCAACAGCCTCTTTGTTCTCATTACTCATGTTCATTCTTTCGATGTTGACCTCGACCAATCCAGCGGCGGCGATTCAGTCTGGGCCGATCTGACGAACGCCGTCAGAGCCTCGCCCATTTCGATAAACAATCGCCGTCCATCCTCAGCCGTCGCTCGGCTCGGCTCCCCGGTCAATCCGTTCTTGCTCGTTTGCGGCACCACATACGTAAATACCTTCCCGCCCGTCCGGTCCGGATCGTCCTCAATCTTGTCAAGCCGCACATTCTGGGGCTCCAGAAACATCATCAGCGCCGTCTCCGCACGATTCGCATGAAAATCCTTTCCATCATCAATGAACTGGTTCCAGATACTCCGCGTAAACTCAAAACTGTTCTTCAATCCAATCTGAAACTCACCTGCATGATCAAACCGAATCCGATCGATCGCGCACCGTAGCGACGAAGTATTTCCCCAATGCGAATTCACAATCAGCACCCGCCGAAATTCCGTCCGCATCAAAAACCCGCAAATCTCCCGGATCGTCAGCCCTAGCGTCTCCGGATAAAGCGACAAAGTTCCCGGCCACTTCTCCGTATGCCCGAGTGAGCACCCATATTGAATCGTCGGCAGCATCGGCACGCCCGTCTTTGCCGACGCATACATGCATGTTGCCGTCGCCAGCACGGAATCGGTGTTAACCGGAAGATGCGGCCCATGCTGCTCGGTCGCGCCAACCGGCAGCAAGCAAAAATCCCCTCCGCGCCCGCGCAATTCAGAAATTTCCGGCCAGGACATCGCTTCCCATAGAATGGGCCTGGCCTCGGTCAGAGAATAAATAACATCCGCAATAGAGTGCGCACTATCCATACAGTCGTTCCCGTCCAGCAACGTCAAGCAATTAATGTGCCTCGTTCGATATGTAAGAATTCACCGCGCCCTGCGGCCACCACGCCGGCGCTCAGTGCGCATAACAAACGCAAGGCCGGATCATTCGCCTAACCCGTAGGCATTTGACCAGAATCATTTCATTTGATTGAACACAATTCCGCTTCCCCCACCCTGGCATCAAACTTGCGGCCCGCAGTTTTGGATTAATCCCTTATGCAAAACGTTTTGCTCTCAGAAATGACCTGGCCGCAGTTGAAGGAACGCCTAACCCGACATCCAGTGATCTTCATTCCCTGCGGCGCAACAGAGCAGCACGGCCCGCATTTGCCGCTTGGCGTCGATGTCTATCTTTCAACGGCAATGGCCACGAAAGTCGCAACCGAAATCGGCGGCATCGTAGCGCCGGCACTCGCATACGGATACAAATCTATGCCGCGATCAGGCGGCGGCTCATTCTTCCCCGGCACGATCAACTTGGATGGCTCAACCCTCAGTCATATGGTCCGCGACATCATTCGCGAATGGTCCCGCCACGGCGTGCAGAAACTCTGCTTCTTCGATGGTCATTTCGAAAACCAGTGGTTCATCACCGAAGGCATCGACCTGGCGGTACGTGAAATTCGCAATCCCGCGCTAAAGGTCATGCGTTTCGAGTATTGGGATTTCTTCACCACCCAAACGCTGCAGCAGGTGTTTCCCTCGGGCGATTTCTCCAGCATCGCCCTGGAACATGCCGCGGTAATCGAAACGTCGCTCATGCTCCATTTTCATCCGGACCTGGTGCGCAAAGAACTTATTCCCGACAATCCCTCGGCAAATCCGCCGCCTTATGATGTTTTTCCCGCCGATCCAAAATTCACTCCAAAATCCGGCGCTCTAATCACCGCGGCAGGCGCCTCACCCCTCAAGGGAAAAATCATGGCCGACCAGGCGGCAGCAGATATCGCCACAGCAATGCGCAAGACGTTCGATGCATCCTAAAAGATGAAATCGCACTGATGACCAGGGGGTGGCTCGAGAATCTCCCACGACCGCGATCCAATCAACTCTCTTTTGCTCCAATCTATATTCAGCTTGGAATCGCCGAAGGCCGATGTTCCCTCCCGCCAGAAGCACGCGGAGTCGCTTACGATCCACTCAGAAATCGGACCTGTCCGTATCCCGTGCGAAATCTCCACGTTGAATGGGTGTATCTGATGGTCCGATCCGTCAATCTTCCGATTGTCGATCGCCAGAATAAAATGTCGTCCCACAGCCACGAGCATTCCCACTTCACGCTCGCTCCTTAAACGCATCACAAACGCTTCGCCGTTAGTTGAGGCCGCATCGTCGATCCTCTCCCAAACCTCGGTATACGACTCATCCACGCCTTCCTCGATCATCATTTGCTTATGCTCATCAGCGAATATGAGTCGGCCAATGTCGCGCTTGCCAGTTGGCGGGTTGAAGTCGAGCCATCGATTCCAAAGCCACGCCCCATTCGCCACCTCCAATGTCCCGGCAAATCCCTCCTGCCGGCTAAGCCAGGCTCGTTGCTCAGGATCGCAATCGCCCAGCGAACGAATCCCCGCAAACGAAGGCCGTTCCGCGGGAATCCGAATATCCACAAAATGCGTCCGCCCCTGCACCCACCAAACGCGCGTGGTTAAATCCTCGCGCCCATCCGGCCAGCGAATCGATCGCCGCGACCAGACGCCGATCAATGAATCCAAATCTTCAACCCGAACTCCCATCGGCCGCCACTTTATCGACCGGTGCAACGGAGCGCCACATCCAGATTGCCCGTTCGACAGGCATCGGCATACAAAACCGCACACTGACCAAGCATCATCGCTCCGTCACATTTGTCCTCAACCGCCGGATTCAGCAATCTCCGGCCACTTCTCGCCGCTGGCACCGCCATTGCAATGTCTAAAGCCAGACAGGTTGGTCCCGCCGCACGGCGTAGATGCTGATCCGGGTCATTGATTCAGAAAAGCATCGAGTTTCGGTACAGCCGGACACCCGGCCTAGGCCGTCCGATCAACGACATGGGTTGGTTTCGGTATCTAAAGTCTCGATGTGCAGCCCGTCGTGGTATGTGCGGATCTTTAGACAGCCGAACCTGATTTTCCCGCCGAATTACTTAATGTCAGGAGTCCTCATGAAAGGCGCTACGCGAGCCGTCGTCTGTACTTTTGTTTTGTCGCTATTTTCCATGGCCGCCATCTCGGGGGCAGACCCTCTAAAGATAGGCTATAGCGATTGGCCAGGCTACGTCGCCTGGGAAGTTGCGATACAAAAGGGCTTCTTCAAGGACGCCGGCGTCGACGTCCAATTTATCTGGTTCGAATACGGACCCAGCATCGACGCCTTCTCCGCTGGAAAGATTGATGGCGTCACCATCGTCGCCGGCGATGCCATCTGCACCGGCGCCGGCGGAAAACCCTCCACCGGCATCTTGCTCGAAGACTATTCCAACGGCAACGACATGATCATCGGCAAGCCGGGAATCAACTCCGTCAAAGACCTCAAAGGCAAAACCGTCGCCGTCGAATTTGGCCTCGTCGAGCACGAATTGCTGCTAAAAGCCCTCGAAACCAACGGCATGACCGACACCGACATCACCCTCCAAAAAATCTCCACCAACGACGCGCCGCAAACCCTCGCCTCGGGCAAAGTAGACGCCGTTGGCTGCTGGTATCCAATCTCCGGCCAGGCCCTCAAACAGGTCGGTGGCAGCAAGCCGCTATTCACCAGCGCGGACGCACCCGGTCTGATCTTTGACGAGCTGGCCGTCAGCAAGGAAAGCCTCGCCACCCGCCGCGATGACTGGAAGAAAGTCGTCAGCGTTTGGTTCCGCACGGTCGATTTCATCAACGATCCAAAGACCCGCGACGAAGCGATCAAGATCATGTCCGGCAAGGTAAGCGTCCCAGCGGATGAATACGCCAAGAGCTTGGGCGGCACCGCGATCCTGGGTCTCAACGAGAATCTCAAGGCCTTCCAGAAAAGTGATTCGATGCTGTCCATCTATGGCTCGATGAAGATCTCCAACGACTTCTATATCAAGTACCAGGTCTACAAGGATTCGCAGGACACCAATGGCTACGTGACGCCTCGCCTCATCGAGGAAGTCACCGGCAAAAAGCCGGAAGACGCCAAATGAACTAGGTGGACAAGGACGTCATTGACCGGGAGTTATTGTGAATCGCCGGCCGAGTTGGTTAGCAATCCGAGAGCCGCTTTCCCCACGCAAGGCAACCGCCTTGAAGTTGGCGAGCTTTCTCTTGCCTCTGCTGATCTGGAGCATCGTCAGCTATGTGCCATTCATCTGGCACCCGATGATCCTGATCACCTCGGCCGGCGATTCCGACCTCTTCGTCAAAGGCGAACGCTTCACACGCGAACTCTTCGCCTCCGAAAACGTCGGCCTGGTCAAGGATGGTCTGAAACCCGGCGAAGGCTACCGAGTCAATCCCGTCTTCCTCCCGGCTCCGCACGAGGTTTTGAAGGCATTCTTCGTAGCCTTCAAAACGCCTCCATATTCCAAGGGCGATCCCTGGCTCCATCAAAGCCTATGGCACAGCATTCAGATTATCATGTGGGGATTCTTCAGCTCGGCGATCCTGGGCGTGCCGATGGGAATTCTCGCCGGAACATTCGATGCATTCTCAAAACTTTTTGAACCGTTCATCGACTTTATCCGCTACATGCCCGCCCCGGCATTCGGCGCGCTCTGCGTCGCGCTGCTCGGAATCGATGATGGTCCAAAGATCGCCATCATCTGGATCGGCACGTTTTTCCAGATGGTGCTGGTTGTCGCCAACACGACGCGCCTTCTAGACGTCGGCCTCCTCGAAGCCGCCCAAACCCTCGGCGCAAGCCGCCGAAGATTGGTCATCAATGTCATCCTTCCCGGCATCCTTCCAAACCTCTACAACGACATGCGAATCCTTCTCGGATGGGCCTGGACATACTTAATCGTCGCTGAGCTAATCGGCGCCAGCAGCGGCATCAGTTGGTTCATTAACCAGCAAGGCAAACATTTCCACTTCGATAACGTCTTCGCCGGCATCATGATGATCGGAATCATCGGCCTGATCTGCGATCAGTTCCTGGCACTCTTCTCGACCTATTTATTCCCATGGCTTCCCAATCGGCGCGGCACGTCAATGATGACCGTAGTTGCCGGCGCATTCCTCTTCTTCCCACAGAGATATCTATGGCAGCGGGGTCGCGACAAAGCCGCCAAGCGCGCCGAACGCCAATCGTCCGGCTCTATAGCCGCCAAACCCGCGAGCGTCGCCACCAAGCCTTTCCCAGCTTCAATACACGAAGCGTCCGCTGGAGGAGCAATTGCAGATGTCTCAATCACTTGAGCTTCCCAGCTATCTGGAAAAAGAGCCGGCGGTCGAGGATCGCTTTCGCCGCATCTACCAGCGACCGGTCGTCCTCGATGTCGCCGGACTTGGTAAAACCTTCCATGCCGCCAACGGCGTGGTCGAGGCCTTGCGGGATATTCACTTTAAGGTGCATCGCCGAGAATTCATCTGCGTCATCGGCCCGTCCGGCTGCGGCAAATCCACCCTCATCCGAATCCTCGCCGGCCTCGATTATCCAACCTCCGGCGCCGTCAAACTCGACGGCCACGAAGTATCCGGCCCCGGCCCCGATCGGGGCATGGTCTTCCAGAATTACACCCTCTTTCCATGGCTTACCGTCAAGCGCAACGTCATGTTCGGCCCGCGCATGAAAGGCCATCAATATCGCGTCTCCGAAGCCGAAGCCCGAAAGTGGATTAAAATGGTCGGCCTCGATCGCTTTGAAAATTCCTATCCCAACCAGCTTTCAGGCGGCATGAAGCAGCGCGTTGCCATCGCCAGGACGCTCGCCAATCAGCCGCGCATCGTGCTGATGGACGAGCCCTTCGGCGCGCTCGATGCCCAGACGCGTGCCCAAATGCAGGCGTATCTCCAACAGATCTGGCTCAACGTGGATGTGACAATCCTATTCATCACGCATGACCTCGATGAGGCGATTTACTTGGCCGATCGGATCGTTGTTCTTGATGCCCATCCTGGCCGCATCGCCGAAATCATCGAAGTCCCGCTTCCCCAGCCGCGCACGCCGGAGGATTTCATCAGCCCGAAATTCCTCGCCACGCGAAAAAGACTGGACACCCTGATTCATCCGCCGAAGATGAACGATGAGGATCGTCTCCCGATGGTAAAAATGACCGAGCCGGGCGACGATGTGATTTAGAACGCGAGAGGAACCAATGTCCACGGACCCACATGTCTCAACCCCGCTGAAAGCCCGCGATCATGCTCGCGCGCAGGCTTCCACTGTCGTCCGCGCGATGCCGACGATCCCAGCCAGCACCGCAAAAGATCTTCCCGCGGGCGTAACCGCGCAGGATGTCGTCTGGGACGAAACATTGGACGCAGGCGACTATTGTGCCCGAATCCTAAAAGCCGGCACGCGCCTGCGTCTCACGAATCTCGAAGGCGACGCCTGCGCAAATCTCCTGGCCTACAACGCGGATCGCCCCATCGAGCGCATCAATGTCGCCGACACCATCAAAGTCCAGTGGAACGCCTACCTTGGCAAGGGAAAACTCATCCTCAGCGACATGGGCCGCGTCCTTCTAAGCATCATCGAAGACACCTGCGGCAACCACGACACCATCTGCGGCCCATCCACCGAAAAATCCAACGCCCGCAAATTCGGCCACGGCGAAAACTACAGCCCCTATCCAAACGCCCGCGACCGCTTTCTCCTCGGCCTCTTAAAATTCGGCCTGGGCAAAAAAGATATCGCACCCAATATCAATCTTTTCAAAGGCGTTCGAGTCGGCGAAGGTGGGGGGCTCCAATTCATACCCCGCAGCAGCAAGCCGGGCGACTACGTCGAGCTCCGCGCCGAGATGAACGTCCTGATTGTCGTCGCCAATACACCTCACGTCCTCGATCCGCGAACGAAATACACTTGCACCCCTGTCCGTCTGACGGCTTATCGCGGCCCCGCAACTGCGCAGGACGATCCCATACGCGTCGCTACGCCCGAATCGGCGCGGGCCTTCCAAAACACCGACGACTATTTTCTAAGCTAAGTGAGGCAATGATGACCATGACGATGCCAATTGAGCCGTCCGCGATTGAGGGAAAGGTCGTGTTGGACCACGTCATACCCTCACGAGCTCCCTGGTCCGGCGTCGTAAAAAAGGGCCAGATTCTCCGCATCGTCGATCTCGAAGGAAATCAATCCGGCGATTGCATTCTCTATAATGCCGCCAATCCCGAAGAGCGATATAGCGCCGCCCAGACAATGGTCGCCCAGAAAAATATCTTCCTCGCTCTGGGCACCAACCTGATGAGCAACGAAGGAAACGTCATGATGGTTGTCACCGCCGACACCCTCGGCCGCCACGACACCATCGGCGGCGCATGCAGCTGCGAATCCAACACCCTTCGTTACGGCCATCACACAAAACACCAGCACGCCTGCACCGAAAACTTTCTCTACGAGTTAGGTCAGCACGTCATGGGCAAGCGCGACATGACCAGCAACATCAACTGGTTCATGAACGTCCCCGTCGAAGCCGATGGAACCCTCGGCATCGTCGATGGCATCAGCGCACCCGGAAAATACGTCGATCTGCTCGCGGAGATGGATACGCTGGTTGTCATCAGCAATTGTCCGCAGATCAACAATCCCTGCAACGGCTTCAATCCGACGCCATTGCGTGTGATCGTGACCGAACCACGAGGATGATCGAATTTGCGGTGAGCTGCGCTCCATGTTCAAAAAAGTTTTAATAGCCAACCGGGGCGAAATCGCCTGCCGGATCATTCGCACCCTAGATCGCCTCGGAATCGCCTCCGTCGCGGTCTATTCGGAAGCGGATGCGCATTCGTTGCACGTCTCCGCGGCCGGCGAATCCGTCTGCATCGGCCCCGCGCCCGCCGCGCAAAGCTATCTCCGCGGCGATCAAATCCTCGAAGCCGCCGCCAAAACCGGCGCCGAGGCCATTCACCCCGGCTATGGCTTCCTGAGCGAAAATGCCGACTTCGCCGACGAATGCGCCCGCGCCGGCGTAACTTTCATCGGCCCAACTCCCGACCAAATGCGAAGCTTTGGTCTGAAACACGCCGCCCGAGAGATTGCACAAACCTGCAAGATTCCCTTGCTCCCCGGCACCGATCTCTTAGTCAGCGCCGAAGAAGCCAAAAAATCCGCCACCCGCGTCGGCTATCCCGTCATGCTAAAAAGCACAGCCGGCGGCGGGGGGATCGGCATGCGACTCTGCCACGCGGACTCCGAACTCTCCGAATCCTTCGACGCAGTCCAACGCCTAGGAAAAAACAATTTCAAACATACCGGCATCTATCTCGAAAAATACGTCCAAAACGCCCGCCACATCGAAGTCCAAATCTTCGGCGACGGCAAAGGCACCGTCTTAGCCCTTGGCGAACGAGATTGCTCCACCCAGCGCCGAAACCAAAAAGTAATCGAAGAGACACCCGCTCCCGGAATCAGCAACCGGCTTCGCCAACAACTCTTCACCGCCGCTGTCGCTTTAGGACAAGCCGCAAAATACCAATCCGCCGGCACAGTTGAATTCATCGTCGACTCCGACACCGAATCCTTCTACTTTCTAGAGGTCAATACCCGCTTGCAGGTTGAGCACGCCGTCACCGAAGAAGTCACCGGCATCGACCTCGTCGAGTGGATGATCAAACAAGCCGCAAATGAGTTGCCGCCGCTAACCAGCTTCAATATTTCCCCCAAAGGCGCGTCAATCCAGGTGCGTCTGTACGCTGAAGACCCAGCCAAAAATTTCCAACCTTGCTCAGGTTTTCTCCAAAACGTTAAATTTCCCGAATTCGCCCGCATCGAAACCTGGGTTGAGCGTGGCTCCGAGGTCACGGCCTTCTACGATCCCCTCATCGCCAAAATAATCGTCAAAGGCGCAGCGCGCGATGCTGCTCTGAAAAATCTCCAATCCGCGCTGGCGGAAACAAGAATCGCCGGAATTGAAACCAATCTCGATTACCTCCACCAGATTCTGAATGACCCAACCTTCCGCCAGGGCAAAATCACCACGCAATTCCTTGGCAAATTCAAATACGCACCGAACACCATTGATATCCTGAAACCCGGCACCCAAAGCACGGTCCAGGATTACCCCGGCCGCACCGGCTACTGGTCCGTCGGCGTTCCCCCGTCGGGCCCCATGGACTCTCTCGCCTTCCGGTTGGGCAACCGTATCGTCGGAAATCCCGACACCGCCGCGGGATTGGAACTAACCGCCACCGGCCCAACCCTCCGCTTCAATATTCCCGCAACAATCGCCCTGACCGGCGCAGCGATGGACGCAACCATCGACGCCAAACCCGTCCCGTACTGGAAATCAATTGGAGTTTCTGCCGGCGCGATCTTAGAAATTAAATCCATACAAGGCCCCGGCACAAGAACCTATCTCTCCATCCGCGGCGGCATCGACGTACCTCCCTATCTCGCCAGCAAAGCAACGTTCACCCTCGGAAAATTCGGAGGCCACGCCGGCCGTCCGCTCCGCGCCGGCGACGTTCTCCGTCTCGCGAGCCCCGACGATTTATCAACTCCAACTCCAATCGATCCCAACCTGATCCCAAAGTACTCTAGCGCCTGGGACATCGGCGTAACGTACGGCCCGCACGGCGCACCCGATTTCTTCACCGAATCAGACATCGAAACATTCTTCCAAACCGCATGGAAGGTCCACTACAACTCCGACCGCACCGGCGTCCGCCTCATCGGCCCGCACCCAACCTGGGCCAGAAAAGACGGCGGCGAAGCAGGCCTCCACCCCTCCAACATCCACGACAACGCCTACGCCATCGGCACCGTGGATTTCACAGGCAACATGCCTGTCATCCTGGGCCCTGACGGCCCGAGCCTGGGCGGATTCGTCTGCCCCGTCACCATTATCCAATCCGAACTCTGGAAAATGGGCCAACTCCGCCCGGGCGACACCATCCGCTTCCACGACGTCACCATGCAACAAGCCCTGCAAGCGGAAAAATCACAAGACGAAGAAATCAAAACGCTAAAACCAACTACACGCGCTGCGAACTTCCCAACCAAAGCTCAGGGAACTGGCTTGCTGGGGACTCCAATAATCCATCGCATCCCCGGGAAAATCGAAGTTGTCTACCGCCAGGACGGCGACAAATATCTCCTCCTTGAATACGGACCTCTGGTTCTCGATCTCAACTTACGTTTCCGCGTCCACGCAATGCTGGACTATCTGGAAGCAAATCCCCTGAACGGGATCATCGACCTGACGCCCGGAATCCGCTCGCTCCATATTCACTACGACAGCCGAATCCTGCCACCGCAAAAATTGCTTGATGCCCTGATCGCCGCCGAGGCGAAATTGCCGGATGTCGATCATATCCAGGTTCCCACGCGCATCGTTCATCTTCCTCTTTCCTGGGACGACCCGGCAACCCAACTCGCGATCCAAAAATACACCCAATCGGTGCGTCCCGACGCGCCATGGTGCCCGAGCAACATTGAATTCATCCGCCGCATCAATGGGCTGAATTCAATCGACGAAGTAAAACAAATCGTCTTCAATGCCAGCTATCTCGTCCTTGGCCTCGGCGACGTCTATCTTGGCGCACCCGTTGCCACACCCATTGATCCACGTCATCGTCTCGTCACCACCAAATACAACCCGGCCCGCACCTGGACTCCCGAAAACGCCGTCGGCATCGGCGGCGCATACCTCTGCGTCTACGGCATGGAAGGCCCCGGCGGTTACCAATTCGTCGGCCGAACCTGCCAGATGTGGAACACCTACAAACAAACCGCCGACTTCAAAGACGGCAAGCCCTGGCTTCTCCGTTTCTTTGACCAAATCCGTTTCTACCCGGTAACAGCCGCCGAGTTGCTCCGCTTCCGCGCCGATTTTCTTCAAGGCAAGGTCAAGCTCGACATTCAGGAAGAAACCTTCAGCTTGAAGCAGTACAACCAATTTCTTGCCGACAACCAGGCTTCAATCGCCAAATTCAAAACCAAACAACAAGCCGCGTTCGACGAAGAGCGAGCCAGATGGGAAGCCGCCGGCACATTAGTAACCGCCGCCGAGCCGCCCGAAACATCAGACGACAAAGGCCCCGCCGCGCTTCCGCAAGGCTGGGTCGCAGTTTTCGCTGAAGTCCCCGGCAACATGTGGAAGATCGACGTAAAAAAAGGCCAGAAAATCACCGTCGGCTCGCGATTGGCCATCATCGAATCCATGAAAATGGAAATCTCGGTATCCGCCCCGGCAGCGGGAGAAATCGGCGACATTTTCTGCGCGGAAGGCCGGGTCGTGTCTGCGGGACAGGTCCTCTTCAGCATCAAGCCGGAATAGTGCATAGTTCCGCACGCGATCCGCAGACGAGAGGATAACTGGGTGCGCGGAACATAGACGTGGAACTCGTCTGCTATCCAATCGGGGCGACAGGATTCGAACCTGCGACCTCTTGACCCCCAGTCAAGCGCGCTAAACCAAACTGCGCCACGCCCCGGACTTCTGCGTGCCGCGTCAAATTACAGCCCCCCTCACAACCCGTCAACTTTTTGCGGTTCCCTCCAGTAACTCTAGTTCCAAACGGATATTCTCAACAATCGGAATCTCCCGAAGCTTCGCATGCCCCATCTCAGCGATCCGCCCACGCTCGGCTTCCATCTCCGGCCGCAGATATTCCATGCAACGCTCAGCAATCCAGTCGTAACCGCAGAAGACAAGCCCATCAGGATATGGATTGCTCTCGGATAATTCCGAAACAACAAAACACCGGTTGTTCAAAAGATAAGAAATCCGTACCTGCTCAAGTTGGGCAGTCTCAAATTGATGCAGATTCAAAACGATCTTCGACCGCGCAATAGCCTGATCCCGTTCCCGCCCATAAGCCCCGAAAACAACTTCCAGTCGGCAGCAGCCCGCGAGCGCATCCAGCACTAATCCTCGCCGCCGGTTGTTCGCGCCATAAAAAATAACATCGATATCCTTCACGGGTGTATGAACGATCCGCTCCAGCCGCCGAGAATAACCGAGCGGCATATACCGCGCATTTCCGCATCCGTTCGCCGTCAGAAATGCGACGTTCTTTGCCGAATAATCCCACACCCGCGGTGCAAGCCGCAAAAATTCCAGATAAGCCGGGAACGTAGGAGTCAGCCCAGCCCGCGCGTCGAGCGCTTCCATCTGAAAAACCACATACTGGCACTTGCTGCGAACGATCTCGTCGAAAGCCATCTTGTTCAAAAATGCCGTATGCCCGATCACAAGATTAAGCTTCTTCGTATCGAAATGATTAATAGACCGCTGAACCTTCCGTCCGAGCCCCTCAAAACAGTCAATCAGCAACTCAAGCACATCATCAAAAATCCCGCCATGTTCGTTCACGACCGTATGAACAATATTTATTTCCGAGATGGGCATGTACCCCGCAATTCTACCGTCCAATTTAACCCACAAACAAATCCCATCGCACAATGTTAAATATTCGAGAAACTTCAACTCAATCCGTTAATCCTCAAAGGCCATCAAGCAGTAAAATAACGCCTCCTTGCCCTGGGAAACCTTTGCGGCTCCGCGGTTCAATCGGCATCCGCATTTCTTCAATGCTTGCCTTGCCCGGCAAGGCTGCTAACTTACCCGTCGCTCAATTTGTCCCCAAGACAGGCAACAATGAAAGTACTCATCATCGGCAGCGGCGGACGTGAACACGCGTTCGCCTGGAAATTGGCGGCATCCACTCATATAACCGATCTATTTTGCGCGCCCGGAAACCCCGGCATCGCCGAACTAGCCGACGTCGTCCCTCTAGCCGCCACCGATTTGCCAGGCATCGAAAGATTCGTTCGCCTCAACGCCATCGATCTCGTGCTCATCGGCCCGGAAGACCCTCTCGCGCTGGGCCTCTCCGATCGGCTCCGCAACGCAGGCGTTCTGGTTTTCGGCCCATCCAAGGCAGCCGCACAAATCGAATCCGACAAATGGTTCGCCAAGGAAGTCATGCGTCATCAGGCGATTCCCACCGCCGATGCGCGCACTTTCACCGATCCCCTTTCAGCCGAGGAATACGTCAAAGCCCGCACCGATCCCATCGTCATCAAGGCCATCGGCCTCGCCAAAGGGAAGGGCGTCTCCATTTGCCAAAATCCCACGGAATCCCTGCACGCCATCGAAATAATGATGCGTAAAGGCCGCTTCGGCGAAGCCGGCAAGCGAATCGTCATCGAAGAGAAACTCTCCGGCCCAGAATGTTCCGTCTTGGCATTCGTCGACAAGCGCACGATCTATTTTCTGGAAACAGCCCAGGACCACAAACCGGTCGATGACGGCGACACCGGCCCGATGACCGGCGGCATGGGCGCATATTCCCCAACACCCGTCGTCACCCCCGCGCTGCTGACCCAAATCGAGAGAGACATCTTCGTTCCGGTCGTCGATGGCCTGCTTCGCGAGGGAATTGAATATCAGGGTTGCCTGTATGCCGGGTTAATGCTCACGCCCAATGGCCCAAAGGTTCTCGAATTCAACTGCCGCTTTGGCGATCCCGAAACCCAGCCGCTGATGATGCGCCTGAAAACCGATCTGATGGAAGTCCTACTTGCCATGTGCGAAGGAAAACTAGATCAGATCAGCCTCGATTGGGATCACCGTCCCGCGATCTGCGTTGTTGCCACTAGCAAAGGGTATCCCGGTGAATATCCCACCGGAATTCCAATCACCGGCATCACCGACGCGGACGCCATGCCCGATGTGAAAGTCTTTCATAGCGGCACCAAATTCAATGGTAAATCTCTGGTAACCGACGGCGGCCGAGTGCTAGGCGTCACCGCGCTCGGCGCGAACATCACCGACGCCCGCCGCCGCGCCTATGCCGCGATGGGCAAGATCAAGTTCGATGGAATGCATTACCGCAAAGACATCGGCTGGCAAGCACTCTAGAGGAGACACAGATGATTCGCGCCCGCTTTTTCCCCATCGTGTTATTGACGGCTGTATTTGCCGCGGCCGCCAATGCCGGAGAAACCTTTCTTCAACCCGGCGAGATCGACATCAAATCGATTCTGCCGCCACCACCCGCCAGGGATTCCGATCAGACCAAACACGAAATCGAAGAACTATTACAGCTCCAATCCACCCGCACCGACGCGGACATTGCGCGCATAAAAAGCGAAGTAAAATTCACCCCATTCCTTTTTTCCGAAATCCTAGGCCCAAAGTTCAATCCCGACGATCTGCCCGCGACCGCAAAGTTTCTGGCTAAGATATTGAAGTCCTCCAAAGCCATCAGCAATCAGGCCAAGGACATCTTCAAACGCGAACGCCCCTTCAATGTCGATTCGCGCATTCATCCCTGCGTGGAAAACGAAACAACCTTCTCCTATCCCAGCGGCCATGCAACGCGCTCAATGGTCATCGCGCTAACGCTCGCCCAAATATTCCCGGATCATGCCGACGCCCTGATCGCCCGCGCCAAACTGGTAGGCGACGACCGCGAAACCGCCGGCGAGCATTTCCCCAGCGACGTAGAAGCCGGCCGAACGCTAGCCAAAGCCATCTTCCAGCAGATGGAGAAAAACCCCGATTACCAGGCAGAATTAGAAAAAGCCAAAGATGAATGCCTGGCAAAAGAACCGGTAAAATAAACCGACTGAATTTCTTCGCGTCTGCCTTCGCGCTCTTGACGTATTCGCGGTTGTATTTCCAATTCAAAACGCCTTAAGCAAAACCCGCACAACCCGCGTAAGCCCCGACCGCGCATTTCCAATAAACTGCTGGAAAATCTTATTCGTAACCTCCATGAATTCCTCCATTCCAGCCAGCCGTTCGCGGGTCAATTGAACTTCCCGCCCGCGCGCCGCCTGTTTACCAATCGTCTTCTCATCCAGCATTCGGCGGCATTCCCGAATCGTCTCCAAAACCGGGTCCATCTCCCGCCGCTTCCGCTCCGCGGTAATCAAACTGAACATGTCCCACACATCCGTAAGGCTCTCAAAAAATTCTCGCCGCTCCCCCAGCTTATGAAGCCGGCGCACAATCCCCCAGTCGCACAACGCCCGCAACGACATGCTTGAATTTCCCCGGCTGATATGAAGCCGCTCCATCACGTCATCCATGCAAAGCGGCTCGGCGACCACGTACAATAGCGCATGAATCTCCGCCATCGTCCGGTTGATTCCCCATGTTTGTCCCATTTCCCCCCACCGGCGAATGAACAGATCCTGCGCCGTCCGGAGTTGTGTCGCCACTGCCGGAGAGAGATTCGTACGATCCGCCTCAGCAACCGCCATTGCATCCTCCAGTTTCAGTAAGTACTGAAAGAATGCTAATACTGAAATAGTCTGAATGCAAAACCCAGATATTTAGCTGGCGACCAAAGGTTGCCGAATTCGCCGCCGCGCCATCGCAACAACACCCACCATGACGGCAACAACACAACCCGGCTCGGGCACATCCGTCATCAACCCATTAGCGGCCGCAAACGCATCCAGCGCCGCGTAATCGTCGGCAGGCAGAACAATATCCGCCCCATTGGCCTGCTTCCCAAGATTTTCCACCAGGAGCGTAAAATCGTCGCCGCTGACAACGCCATCATAATTAAAATCGCCCCGATCCCACGCGTTCACCTGCTTGCCCCAATTGGACACCAGAATATTGAAGTCATCGCCGCTGACAACGCCGTCAAGATTTGCGTCCCCGTAGAGCGCGTAAGCCACTTCGATCTGTCCAGGAGCCAGCCCCGTAACCACACCATCCGCTCCGTCGGCATAACCAATGCCATAATTGGAATTGGCGGCCGAGCTTTCAATCCCCACCCCATTCCAAGCGCCGCCGTTGTATCCGGAGGCAATATAACCGGCGACAACAGAGATCGGAGAACTACCGGTATAACTGATGAGCGCATGATTGTTACTGATATCCAGAATCCCATTGCCGCTGATCGTTAACCCGGTCATCCGAGCCAAACCCGTCGAGGCTCCCAGTTTCAATGTCCCGCCACCTATCGTGACATTCCCATTTGGCAGCGCACCGCTCGCTCCGATCACCAGAGTCCCGCTCTCCACCGTCGTTCCACCTCCATAACTGTTCGATCCGCTAAGAACCACAGTTCCCGCATTCAATGCAGACGTCGCGGCAAGCGTGATTCCACCAACACCGCTGATATTGCCGGAGATGGTGAAAACATTCCCCGATTGTTCCACGGCGATAGTTGTATTGGAGTTCAATGCCATCGGCGCTGAGATCGTGTGATTTCCGTTGTAATCGTTGATCTGCGCATTCGATGCCCCATTGTCCAACGTCAGTGTCCCGCCTGTTCCCTGTGCAATCGTATAAGAGAACGCGCTGCTGAAATTCAACGTCCCCACGGTTCGATTCCCATCGAGTGAAATAGTGGTTGCCGCTGAGTTTGTAATGCCAAAACTCGCGGTGTCACCCGCATTACCGGGAGAGTTCAGCGTCCAGTTGGCGCCACTCGACCAACTCCCACTGCCCGAAGCAGCCCATGTCGCGTAAACCAGTGAACTCGACGTCGGCGCGCCCAGCGCAAATAGCGTCGCGTTGTTGATCGCATACACCGTCCCATCCGGCCCGATCGTCGTCGGCGTATATGCTTCACCCAGCCCATTACTGATCGAGATTTGCTGCGTCAGCGTATCAGTCCCCAGATTCCACCGATAAAGATTTCCGTCCTCGCTGTTGACCAGTACCGAATCCGTCGCCGGATCGACTACCGCAGTGTTGATGCACCACTCATCGACAGCTCCAGGATTCTGTTGATCCTGAGCCGCATCCGGCGTCGGGCCCACGATGCTTTCCACGACCTGCATAATCGTTGCGCCGCCGGCCCCGTTGGAATTGGGGCGCGTGTCGGTCTCCGTCGCGTTCGGATCGAGAATCGCGATCATGTTCTGCCCGTTCCCGCCCGTGCCGGCATAGTTGTTGTATTTCGTCATAATCAGATAGCTCGACGTCCCGTGATACGACGGCACCATTGATGCCGGGACAATCGACGCAGTGTCATCCCATCCAAACCCGCCGGTGGGCTTGGTGACAGACAAATTGGCCGAAAAATGCTCCATCCATCCCCGGCTTGTTCCCAAGTCGTCATAGACGCCCATGTAAACATCCCCGTCCGGACCAATCATGGGCGATGCCGTTCCGACATTGGGTATCAGAGCGCCGTTTCCAGTTTTGGGATCAACCAGTTCCACGCTCGCAGTCGGCGTCAGCGTCGATGCATTCAGGGCCACAAGTCTTCCCGTCCCGAAGTTTCCATCGCTCATCGCGACATAGACCGTGCTTCCGTCCGGCGTCACGGCCGGCGCGGAGTTCATTGCGACCTGTGTCATCCCCGCCGACACGCCATTCACCTTCAATTGATCCGCTTCAAAGAATGATCCCACGCCGCTCGCGCTGATGCGCGCAATGCCGTTGGTCAATCCTCCTGGCGCTGAATTACTCGTCTGATACCCGAAATAAATATCTCCCTCAGAATCAGCCGTGATCGGTGTGCTGATCGCGACACCCGCGTCGTATGCCGCGGCATTCGCCTCATACGTGGATGGCGATCCATAAAACGCTTCCTGCGTCGGCGTCACCGATCCCGAACTGTTTAAAGACCCGCGCTCGTAAACAGTTCCGCCGTCGCCGGCGTAATACAGCGTATTCCCATTGGCCAGCGTCGGACTATAGCTAGGCGTCCACGTGTACGTCGCTCCCTGACCCATCGGCGGAAGCGTGTAGTCAGTGCTTTGTGTCCAGAGCGGGCTGCCATTCGCGCCATTGAATGCCTGAAGTTCAAATCCGCCGGATGCTCCAGTCTTCACCGGCACAATCACCGTGTTCTGAGCCGTGATCACCGGCGATCCATAATGAATCAACAACTCCCCGCCAGCGGACAACTGAGGATCCAAATCCACCGGCGTTTGCCACCGAATCGCATCCACCGGCTGCGACGCCACCGTAGACAGCGCCGTATGCTGCGCATTCCCGGCATACCCATCCCAAGCTTGCGCCATCGCTAACGCCGGCGTTGCAATGATGCTTGCGCAAATAACAAAACGCCCGATTTTCTCCCATCCGCCCATAGTTACCCTCCGATAAGACTCGGCGATTTTAACACCTTTCCAGCCCTAAAGCAGAATCTTCTGTTTGCTTCAGCGAATATGGCTGCCCTTGTGAAAAACATCGTCCGCTTGAACTCAAACCCGCCACCTGCTAATTTTCGCCCAAGATACAAGACTAAAGGAGCGATATTTCATGAGCCGCGACGCGCAACACCTGCAATCTCGATTCACTGTTTCTCAGTTGTCGCGATGGACCGGCTGGGTCTTATTTGCGGCCCTCTTCTGCACATGCTTCACCGCATGTCAGGATCGCCCAACCTCGCTGACAGTCGCCCTTAATTACTTTCCGTCGAACACCATCAGCAATGCCTGGGCGCTCCCGCCGGGCCAGGGCAAAATTTATATTCTCCCCGTCGATGACGAACGGAAGGGCGATAAGACCAAGATCGGCGAAAACCTCGAAGACCCAACCAAGGTCGTCCCCATCTCCTCCGGCCTTCCCGCCCCAGCCGATTGGCTCCATGACACCCTCGGCGATGTTCTCCGCAACAACGGCCTGAACGTCGTCACCAGCGCAGACGATGCCGACCTCATGATGAACGTCACGCTGACCGTTCTCTGGGTCAATGAAGCCGACGATTACAACGGGCAGATCACCATGATCATCAAGATTCAGGACAAAAACGGCAAAGTACTCTTCACTGCCACCACCAGCGGCCAGTACGAACTTTCCGGCAAGAGCCTCACCAGCTCCAATTACAGCCAGGTCCTGAGCAATTCCCTATACGCCGCCGTCAATCGCCTCTTGAACGCTCCAGGCTTTCAGCAGTCGCTTGTCGTCGGCCACTAGGCGATTTGGTCAGAAAATTAAATTTCGCACCCGCCAGGATCTAAATTGAAAGAGCGAATCCAAAAAATCCTGGCGAACGCCGGCGTTGACTCCCGGCGCAACGTCGAGGAAATGATTCGGCAGCGCCGCGTCGCCCTCAACGGCAGAATCGTCACCGATCTCCCCATCCTGATCGATCCGGCCATCGACAAAGTCGAAGTGGATGGCGAACCCATCAAACTCGGCCCCGCTCAAGGCAAAAGCCGGATTTACATCCTTCTCAACAAACCCAAAAACGTCTACACCACCAACGTCGCCCAAGGCGAGCAAACCCTCGCCATCGACCTGCTTCCCCCAAATCTACCCGGCCGGGTCTATCCTGTTGGCCGCCTCGATGCCGACGCCAAAGGCCTGCTGCTTTTAACCAACGACGGCGAACTAACCCACCGCTTAACGCATGCCCGCTTCGGCGTAGCCAAAACCTATCGCGCCGTCGTAGACGGATCCGTCAATGATCGTACGCTCACGGTATTAGAAAAAGGAATGTGGCTAGCCGGCCCGCGCGGCGGTGGGGGAGTCAAGACCGGACCGAGCCAATTAAAAATCGTCAACCGCTCCGATATCGCAACGGTCCTCGACATCACCATCCGTGATGTAGGCAACCGCCAAATCCGCCAAATGCTCACCAAGGTCGGCCACAAACTCCGCGACCTCACCCGCATCCGAATGGGCACGCTCACCCTTCACGGCCTATCCCCCGGCCAATTCCGTCACCTCACCAGCAGAGAAGTCAGCCAGCTTCGCGCCCTGGGCCGTCGCGAAAAACCGCCCCTCACCACTTAATCGGCTGCGGCTCAAAATGCTTATAGCTCCTGGGAGTTGAAAACTGCGCCCCAATCTTCTTGATGTTCTCCTTGTAATCAATGTATTCCTGACTTCGCAGCCGCGCAAATCCCTGCAATCCGATCACCTGGTAAAAATCCATCCGCCATCCCTTCACGCCGCGTTCGATCGTGCAGGGAACTCCATTGGTCTGCAGAAAATCGCGGGCCTGTTTCGCGGTCGCCTCATCCCCATAGCTCTGAATCAGCATGTAATGCATATTGACGATTCGTGCGCCCGGCTTCGCCACCGCATCCACATTCGCAACCACCCCAGGTTTTGCCTGCACCACATCCGCCGCCAATTCCGTCGAGGCCGCGTTGGCGACCGGCTTTTCATCCGGTCCGACCAGCACCGCCGGATGCGCCGGCCCATCCTGAAGCTGCTGCTCGATCGAAAGATTCTGCGCCGGCCGCGTGGAAAGATGCCGCGCCAAAATCATCGCGCTGATAACGACCACCGCGCTCCCGCCGCCGATGAGCGCTCCCATTTGCCGATCAACCCACCCGCGCACGCCCTGAGTCATGACGAGGACGTGCCCGATCCATTCCGCCCACATCGCCTTCAATCGCGGAATAAAAGTAGATTTCCGCCGCGGCACAGGAATCGGCGCAGGCCCGGTCAATGTCTCCGGATCAGCTCTCTTTTGCTTCCAGAGGTCCACGGCCTGGGCGGCCATAGAACGCGAATACCCCTTCGCCGGCTCTTTTACCGCCGAAGCCTTGGGCTCCATTCGCTTGTCTTTGTGTATTACTTCAAACAACGCAACCGTGCGTTTCCCTTTGGCCATCCTTGACCATCCTTTCGGAAACCGTGTCTGATGAATTGTCGCTCCCGAAATTACGATTCCTAACCCCGAAGGTCAAGACGTCGCACAAGAAATAATCCTCAAATTGAAGAATCTATTTATGCTTAAAATTCGTCGGGTCACCGACAGGCGCATATCTCCCGATCGCATGACTCGCGGCAATCTCATACCCAATCCCAATAGCGCAGAGTGCCACAAGCAAAACAATACCGAGTGCCACCACAGTGAAAATGAATCGCAAATTGTATTTAGCCACGCCAACCTATTTTTGCCGCGACTCCCGAATGAAGTCAAGGATGACTCTTCTGGCGCGTCAATCCAAAAAATCCCCGGTTTTCTCCAAAACGCGTCAAAACCTTCACCCAATGGACTCTTGTATAGAGTGCACTGCCTTTTTCGTCGGTATTAGCTCAGCACGCACTGAGGTTTGGAGGAATCTCTCACGAAATCATTCGTAATTCGAGATATTTTGAGAGAATCCGGGAGGTGCCCACGTTAATTTAGTCGCCGCAAAACGAGACTCAGATGAATGCAATATCTGCAACCCGATGCCGGGCCATCCCATACAAATGCAAATCCACCAAAGGCTTCCGCCCATCCCAGGCAGCCCAGATCACCAATCGCTGCCGGTCCGCCGAAACTCCCGCAACCCGATCAGCGGCCCCCGCCACCATTCGGAGTCCCCGATACGCGCTCGCATACTGCGTAACCACCTCATCATCCATGCCAACGCAAACTACCGGCCCATCCTCGCTCGCCAGCAGCACCCGCGAATCCCCCAACCACGGCAAACCCGCTGCCGCCCCCGTCCGCCCCGCGCGCCGCTGCCGGTCCTCCAATTTCAAATTATCCGCCGACCACGCGCACATCTCCCCATCGTCGTGCGCCGCAATAATCCACCCCGGCCGCGAAACAATCCCAACAACATCTCCCTCGCCGACATCACCCAAAGGCGTCGCAGATCCGTCATTCCCCAAAACAAACACCCGCGGGCCGCTGCTGAAAACCAATCGATTCGCTCCAACCACCAAAAGATTCCGCGGCGAAAAATCCGGAATCGGCCCGGACGCCGGACGAATCGATTGCCGTGGCTTCTCCGGCTCGCCCTCATCCCAGCAGACCAATCCAGCCTCCCCGTGCGCCGCCCAAATCCGCCCATCGCGCAGCACCGCGCTATTAAACCCCAATTGGCCCGTAAGCCCCGGATCAAAATATCGCCGCGGTTCCTCAGTCGATTCCGGATTCACCCGCAGCACGCCCGCCCGGCAACCCAGCAGCAATCCTCCGCATCCATCCGACCGCACGCTCCGCAGTGGACCCAGATCACCCGGAACAGCAATCAATTCCGCCTGCGGCGAATCCCCGTCAATCCGAATCAGTTGCGACCCGGCAACAGCCCACAACTTCGCATGCGCAACAGTCTGGGCCGACGCAGCCAGAACCGCCCGAAAAACATCCGGCTGATCAGCGGAACTCATTCGGCTAAGCACCTGTCCCGGCGACAAACCCGGAGCCGAAGCGCGAACGGCCTCAAATTGCCCAAACAATTCCGCCGATCGGCGAAGATAGTCAACCTGATCCGCCGCGCGTCGATGACTAGCCTCCCGTTGCATCGCCTCGACTTGCTCGCGCTTAAGCGTCGGACAATCCAAATCAATCTGAACAGGCGGAATAAGCTCAATGCCGCAGGCAAACGCCACCGCGCGAGCCGCCGCGACGATAAGCACGAGCATCTCCCGCCGCTTCTCGTCGCCGACAAGCGATTCAGCATCGCACTCGCGCGCATACTTCCGCGCCGCCATAGAAATCGCGCCGGCAAAGTGCCGCACCACATCCGCGCCGCTCGCCACCGAGCCGCCGGCCAACAGCGCCTCTTCTAGCATTTTCAATTCGTTCGGTTCCGGGAGTGCCCGCACCGTCGCGCTGAACGTTCNNCATCCGAGGTGACCAGTTCATTCAACTCCCAGCGCAAGCGCAGGCCGCCCGGCCGGACGAGAATTTTCCCGTCGATTCGTCGCGCCAACTCGGAATCCTGAAGCATCGTATAAATTCTAAGACCGCCCCCGAAAGAAGGGAAATGAGGCGGTGGTTATCAGCAAAAGGCCCGCAAGAAGTTAATCAGGCCAGCCGACGGTCTCACAGGCGGCAGCGCCCATTATGTTCGAGTAAGCGCCTTCGATCGTCACGGATGCCGCAACCGATAAAAATCTTCTTTTTATTACTCGTCGATCGCATCAAGAATGTATGCAAAATGTGTTCAGCTTGACTCCACCTTCTACTCCCGATCAGATAATTCCAATGGCGGAATTGAACAGCCCACAGAGATGGCAGACACTTCCGCTCGTTTTAGCCCTGCTGTGCGGCTTTGCCGCCTACTGCAACAGCTTCCGCGGCCCGTTCATTTTCGACGACATTGATGCCATTCAAAACAATCCAGGCATCAACCGAAATCTCCAAAACTCCGGCCAGTCCTTTCCAACAACACTCTCCGGCCGTCCCGTGCTGTCGTTCACATTTGCAGCCGACGAAGCAATCGGTGGAATGCATGTCGAAATATATCACGCCACGAATCTCCTGATTCACCTGGCGTGCGGCGCGCTTCTCTTCGGAATCATTTGCCGGAATCTTCTCAACCAAAACTTCTGGGGCGATCGATTCGAAACATCCGCTCCGTGGCTTGCCGGCGCTATCGCCGCAATTTGGCTCGTACATCCACTCAATACCCAGGCGGTCACGTATATCGTGCAGAGAGCCGAATCCCTCGCCGCG
Source organism: Phycisphaerales bacterium (assembly GCA_003153655.1). GTDB lineage: Bacteria > Planctomycetota > Phycisphaerae > Tepidisphaerales > Tepidisphaeraceae > PALSA-1353. The sequence goes on from PMAK01000114.1 coordinate 26,756, forward strand.
CTGTTCTATCTGGCGGTGATCTATTTCTTGATTAGAGACGCGGAGAAGCTGAGTTTAGGTTGGAAACTGTCGGCCATCTTATCTTGCGCACTCGGCATGGCGACCAAAGAATCCATGGCAACAACGCCGCTTGTCGCATTGCTTTACGATCGCACTTTTGTTGCCGGTTCATTCGCAGCCGCTATAAAAAAGCGCGCATCGCTATATGCCGGCCTCGCAGTAACGTGGGCGATTCTCGGCGCTATCATCTTTAGCGGCGCTCGCGCGTCATCCGTAGGCTTTAGCCATAATATTTCCGCACTGGACTATGCCCGCACCCAATTGACCGTAATTGCGCATTATCTTTATCTCGCGATCTGGCCGCAAAATCTTACTCTCGACTATTACGATTGGCCTATCGCCCGGAATTGGTTGCAGCTAGGCGCTAGCGGATGGATCGTTGCCCTGGCCCTGTTTTTCTTCATCGCCGCGTTTTGGCTCAAGCCCTGGCTCGGATTTCTTGGTGCATGGTTTTTTCTGACGCTCGCGCCATCATCAAGTGTCGTCCCGATCGTCACGGAAATTGCCGCCGAGCAGCGGATGTATTTGCCGCTGATGGCGATCATCGCGCTAGTTGTGATCGGAGCATGGGCATTACTCGCGCGCGTTCCCGCGAGCAGGCGGGTCGCCAGTTGTATCATTGTGGTCGTAATTGCAATCTTCACCGCTCGTACAGTCATGCGTAACGCCGAATATCGGAACCCGCAAATCATCTGGACGGACAATGTCGCCCAGCGGCCATTGAATCCCCGCGCACATTTTAATCTTGGATATTCGTTGATGGCACAAAACAATCCCGCCGGCGCGGCAACGGAATTTCGCAACGCGCTGAGTCTCGCCCCCGACTATTATGCCGCTGCCAGATCGCTCGGCCGAGCCCTGGAGGAATCGGGCCGCACAAAATTAGCCGAGCAATTCTACACCCGCGAAATTCAGTCATTCCCCGGCTTTGCGGGCGAAGCCCATGTTGAGCGCGGCCGAATCCGCGCCAGCAGCGGCGACCTGTCTGGCGCGGAATCAGATTTCCAGGCCGCGACTCGTTCGAGCGGAAATCTTCCATGAGCGTCTCAAAATCCGACTCAGCTCGATGGCTCGCCCCACTAATCGTGATTCTCGTCAGCATCGTGACCTACTCCAACAGCTTCTCGGGTCCTTTCGTCTTCGACGACGCGGCCGCCATCCAGCAAAACCCGCAAATCCGCAGCCTCATTCCGTATAAGTTTCCTTCGGATGGGCCAACCGCAATCGCCGGCCGGCCAGTCGTAATCTTTACATTCGCAATCGACTACGCGATCTCCCAGCTCCGCGTCGAACCCTATCACGTAACCAATTTTCTGATCCATCTCCTGACGGCATGGCTGCTTTATGCGCTCCTTCGGCAAACACTGCTGCGAGACGATCGCTTTGCCGGGTCGGCGACCTGGCTCGCCGCGATGGCGGCAACGATATGGGTGGCCCATCCACTCGATACCCAGTCAGTCACCTACATCGCGCAGCGGTCGGAATCGCTGGCAAGCCTTTTCTTTCTTGCCACGATCTATTGCGTGCTGCGCGCTTCCGGCAGTGCCGGGCGATGGTGGGGGGCTACTGCTATTCTCGCGTGCGCGCTGGGGATGGGCAGCAAAGAAATCGTCGCCGTCGCTCCCATCCTGGCACTTCTCTATGACCGCACATTTCTCGCCGGAACATTCAAAGCGGCTTTAAGACTTCGATGGAAAATATACGCCGGTATGGCCGCGACATGGATTTTGATCATCCTTTCGCTCCATACCGGACAGCGCGAAACGATGGTTGGCTATCACCTCGGCATCTCCACGCTCGACTATGCGCGCACCGAGTTGAACGTCATCGTCCGTTATATTCGCCTGGCATTTTGGCCGACCGATCTCGTTCTCGACTATTACGATTGGCCCATCGCGCGCCAATGGTCCGACGTATCCTGGCAAGGATGGCTCGTCTTCGTGCTGGCGATCGCAACCGTTCCCGCAATTTGGGTAAAACCAAAACTCGGCTTTCTCGGCGCCTGTTTCTTTTTTATCCTCGCCCCGACCTCCAGCATTCTTCCGATCAAGCAGGAAGCCGCCGCCGAGCAGAGGATGTATCTCCCCCTGGCGGCGATCGTGGTTTTTGTGGTCGTTGGCGGCTGGGCGCTACTGTCCCGCTGGAAGTGGACTCGTCTACCGGCCGCTCTTTTGGATTGTACCCTCATCGTTTGCCTCGCTCGCCTGACAATGATCCGAAACGATCAATACTCAACCGCAATCGGAATCTGGCAGGACACCGTCGCCAAGCGACCAAACAACACGCGGGCTCATGTTAATCTTGGCGAGGCCTGGGCGCAGCTCAGCATTGATTTTGCGCCCGGATCTCCCGAGGCCATTGCCGCCGCCACGCAGGCCGCCGAGCAATTCCAGATCGTTCTCGTTCTTGAACCGCGGGTGACTCATGCGATTTTCGCGTTGGGCCAATCGTATGAGCAAATGGGCAATCCCCGCGCCGCGGAAGATTTGTATACGGAATCGCTGCCGAAACACCCGGAGATCGCAGCTGATTTATATGTTGAGCGTGGAAACCTCCGCGCCCGCCGGGAAGACGGAGCCGACGCCGAATCGGATTTCCAGGCCGCCATCGCCGCGAATCCAACCGATCCCGAGCCGCATTATTTTCTGAGTTTTCTATTCGAGCAGCGGCAAGACTGGAACCGCGCACGCGAAGAACTGGAAAAAACCGTGAAGCTATCGCCCCGCTATAAGGACGCGGCTGAACTGCTGGCCAAGCTGCGAACTCACCCGCGATGATTCAATGCCGAAGCAGGTGGGTTAATTCGACGGATCGACAGCCAGTGCTTTCGGCTGTTCCATCAATGATGGATTTATTTTCGCCTGATCGCTCGATCCAGCCGCTTTGATCTCGGCAATGATCGCTCTTACCTCTGGCGTGTTCTCGGCTGCATGAAATGACCCTTGCAGTATTGACGGTCCGATCGGATCAACCAGTTGCCCATGCTGACGTCCGACCTTCATCCAAGCTTTGCGGATCGTCACCATTGCACCGTCGGATGAATTGTCCAGTTCCACGAGCCCCGACCCCTGATATTCCACGACCCCTGAGCCATCGGTGTCGTTACTCAACAGACACCAATGAATCGACGCATTGGTATTCGCAGGATGATCTGGCTTAACACCGCTCATCGGCATCCAGAAAATACGAATATGAACCAATTGCCGCGGCATTCTCCAGCGATCAGGCGCCAGCGGCTTGTTAGGATCGGCATGGCTGGGCTGAATCTCATCTTGAACCAGCACCACGTCGGCGTCGCCAGCCTGATTCCGCGCGATGTATGCCTGCGTAAAATTCTGCGAGAATTCGCGCTGGCCATCCGTGCTCGCCAGGCGCAACGTCCCCTCATCGGACGAACAGCCGCCAACATACGCTGAAATGACAAGAAGCACCGGGAGGAGAATTGTCAGTCGCCGGAAATGCTTACATCTCACCAGCAATCCTCCATCACGCGAGGCCTAGCAGCCCCAGCGCATCGCGCTCAATGATTCCGCGCAATGCTTCACGCGGAACCACCGGCAAATTCGTTCCCTGTGCAAGTTGATTAATACTGTACAACGCCTCAATGCAATCCGTCACCGAGGTGTATGGAAAATCGCTTCCAAATAGCAGTTTGTCAATGACTTGTGACTCGTGCGCCGCCACCAGGGCGTTATACGCCTGCCATCGCCGCGAAAGCAGGCCGCTGACATCCGCATACGCATTAGCATGCTTGCCAAGCAGGCAGATCGTCTCTTCAAGCCAGGGTTGGCCAAGTTGCGCGATGATAATCCGTAATCCGGGAAAAGTTCGCAGGACTTCGTCAAAGAGGTATGGCCGCGCGAATTCCAATTTGCTCTGCTCCGTGAATTGACCCACCGGATGCAGAAGGATCGGCATGTTTAGCCGCTCCGCCTCCGCGTAAACCCGCATCGCCCGCGAGTCGCATGGATGGAAATCCTGATTCGCCGGCGAAAGCGTGATTCCCCGAAGCTGCAAATGCGCCCGCGCCGCTCGAAGCTCATCCAACGCCGACCCCTCGGTAGGATCGATTCCGGCAAAGCCGATCAGTTTCTGCGGAAACCGGTTCACATATTCGGCGACATAGGAGTTGGGAATCTCGGCGTGAAGGTATTTGCTTTTGAATCCCAGAACGATGGACTTGTCCACCAGCGATGATTGCGCCCAATGATGGTCAGGATCCGCCGCCGGCACGGTACGCCAGCTTGGCTTGGATCCAGCTACAAAGCGGGAGACGCGTTTCTGCCCGGATCGGGGCAAATCGCCCAGATCAAGGCGTCCAAGCTGCTCCGGCGATTGCCAGATATGGGTGTGGCAGTCAACAATCATATAAACCCGTACGCCGTAGTCTAAAGCTACGGGAGTGCCCCGTCAAAGCTGCCCGATGCTTCCGCCTTATCATTGGCACGAATATGACACCGTCTATTACTTTTATTCGGATGTGGCCGCCACCTATCTGGAATCAAAACCCCTAAGTCACGAAACCACACGGATATGCGAATCGAGCGTTAAAATCAGCAACCCTTTATGATTACATGGGTTGACGGGCTTTTGCGGCTTGGCTACTGTGTGGTTTTGAAGGAGTCCTCTCAATGCCATTCACTCTTCCCCCATTGCCCTTTCCGTCTGAAGCTCTTGAGCCAAACATCGACAAGATGACCATGGAAATCCACCATGGCAAGCACCACGCGGCGTATGTCAACAACCTGAATAAAGCCCTTGAGCAGGCCCCCCAACTGGCTGGCAAAACCCTGGAAGAGCTCCTGGCCAATACGGTGGCGATCGTTCCCGAGCCGATCAAAACCGCGGTTCGGAACAATGCTGGCGGCCATCACAACCATTCCCTGTTTTGGGAAATCCTCAATCCCGCAGGCAAACCTGGCCCGACACCCGTCGGTCAGCTCGGCACCGCCATCGGCAATGCCTTTGGTTCAATCGATGGGTTCAAGGAGAAATTCGCCGCAGCCGCCACCGGAAGATTCGGATCAGGCTGGGCATGGCTCATCAAAAAGGGCGGCAAGCTCGAAATCATATCCACGGCCAATCAGGACAGCCCCGTCATGGACGGCGCATTGCCCGTCATTGGTTTGGATGTCTGGGAACATGCCTACTATTTGAAATATCAGAATCGCCGTCCGGATTACATCACGGCTTTTTGGAATGTCGTCAATTGGAAGACCGCCGACGAACGTTTCACCAAGACAAGGTAGGATCGCGAATTCCTGGCGAATGTGAAAACTTACGCGAACACGGCCATGGCGTTCTGAATATTCTCAGCCATCCCGTTCTTCAGATTTTCGATATCCGCATTCTCAAGCCCCAGGCCCGACAGAACCGTTGGGTCCAATTGCTGTCCTGCGGCCGTCAGGTTAAATCCGGGCCCGCATTGGCAGCAAAGCGTGTCGGCGACATACACCAGCCGAACCATTGTTTGATCCCCTTCGATCAAGCCCGCGGGATTGTGATGGAACTCCGCCGCCTGCTGGCAATACATTGGAAAATGCCATTGCTCCGCCAGCACTTGCCCCAGCGTCGTGTGGTCAACATTCAGAAGTTTTCGTTCAGTCTCACAAAAATCTGCGCCGCTGGTTTTAGATATCCGGCAAATGTCCTGTAGCTTCTCCGGCCAGATCTGCAGTTCCACCAAAACGCCGGCGTCGTGTATCAATCCGGCTACAAACGCTTCATCCGCGTTTGGCATCTTCAGGCTAATGGCCAGTTGTCTCGCCGTTACTCCGACAGCAATGCAATGCGTCCACAAATCCTTGGCGGTGAATCCTTCACCGAGCTTCACGCCCCGGAACAACTGGCCAAGGCTCGCCGACACCGCGAGGTTCTTCACCGCATTGAGCCCCAGCAGCACGATCGCGCGCTCCACGCTGCCGACCTGCCCTGACATTCCGTAGAACGCGCTGTTGATTACCTTCAGGATTCGGGACGAGAGCGATGGATCATGCGCAATAATCTTGTGCAGCTTTCCCGCCGAGCTGCGAGGATCCTCCACCATGGAGATGATTTGTGCGGTGACTTCGGGGAGCGTTGCCAGGGCGGTGACACTCTTAATCGCGTCGCGCGCAATGGCACGGGGATCGGTCGCTGTTGCTGTCGGCATATTTGAAAATATCGTTGGAAATTGCCACGGTCTTTAGCAGTAACCTCTGCTGAATCGCAGTCGGGAGCGGCTAATAACTAATGATCTTTCTCAGCAGCCGTTGATCGACCTTTAGTCGCTCCAGAGTGGTCGCGATTCTTCGGCCGGTGTTCTTTCCGCCATAAAGATTGGCACATTTGCCTCGCCGTGGCGTGCCGGAATTGAAAATCCGCGTGACGGCTGCCGCAATCGAAGATTGCCGATACGGCACATTCCGTACATCTTCACACCGTTGGCGTCCAAGCTGGCGCGGACCGACATCGATAACGGGCGTCCGAAAACTCGCAGCCTCGATGATGCCGCTGGAACTATTCCCCACCAGCATCGCCGAATCCCGGAGCAGTCCAAGAAAAACCGCTCGCGACACATCCTGGCGAACAATGTATCGCCCGCTGCCCGCGATCATCTCCCAGCACCGGGTTATGCCGCCGGAACCCGGATCGTTATTCGGATGAATGATGACGATTCGCTCCACATCCGTTTGCGTAACCCCCTTCAGCACGATGCTCGCCCGCTGAAACTCAGCTGATTCATCCGCCTCAATCGGATGCAAAACCAGCAGTGCGAATTGCCCAGCTTTGATTCCCGGAAACTGTTTGCGAATCCGCAACGGTGGGGCGGCCAGATGATGAATCTCATCAATCCCCGGTGAACCGACGCGGTGAATCCGCCATCGCTCTTCCCCCATTTTTGCCAGTCGATTCGCGCTCTCGGCAGTGGCCGGGAAGTGAACGTGCGCCAATTTGCTGATGGCATGCCGAAGCGAGTCATCCATCTGCCCCAGCGCCCGATCCCCGCCATGGACATGGGCTACAACAACGTCGCACAGATGTGCCGCCGTGGCGGCCGCGAGCGCCTCCACCCGATCACCGACAAGCAGCACAACATCAGGCTTCAACCGAACAAATTCCCGCGCCAACGCCGCGATTGCCTCGCCAGTCGCAACCGCTCGATTTGTCCCATGCCAGGGAACAACCGTGTCGATATGCCAACCATCTGCGGCGATCCGCCTGACCGTATGCCCGTGCTTCGGATCCAGGTGCATTCCCGTCGCGATAATTTGCAATTGCAATCGACGATGTTTTTGAATCGCCCGCAGCGCCGATTCCATAAGCCCAAATTCGGCGCGCGTCCCCGTAACAAAACAAATACGCCGGCGAGACGAATGGGAAACTTTACGCGGCATCTGAAATCAGTTGCCAGCTAAGCATCTGGCCCGCCTTGATGTAATGACCGATGCGCCGCCCGACAATCGACGGCAGCGCCGACGCGGGAATTCCCGTCCCGGGCCGTTGCACGGTCAGATCATACTCCTGAATCACATGGCCCGGAGGCAGATCGCGCGCCGCCACCACGCTTTGTCGACTGACTGTCCGCACGTCTCGCTCAATATCCAGCACCCGCTTCCCACCGCCGCCCCGCATCTCGCAGGCGAGGCGAACCAGGCTCACATAATCTCGGAAATCATCCGGGTCGAGACTGGCCGCATGATCCGGACCGGCTGCGGAACAATCGTAGGTCAGATGTTTTTCAATAACGACTGCGCCCGCGGACACCGCCAGCGCTCCGCTGATCACTTCGGTTGTATGATCCGAATACCCGACCGGAACCTCAAAGCGCTCGGCAAGCTCTCGAATCCAACAAAGATTCGCGCTCCCCGGCGGCGTCGGATAGCTGCTGATGCAGTGCAACAATGCAAATGACGCATCCCATCCCCGCAGCCACGCAACGCTTGAGCTGATCTCGTTGACGTTCGCGGCGCCGGTAGACACCAGCAGCGGCAAACCCGTCTTCGCCGCACTCTTCAGCAGCGGCCAGTTCACGATATCCGGCGAAGCAATCTTGATTGCCGGCAGATTGAGCGATTCAATCAACCCGACATCTTCCAGAGAAAATGGCGTCGCCAGCGGAATCATTCCCGCTGTCGAAATCGCCGTCACGATCTCCCTCAGTTCGTGTTCTTCCATCTCGAATCGCCGCAGCATGTCGATCGGCGTCGCGTCAAGCATCGACGTCTTTTGATAAGTCGCGAACGCCGCCGATTCGTGCATGAGCTTATCCGCGCGGAATACTTGCAGCTTGACGGCGTCGGCTCCGCACGTGGCTGCGACTCGCACTAGCGCCAGCGCCCGTTCCAGGCTTCCGTCGTGATTCACTCCAATTTCGGCGATGACCATCGTTCGTCCGCCGCGGGAGAAGCTCGTTTTTGCGATTTCAATATCGTTCATGCCACCCTCGCTTGGGAACTCATCGTCTCTCGGAGAATCGCCTCCGCCAAAAACAGATCCCGGTTTTCGTCGATTTCCACCGTTTGCCCCGCTTCGGTGATGATCCCGCGCCGGTCCGTTCCGAAAAAAGCATGAGGATCGCTCCGATTTTCGCGGCCGCGCAGCATTGATGCCCGCGAGACGGCGACGACCGCGCCATCATGCAGATACATCGGCGCCAGGTCTTGCCGGCGGTGAATACTTCCCGGTATCAGCGGCTCCACGCGATCCCCATCCAGTTTGCACATCCATGCCGGATGCCATTTCCCGACGGGGCAGAAAGATCGCACAGAATCGCAGCCGGTCTTTCGCAGCATCTCCACGGCCCGGTCGATAATTCCCATTTCACGGACCGGAACGTTTCCGTATAGCACGACCACCCCGTCGGCGTGGAAACTTCCGTCCGATTCCACCGCATCCATCGCATGAAGCATCGCATCCTGAACGCTTGCCCAAGATGTAGCCAACTCCGCCGGCCGATCGATCACTTGCAGGCTGCGCGCCTGGGCGAGTTCCCTGATCTTTCCGCAATCCGTCGAGACGACCGTCTTATTCAGCAGTCTTGATTGCGCGGCATGATCAAACGTGTATTCAATAACCGAGCGGCCGCAAAGAGGCCGGAGGTGTTTGCCCTTGAGCCCCTGACTACCGGCCCGGGCGAGAATGACTGCCAGCATATTCATGATCGATGCCACTCCTTGCACGCGGCACAAACAGGATGCCGCTTCCATTCGCCCGCAGCATGATCGTGGCGAAGCGCAGCCGCGCCGCCCGACCATACGTTCTTGATCGAATCTTCCCCGATGCGGCCAAAACTTTGCTGCCCCAGAATGTCCTGTTCGCAGGAGACGAACCGCCCGTCGCAAAGCACCGTCAAGCGCCGGGCAATCCGAGCGCATGCTCGTCGCCGTGGCGGTTCCATTTGCGCGACTGAAACATCCGGAATTAGACCCCCGAAATCGGTTGGCCCATCGATCACCGCGCACCCCAGCACGCGCATCCAATGGTCGTATCACCCCTCCATCTCGCCAAGGTTTCCCGCCATTTTGTGAAATGTGGGCACGACAAGCGGCGTGCCGCGACGATTCGCCTGCCGCCGCGAGATTAATTTCGTGAGGTTCTCCATCACCGTTTTGAATCCATCCACGCCCATGATCGCCTCATAGGTCGCGGGACGAACCGCGGGAAAATTTACTGAGACAATATCCAGCGGCGAATCCGCCAGTCGCTCGATTACATTCACGTCTGTCCCGATCAGATCGGTTTCGATGGCGATGGCCCTGACTCCGCAGTGCCGGGCTAGATCTGCAATCGCAAATATCTCCGGGTGCAGCAGCGGGTCCCCCACGCCACCAAGAACCACGCGAATATCTTCCGCCGCCGCCAGCTCTTCAAACAGCGCCCTGGCCGCGTCCAGCGTTAGCTCGGGCCGGTCGAACTGAATATGCGATGATGGTGAATACATTGGCCGGGTCGCCCGGCGGGTATTCAATTCCAGGACTATCTCTCGCGGCAATTCCGGCGTCTCGGGCGACGCATCGAGAAAGCGAACCAACTGCTCCGCCTCCGTCGAGATCAATTGCCCGTTGAGATGCACTGTAGCCTGCGTAATCCGATCGATCTGCCGCTCGGAATCCAGCGTGAATCGGTGCAGCGTTCGTGCCAGCGTCGTTGGAATTGGCGCGCACGAAGGTTTAGAAATTGGATCGTGAACCGGCAAGTCAGGCCGGTAGGTAAGTAATGCCCCGGGATGTGCCCCGCCCACGGCAAGTTGCTCAATCAACGGCTTCCGCAACAAAGCGCCGGATAGCCCAGGCGCTGCTTGCGAAAAGCAGAGGTCAATCTCGGGCCGTCCTTCAGAATGCTCAATCAATCCATCAATCAAAACGGGATCGACCAATCCTGCTGCCGGATCAACCAAAAGCATCGCATCCGCCCCGGTCTTTTCAGCAATTTCAGCAATCCACGGCCCGTGAAAGCCCCGGTCGAATTCACATGTTCCCAGCAATCCACCGCGCCAACCATCCGCCCAACGTCGCGCTGCCGCCACTGCCTCCAGATGCGGCACGCAAACCCGCGCCGACCTGGCGATATATTGCACATTCAATTCCGCCGCGATCGGCGCGACAGCCTCCGCCTGATCTTCCCAGCAGAGCACGATTGATTGCGATATCCGTTGGCATCTTCCCAGCCTGAAAAGCGTCCACGCTAACGTCGCTTCGCCACGAAATCGGCGCGTAGCGCTGTTTGGCCCCAGCGGCTCGTGCAGCATCGACAGCACGGCGGTAACGTTCACGCCGCCTCCTTGCGCCGCGACAGATGCCGCTCCAGTTCCTCAGCAGCTTCCATCATCGCCTGCGAAAACAAATCTGACGCGGCGATCACGGCCCGAACGTTTTCGATATCCCGCTCCACCTGCGATTTTTGTCGGTCAAATCCTTTCAAGCGAGCCGCGGCCAGCAATCGATCTCGCTCAAATCGTTTCAATTCCGTCTGCTGCGAAAACTGCATCACCTGGTCATACGTGCGGCCAACCGCGTCCATTTTCGCGCGAAGCTCATCCACTTGCGCGATCGCGCGATTCACCCGGCGTTGGTCCGATAGATTGTCCCGAATCTCTTCCAGCAACGGCAAAGTTTCCCGGCTGATTCGTTCGATCTCGCCGGCTTCTTCTTTCCGAAGCAGAAGGCTTTCGCGGCAAGGCCCGAGAAGATCCCATCTCAATCCAGGAACATCCGATTCAATTTTCGGCAGCGGCTTCTGACAATATTTCTCGATCGCCTCCGCCAGAGGCATTGCTTCGGCGCCGCGTTTGAGTGCTCCGCCTTCGGTCGCGTCGATGATGCAGGCCTTTGATTTCCCGAAATCCCGCTCGAACTGCAGCAGATAAGTGAAGAGGCGTTCCTCCGTGTACATCGGCCGGCCCTTATAGTCCGGGATTCGCCGGAGGATCATGCGGTCGCGCATGATCTGTTCCCACTGCTTCATTTCCAATGTGCAGAATCGCCCCAGTTCCGGCCGCCAGACATCTTCATAGCTTGTGCCCGGCATATAGCAGAGCCCGTCGCTGAAGCCCAAATCCTGGCCGACGAAAATGATCGGATTGCATCCGAGATGTTCCGCGAGATAAAAGGCCAGATGCGCAACGGTTGCACCGCTTGTCAGCGACGGCTTTCTCAGCTTGAGTTCGCGCAGCAGCCCTTCGGCAAAATCATTTCCGATCAGATTCACCGGTCCGGTCATCATCTCGAGCACGCGCGGCGTAGCCTTAGGCTCCGCGACCAGTTCCGTCCGAATTTTGCTCGGCAGCTTTTCAAAAAACCGGGTGCAGATCTCGTGATAATCCAGTGACGTCACGAAATGCGGTTCGCATCCCATTTCCAATAGCGGCTGCAACGTCGTCTGGACCGCGATCAGGACGGCGTTATCTTCCATCCCTTTCAGCAGATGCTTATTTTTTCGCAGCGACGGTCCCGCCGAAACAATCACCGCCGGGCAATCTTTATAGCGCCCACCGAGCCGGTTGATTCCGCCCGCGGCCGCGTACCAGCCGACGTTTCGGGCGATGTTCCGTGCCGTCTGCTCACTGTTAAACAGCAGCGTGTTCATATTGGTACGGCAAAACGACGCGAACTCGCCGAGCCAAATCCCCACCTGCTTGTAAAACTCATCGTGCAACTGCACGCTTGGCCCATGCTGAACCGTTTCCGAACCGACGGATATGAGAGCTGTATGCGGGGTCAGGCGCTGGAAGAGCGCTGATTTATCCAAATCGCGAAACCAGAGCAGCCGATGGCTCCCGATCGCCTTCGATAGATCGCGATGCTCAAGTGCCGCGCGGATGATTTGAATGTCCGGCTCAAAGATGCAAAAAATCGCCTCGCTGCTGGCCCGCTCGAATAACATTTCCAGGTGATATCCCAGGCCGAGGCCCAGCAGATAAAAGGTTGTCTTCTGTGTGATGGCAACGGATTCGATTAGCCGCTCGGCCTCTTTGACAGGTTCGTATCGGCTATGGAGATAAACCAGGCGTCCGTCATCGGTCCGAATGGAAATCGTTGGATCGCCGGATTTCGATTTCTCGACGGGGTAGGCCGGCGATTCCAGCGCCGCCTCCAGGGCCATCGCAACTTTTGGTTCGGTCGCCCAGAGCGCGGCGAGATTGGAGAGCAGCGGCGCATCGGCCGGCAGCATGAACCGCTGGGATGGATCGGTAGCGCTGGTCATTCGGTGCTTGCGATCACCGGTCCCAGCCTGTAGCGTGTTAAAGGCGGACACCGCTATATTTATCGGACCTTCGGGCTCAAAATATTGAGCCGATTCCCGGCCCCGCCCAACCGATGGCAACCTTCAGCGATTTACTCTTCTATGCGGCATGGTGGATGCTCGCTGTTATCGCCGGAGGAGGGATTTTTGCGCTAGTCGCCGGGCTCCGCCGGTTGGACAAGAAGCTCCAGCGACTGGGGATCGCCCTGATCTTGATCGCGGGCGTCCTTGGCACCCTGCGGCTGATCTTCCCAACCGACCGCGAAAAGCTGGAAAAGCGATCCCGGCAATTGGTCCAGGCGGTCGATCATCAGGATTGGAATGCCCTTCGGAATCTGCTCGATCAAAACACGGTCGTCGGCTTAAAAGCCCACATCGCCGCTGCCGGCCGCGACGCGATTGTCGCCTCGATCAAGGAGAATTGTGACCGCTACACCCTCAAGTCGGTCTCCGTCATCGGCATCGAAAGCGAGCAGACGGAAACGCTGATCACGGTTCCCCTTGTGGTTTACAGTGTGCAGGATTTCACCCAGGACCGTCCTGTTACCAGCACCTGGCAGCTCGACTATCAGCAGTCCGGTGATCAATGGATTCTCGAAAAGATCACGCTTTTGCGCATCGGCAACAACGATACCGACGACTACCCCTTCTGAGATCCACTCCATTTCTTGCGCGACCATTCCCCCAGCAATGTGTGATCTGTTAAATCAAATTGCAAAGGAGTGATGGTGATGTACCGATCGCGCAGCGCAGCCACGTCAGTATCCTCCTCGGCGGTGTTCAGCGAAAAAACAGTCGTGTTCCAGAAATAATCATGCCCGCGGGGATCTTTCCGCCGCTCATAGGTGTCCGCCCATGGGCGCGTGCACTGGCGGACGATTTTTACCCCGGCGGGGGACTCGCCCGGCTTGAGGGCGGGAAGATTCACAGTCGCGACCTGCCGCGGCCCGAGACCTGCTACAAGAATCTGTTTGATCGTTTCCCGGGCTAGTATTGCGGCTCCGCCATAATCAGGCGATACCTCTCCGCGCAGATACAGCGAAACCGCGATGCTTGGCAGGCCGAGGAATGCGCCTTCGATAGNNCAGCCGCCGCCACTGTGCCGCTGTAGATCACGTTGATCCCCACATTCGCGCCGCTGTTGATTCCGCTGACAACCAAGTCGGGCCGGCGCGGCAAGAAATGGGAGACGGCGAGCTTTACACAATCCGCCGGTCGACCGGCGACGGCAGTCCCCGTGAACGCGCCGGGAACCGTCATTTGGCTGGTCAGCAGCGGCGCTTTCAGCGTAATACCATGGCTCGTCGCACTCTCCACCGAAGCAGGCGCAACCACATGCACATCGCCCAGGGCCGTCAGCTCGTGATATAGCGCCACCAAGCCCGGTGCGGAAATCCCATCGTCATTTGTCAGCAGAATTAGCATGTGGCGGCAGTATAATGGACAAGATGATCCGTCTCACGCGTCAACAAGTTCGCGAGATCGACCGCCTGGCGGTGGAGCGATATCACATTCCCGGCGAAGTGCTGATGGAAAACGCCGCCATCGCCGCGGCAAACATCGCCACCGGCATGATTTCGTCGAAGGACCGAGGTGAAATTCTCGTTCTCTGCGGCGGCGGAAACAATGGCGGCGACGGGCTTGCCATCGCCCGGCATCTCCACAACCGGCAGTTCGCGGTGAAAATATTTCTGACGGCCGATCCTGAAAAGTATATCAATGAAGCGAAGACGAACTGGCAGATCGTCCAGGCGATGGGTTTGCCGATCTCTCGACCGCAGCTGGAGGCGATCGCCCGAGAGCGACCGATTTTGATCGTCGATGCGATCTTCGGCACCGGCCTGACGCAACCGCCTCGCGATCCGTTCGCTCAAATCGCCGCGGCGGTGCAAAAGATCGGCGCGCCGGTTTTGGCAATCGACATTCCCAGCGGCTTGGATTGCGATACTGGCTTTCCCCTGGGCTCGGCCTGCATCAAAGCCACTCGCACGATTACATTTGCCGCGGAGAAAGCCGGCTTCGCGAATCCGAAATCGCGAGAGTATCTGGGCGAAGTGAGCGTGGGTGACATCGGCTGTCCGCGCGAGCTTGTTATGGAGGCCGCTGGCTTTCCGGCGTAGGATAAATCCAACATGACCAAGTTGAGCGTTAATTTGAATAAGGTTGCGACCCTGCGCAACACGCGTTCGGTGGGCATACCGAGTATTACTCACGCAGCCAGGCTCTGTCTGGATGCCGGCGCGCAGGGAGTGACAATTCATCCACGTCCCGATCAACGCCACATTCGCCAGACCGATGTTCATGACCTCGCTCAATTGCTCAAGTCCTATCCCAAAGTTGAATTCAACATCGAAGGCAATCCATTTTACGAATACATGCAATATGCCCGGCAATTTCGCCCGGCGCAATGCACGCTGGTTCCCGATTCTCCAGAGGCTTCGACAAGCGATCACGGCTGGGATTTGTCGCGCGATGCGAAACGTTTGCAACCGATTATTAGCGAGCTGAAATCGCTCGGTTGCCGCGTCAGCCTTTTTATGGACCCGCAGCCGGATGCGATGGATCTTGTCGCCAAGCTCGGCGTGGATCGGATTGAGTTGTATACCGCTCCTTACGCGGAAGATTTTAAGAAACAAAAGCCGGAGCCTGCGCAGGCGTTCATTTTGGCCGCCCGGCGCGCCGCGGACCTTGGCCTCGGCGTTAATGCCGGCCACGATCTGAACCTGAAAAATCTTCGCCCGTTTCTGCAAGCGGTGCCGAACGTGCTGGAAGTTTCGATCGGCCATGCGCTGATAGCGGACGCACTGGAGTTTGGCCTTCCGGGCGCGGTTCAGCGCTACTTGGCCGCTACCAGAGCGCCGATTTGCATTTAGCTTGCCACGGGCGGCCGGCCTGTTGTCCAACTCACTCCACTGACCTAGAATCCCAATCGTTATGAATCTACAAGGCGCCATGACTGCGATGACCACTCCCTTCCGCGAGGGAAAGCTCGACGAGCAACGCTTGCGCGAGCAGGTTGAGTTTCAGATCAAAAATGGGATTGATGCGCTCGTGCCGGTGGGCACTACGGGCGAATCTCCGACGCTGGATTTCAAGGAACATGCGCGCGTCATTGAACTGACGGTGCAATATGCAGCGGGGCGCGTTCCGGTCATTGCCGGGACTGGCGCCAATGCCACCAGTGAAGCGATGGAGCTTCATCAAATCGCCAAACGCGCCGGTGCGCCGGCCTGTCTTTCGGTCAATCCCTATTACAACAAGCCCACGCAGGAAGATCTCTATCGGCATTTCATGACCCTCGCCGACCGCGTTGATTTGCCGATTGTGCTGTACAACGTGCCGCACCGCACGGCTGTGACGATGTCTCCGCAGACCGTCGCGCGATTGGCCAAGCATCGGAATATCGTCGCTATCAAAGAAGCGACCGGCGACATGAATATCGTCGGCGAGATCCGTGCGCTCTGCGACATCATCATCCTCAGCGGCGATGATTCGATCACGGTTCCGGTGATGTCCATCGGCGGCCGCGGCGTAATCAGCGTTCTCTCCAACGTCATTCCCGCGCAGATCAAGACGCTCACAAAACTGTGCCTGGCCAACCAATACGACCAAGCGTCGGCCCTCCACCGCAAGCTTTTCCAGCTGATGCGCGTGATGTTCCTTGATGGAAATCCCGTTGGCATCAAGCACGCGATGAAAGTCGCGGGGCTGGACACGGGCGAGCTTCGCCTGCCTCTTTGGGAGGCCAGCGACTCTACGAAAAAGCAGATTGAGGAACGCCTCAAAGAGGTCGCGTCTATTCAAGCGCAATAACAGCCGCCGTTGCGGTATGATTCCCCAACGCCCCGCGATGAATCGCGTGGACAGCGCATGACCTACCTTTGCGTTCCCATCTTCGTAACCGAGCTTCCGACAGCGAGGCGAGATATTGCCGCTGCGGCAACTGCCGGCGCGGACCTCATCGAACTTCGCATCGACAAATTGCGCGATCCGGGCGTGCTCGGGCTTGTGCTTCAAGAGAATATTCTGCCTGCCGTTGTTACGTGCCGCTCCAAATCCGAAGGCGGCTTCTCCGAGTCGGACGACAATCAGCGAATGGCGGAGCTCATCTCCGCAATCTATGGCGGCGCTCGCCTGGTCGATCTCGAACTTTCGACGATTCAGCGGATGAATCAAATTCCCGCGGATATTCAATCGCGGTTCATTCTCAGTTTCCATGACTTCACGGCCAAGCCGGGTGATCTCGCCGGCATCATCGAAGAAATGAACCGCCGGCCCGCGCAGGTGAATAAGATTGTCTGGCGAGCGGCAAATATTCTGGACAGTCTGGATGCGTTGAAGCTGCTGATTCGAACGAAGCGCCCGACGGTGGCGCTTTGCATGGGCGACGGCGGATTGATCAGCCGGGTGCTGGCCAGGAAATTTGGCGCGTTCCTGACCTTCGGTTCGCTGAGCAATGAGACGGCCACCGCCCCTGGGCAAGTGACGATTGCGGAGATGAAGAGTCTGTATCGGTGGGATGACATCGGCCCATCCACCAAAGTTTACGGCGTGGCCGCGCATCCCGTCGGTCATTCGATGTCGCCGGCGATTCACAACGCCGCGTTCACGGCCGTTGGCTATGACGGCGTCTATCTCCCGATGCTGGTTGAGCCGGATTATCCGAGCTTCAAGGCATTCATGGACGGATTCATCGCGTTCGAGGAACTCAACTTTTCCGGGTTGTCGGTGACAATTCCGCATAAGGAAAACGCCCTGCGATACCTGCGGGAAAATTCGGGTGATATTGAAAAGTTGGCGGCTCGCATTGGCGCGGTGAATACGATTGCCATCACCCGAACAGGCGGCTCGGTGTCTCTCCAGGGCAAAAACACGGATTACGCGGCGATTCTGGACAGCATTATCGCCGAGATGAAGATTGATCGGAAAAACCTGGCTGATCTTCGCGTAGCCATCATCGGAGCCGGCGGCACGGCGCGCGCTGCTGTCGCGGCGCTGGCGCATTACGGCGCAACCGTGATCCTTACCAACCGCACGCATGAGCGTGCGCAGGCACTGGCGGACGAATTTGACGCCGGGCGCGGAAAAATATCGGCCGTTTCGCTCGACGATTTGCTCCGCGCCGATTTTAACGTTCTGATCAACACCACATCGATCGGCATGCATCCGAATATCAGCGATAGTCCGATCGGAGATCGCCGTCCGCCGTTCTCGTCGCGGACGGTTGTTTTCGACACGATTTATAATCCGATCAAAACCCGATTGCTCACGCAGGCGGAAGGAACCGGCGCGAGAACGATCAGTGGCGTGGAAATGTTTGTCCGCCAGGCTGCTGCGCAGTTTGAAACATGGACCGGCAAACCAGCGCCGCAATACGTTATGCGCCGCGTCATTTCTGAACGCTTGGGTCTTCCGCTCCATTCGCGATAGATGATGTTTATTCATCTTCCAGCCGTCTTCGCGGCGATTGGGATCACCACGATGCTTTTGGGAGACGTCGGACATTCCTGCTGGCAGACGCCGCATCCGATGCAGCCGAGCGGATTGACGGCGACTTGACCACCTTTCAATTCAATCGCGGCCGAGCCTAGCGGGCATTTATCGACGCAGATTGTGCATGATTCGCCTTTGGTGCGAATGCAGGTCTGCGAATTCCAGACGGCTGTTCCCATGTCGATGTCGATGATCGACGTTGGGACGATGGAGCCGCTGGGGCAGACGTGCATGCACGCGAGGCTGGCACAGACGGCGCATGCGGACGTGTCGGCATCGATGTAAGGCACGCCGCCGGCTTTGGCGGGATCGATGCGAATTGCATGAACCGGACAGGCCGCGACACATTCGCCGCTGCGCGTGCAGGTGGCGCGGAATTTCGTTTCGGGCAGCGAGCCGGGCGGACGCAGCCAGATGTCTCTTGTGGCGCGCTGAAGGTNNATCTGAGCCGCGATGCGCTCAAGAGGCTTGGCCGCCCTGGCGAGCGGGCCAAGCAATTCCGAGAGCCCGAGCCGGAAAAACCGCCGTCGGTCCACGGGCTTATTTTCGTCCAGAGCCATATTCCTCAAATCATAGGTGCGACCAGCTGCCGCCATATTCATCGCATCCGAGCGAGCTCACCGATAATATCCGAAAATGTGTTCACCGATCGCGTAAACCGATCAACCCGATCATCGCCGCTGCCGGTCTTACTGCTGATGGCGCAGATTCCTTTGAATCCCTGAAGCTTTAGCGTCCCCAAGACCGCCGATTCGTCCTTCTCATCATCCACATCACTCAAACGGATTTCCATGATATGCCCGGCGAGTTTGTTGGCGCATTCTACAGGCGATAGGCCAGATTGTTTCCACGCCGCGAGATCGGCGCAGAGACCCATGCGGGCGGATCGTTCGGCCAGCAGGCGAAGTTCATCGTCTGGATTCCAGTGATTACCAGGCTTGGGCATATTCACGATCGCGATGTTGATCCGATATTCGGCGGCAAGTTTGTCCAGCATGTCCAGTGAATCATCCGGCGGATTGGCGATGATGTCCTTGGCGCGCAATTTCTTTGCCAGATCAAATACTTTCCGCATGTCGGCTTCGCTGCCGCCGAGATCGACAATGCCGTAACTGACAACGTCCATGTGGACACTCTTCAGCTTGGCGAGCAGGGCGTCCACATCATTCGAAGTTTGATCGGGCGAAAGTTGCAGGTGGTGAAATCCCAGCGAGTGCAGCAAATCGATTGCTTGCGGAGCCGGGTGATCCTGAAAGGTTGAAATTTCACCCGCCAGTTGCCAGCCGAGTTTGACTAGTCCCGCGTGGTTTACGTGGGCGACTGGCCGCGTCGTCGGCTCATCCGCATATGCGCGCGATTGGATCGCGATCGCAAAAAGGAGCGAGACCGAAAGGATTCGTCTCAATGGTATGATTTCCTTCATGGCCACCGCCGAATTACCAGACTCTCTCGATCCACAACTGCCGCGATGTCCAAAACGTCAAGCCGAGCTGCGAAATCAATATCGGGTTCGAGGCCGGCTTTGGTAACGTTGCGGCCGCCCTGGCAATCTCTGAGAACTCGAGGGAGATCATTCCGGCTCGCGAGAAATAGCCGATGCGCCATGCGAGCCGCATCATTTGCAAGTGAATATTTTCCAGTTTCCAGCAGATGGTCGCAAACCGCGCCTGCTCCGATCGTGTCTTCCATTGCAATGTCGCCGTTGGTTCCGGACCCGAGCAGAAGGACATCTTGATTTGTCGAAGCGGCCGCCTTTGCCGCGGCGCTCGCATTCACGAGCGCGCCCGCGAAAAGGTTCCCGGCCGACCGCGCCGCGTTCAGCGCCTTGGTGCCATTCGTCGTGGACAAGAATACATTGCGACCGGAATGCTCCGGCCCGAACTGACCTGGGCTATTTCCCATATCGACGCCCGGCGCGGGAAGCGCATTCATTTCGCCGCAAAGAATCACGCCTGGATTTGCCTTGGCGGCGGTTTTTGCCTCATCCAAATTTGCGAACGCCCGCACACTCTGAATCCCCACGGCCAGCGCGGCGACGATCGTTGTTGTCGCCCGCAGCACATCGAACACCACGACGGTCTTCGTCTCCATGGGCGAATCGCCCAGGTATTTCGGCATCAGCACGACCTCAACATTCAGCATTACATTCCTTCCAGGCTCTGAAGTTCGCCCGCGTATCCTCTTTCCGCGACATTACCGATACCATACCGCACCTGCAAAGGAGATCAGATGCCCAGTCGAATTTGTGTGATCGACATTCCCGGCTTGTCGCGCGAGCTGCTGCGAGAAATTCCGGAGACTTCCGCCGTTGGCCGCTGGCTGTCCAATCAGCGCATTCGCGGCCTGACGCCAAGCTTTCCGGCTGTCACCTGTTCTGTGCAGGCGACACTGACCACCGGCGTCAGTCCGGAGAAGCATGGGATCATCGCGAACGGATTGCCGACATTTCTTTCGCCAGAGGATCAGAAGCTGGTTGATGCGAGCAATTTTGCTGAGTATCGCCGGCAAGTTAGTTTCTGGGAGCAATCGAATCAGTTTCTGGGTGTCCCGCGCTTTTGGCAGGATGTTTCGGGGAACAGCCGATGGAAAACGGCGCTGCTGTTTTTCCAGAATTCGATGCCGGGATTTGCGGGGTCGTTGCGACCGGCCGCGGATATTGTTCTGACACCCAAGCCGGATCATGGGCCGGATGGAAAGCTGGTGAGTCTCTGCTGGTCGAATCCCGTGGAGCTTGTGCCGCGGCTGTTCAAGGAACTTGGGCCGTTTCCGCTGATGAACTATTGGGGGCCGATGGCGGGGATTGCGTCGAGTCAGTGGATTGCGAAGGCCGCGGCGATTGTTTGGCGGGAACACCATCCGCGACTTCAGTGGGTTTACGTTCCGCATCTTGATTACGATCTTCAGAAGTTTGGGCCAACTTCGCCGCAGGCTAAGACGGCGGTGCGAGACGTGGCGGCGGCGATTGAGCCACTTGTGACGGAAGTTCTGGGCAGTGACGGGCAAATTGTATTGCTGAGCGAATATGCGATGCAGGATGTAAGTGCGTTTGTGCAGCCGAATATCGTGCTGGAGCAGAATGGTTTGGTGGTCACGCGGGAAACGCCTGATGGCAAGCTGATTGACTATGAGCGATCGGGGACGTTCGCGATGGTCGATCATCAGATTGCTCATGTTTATGTGAAACAGCCGGAACAGAGTGAAGCCGTCGCCAAGGTGCTTCATTCTGTTGCTGGTGTTCATAGCATTCTTCGGCGACCTGTTGCGGGCATCCACCATCGGCGGGCGGGGGATTTGATTTTGCTTGCGGAGGCGAACGGCTGGTTTGATTATCGCTGGTGGTCGCGAGCCGAGGATGCGCCTTCGGTTGCCAAGACGGTGGATATTCATCGGAAGCCGGGTTATGACCCGACGGAACTTTTCTGGGATCGGGGCACGAACGGCACGTCGCAGAATCCTGCGCTGGTCAAGGGGAGTCATGGGCTTGTTTCGCCGGGTCAGGCATTGCTTATTGGAGACTTTCGGGAATCGGACGATAGTGTCGATGCTGCGGATGTCGCGGCACTTTTGTCCGCGGCATTGGATGGCGAATGAGACTGCGGCATCGCACGCGACACAAACTGGGCTTCCACGTAATATCATCCGCAGTTCTGCATGTTTAAATGGCTTCGCAATCTCCGCATTTCCCTGGCTGCCAAATGCCAGATTCTTTTTGGCGCGGCCGTCGTGCTGATCATTGGGGCGGCTCTTTATGTTCCGTGGAAGCGAATGGATGGGCTGATTCTGCTGGTGAATCTGCAAACGGCGGAGGGGCTGGCATCGCAGGCGAAGATGGAACATATCGTGCGCGAGCGGCAATCCTTGTCGCCCAATCCGACGACGCATCCCGCGCTGCAGGATGAGGAATTTCTGATGGCGTCGGCGGGATATTTTGCTCCGCGACTGATTCCGATCAGTCCGCCGAAGTCCATGCCCATCGGGCGATTTGAGGCGACCGCGCTCGGCTATTTCTGGACGCATCCGGCGGAATCGACGTATGCGCGCACTTATCGGCTGAACGATGTTGACCGCTATCGGCTGGCGATGCCGCTGTATGCGGCTGACCAGGCGGCGTGTCTTCAATGCCATGACGGCGATCAGCAACCTTCGGCGGGCACTCGGCCGTCGGCGGAGGTGTCCGCGGCGCTTCCGGCAGCGAGAAAACTTCTTGGGATCGTTGTGACGGACATTCCGTCGCAGGTGAATGAAAATCAGATGTTTCTTAACCGAGCGTTCATTCTGCTTGCGGGCGTGATTGCCGGGACGCTGGCTACGGGTGTTCTCTACATCATCATTACGCGATTGATTCTCCAGCCGGTGCGGATATTGCAGGAGACCGCCGAAAAGGTGAGCGATGGTGATCTGAATATCCGTTCGGATATCAGTACCGGCGACGAATTCGAGCAGCTCTCGGATACGTTCAACATCATGCTGGCCAACCTGAAAATGAGCGATGAGCAGCTTCGCTCGACCAACAAGGGGCTTGATCTGAAGCTTGGGCAGTTGGCCGAGACGAATGTCGCGCTTTACGAATCGAACCGGCTTAAGAGTGAGTTTCTGGCCAATGTGAGCCATGAGCTGCGCACGCCACTGAATTCGATTCTTGGATTTGCGGATCTGCTTCGCGAAAGCGTGCGGGAGAATACCGACCCGAAAGCGGTTCGGTATGTGCAGAATATTTTGACCAGCGGGCGGAACCTGCTCGATCTGATTAACGATCTGCTGGATTTGGCGAAGATCGAAGCGGGGCGGATGGATGTGCGGTCGGAACCGTTGCCGCTGGCGGACCTTTTTGAGGGGTTGATCAACCTGCTTAAGCCGCTGGCCGAGGCGAAGGAGTTGACGATCGTTTCGTCCGTGGCTTCGGAGGTGCCGATATTGCAAACTGATCCGGCGAAGCTGCAGCAGGTTCTTTACAATCTGCTTTCCAATGCGATCAAGTTTTCGCCGACTGCGGGGCGGATTGATCTGATTGCGCTGGCTGAGGATGCCGATCACGTGCGCGTGAGTGTTAAAGACCAGGGCCCCGGCATCGAACCGGAAAAACAGGAAGTCATTTTTGAAAAGTTCCGGCAGATCGATGGTTCTGTCACGCGGGAACATAGCGGCACCGGGCTCGGGCTGGCCATCTCCCGCGAGCTTGTCGCGCTGCTTGGCGGAACGATGGGCGTACACAGCAGTATTGGCCATGGGGCGACGTTCTGGGTGATCCTGCCGCTGATAACACAGCCTGGGCAGCATGATCTTCGGGAGAAGCTGGTTCTTTCCTGAGCACTTGTCTTGCCTGGCGGCTATCCTCGCGCCAATCGCACGATGCCGATGAGAATCATCACGCCGCCCGCGATGGCCAATGCGCGTCCGCTGTGTGTTCCAACGAGGGCGAGCTTTCCGGTTAGGCCGCCGAAAATGAAGATGCCGCCGATGATGATGGAGCTGATTCCTCGCATGGTTTCGGATTCTACCTGTCCACATCAGTGAAAAAAAACAAAAGCAAGCGATGTTGCATTGACCTACCGGACACCCACTAATGTTGCCTCCACATCGCGACCCGGTTGAATCTGATCAATTCGCACATCCATCAGAATCGGCATTGCGACCGGCGATGTCGGCACGCCGCTTTCGAGGCGTGCGCGTGCGTCGGCGGATACCGTCAGCATCACGCAATCATTATCCTGATCGAAAACGGCGCACTTTTTTTGATCAATCAGTGGCGAGCGGCAACTGATGGGGATTGTTACCACCTTCCCCGCCGCGGCGTTTTTCAAGGCTTTGGCGAGAGTGGGGCGGTCGGGATCTGTCATTGTCCGCGTGTGCTCAAGCGAACGCACGAAATCGACCGATTGAATCGATCCGCCTGATTCGAGACCCAGCATGGAACGCATCGCATCCAAATCCGCGATCGGTTTGTCCGCCCAATAGGCGAGCGGCCCATCGGGCGGGAGATCGAAGAAATCCTGATCCATTTTGATTTCCCAATCGGCGGCGGATTTGTTGGTCCAGTTGCCCAGGCCGGTGCCGATGGCGCCTTTGCGCCATTCCTTGAATCGGTTGCCGGTGATGGTGATATCCTGCAAGTGATAATTATCGCGGTCGGGCATGTTGCGGAGTTCGATGCCGTAACCGTTATCGGCAAGGGCGTTGCCGGTGACGGTGATGTGGGCGCTCTCGGCCAGGGTGATGCCGCCGCCGGTGTTGCTGTAGCAGATATTGTTGGAGACTACGCCGGGTCCGGGGTTTATTTCGAGATATATTCCGCAGCCCTGGCGGTCGTCGTCGAGGCCGTGGTTGCCGTAGAAGATTGAATCGGTGATGGAGTAGTTGAGGTTGTCGGTGTCGAGCCAGAGTCCTGGGCCGGTGTTTTCGTAGCTCAGGTGGCGGAGGATGCGGAGGTGGTTGGAGCGGTAGAATTTTCCGCCGCCGCCTTCCCAATCGGGGGGGAAACCTTTCCAGTTGTTGCCGTGGACGATGCAGTCTTGAATGGTGTTGTTGTTTCCGCCGCCGCTGAGGCCGCAGAAACCGTTGTATTGGAGGGTGCAGTGATCGACGAGGATGTTGTCGCCGTCGAGGCTCATTCCGCCGGCGTTGTTGTATTCGACGGTGCAGTTGTGTGCTTCCCAGCCGGTGCCGAGGATCACGCCGCCGCGTTGGGCGAAGTTGGCGGCGTTTTGGAAGACGAGATCGCGGAGGGTGATATATCTGGCATCGGCGACAATCCCATCTTTTTCCGCCGGGCCGAAGAGATTTGATCGAACGCTTCCTTCGATTTGTGACGCTCGCGGATCAAGTCCGCCTGGCAGCCAGACGGTCAGGGTGTGATATTGCCAATCGACGAAGAAGGCGCCGGCGGCGAGGTCATCGGATTTCATGACTTGCCGAAGCGGGTGGGATTCCCAGAGAACCTGCTCGGCGCAGCCGATGGGAGCGGCTGCGCCGTGGTTGCGAATGGGCGCGCCGTCGGGGGTGTGATCGATGATGAAATCGTAGGGCCAATCGGTGATGTATTGGCCTGGATGGTCCGGGACGTCCGTCCAAACCGTCAGAGGCTCCGCGCCGGTGATAATGGCGGTTCCGGGTTTCTCGGCGGCGAAGGTGATGGGCTTATTGGATTCGCCTGAATGGGCGAAGCTGACGGATTCGCGGTAGATGCCGGGGGCGATGAGAACTTTGTCGCCGGGCCGGGTCCATCTGGCTGCGCGGGAGATGGTTTGGAATGGGTGGGCGGCATCGCCGGTGGCGGAGTCGTCGCCGGTGAGGCTGACGTGATAGACATCGGCGGAGGCGATCTTCGCAGTTAGGCAAAGAGCGAAGGCCATCACGATTACAAGTTGCGGAAGCCAAGATCGCATGAGGTTCATTTAGGTTCTGGAAAAGATAACAGAGCTTCGGCTGCGACGTCGAGATTGGCGTTATTACCTTGGTGCATTATCGCGGTATGGGGATCATCCGGGTTTTATGGGGAGTAAAAAAAGTCGCATTGTGCCCCAGAATGTCCCACCCAGGGGGAGGGGGGGGAGGGGTCGCTTCGCGAAAATGATGAGACGGTGGAAACCTGGGCAAAGGAGTAATGGAATTCGCGTTGAAGATATAGTGGCCATTGGGATGTTTCCATGGAGGATGCGCCAGCCGAACGCCACGCTTTGGAGCTGCGCGGAGTGGACGAATTAGTGGGCATGCATTTGATTCCTCAGGCCAAACTATTACCTAACATTCGTCTTGAATGCAAGAACAAAATCTTGAGTTTTCTTTGACTCTATTGGAAGGTGATTGGGGAGGAGATTCGCACAGTATACCGTGGATTATGGCCCACGTTCATGCACTATTTCGTGGATCACGCGGAAGCCTGCGTCAGGGATAATACGGATTCCACTTGAATNNTTTTCTGTGGGATCCGTATAAGGTGATTCACATGAAGGGGCGGGAAAACTTTTGGGCGATTTTCAAGCGCTGCATTCGTGGAACACACGTAAACGTCGAACCGTTCCACCTTTTCCGATATGTGAACTCGGAAGCGTTCCGCTTCAACAATCGAAAAGGAAACGACGGGGATCGGTTCATGCTGGCGCTGGGCGAAGTCAGCGGCAAGCGATTGACCTACAAGACGCTCATTGGCGCATCGGAGGTCGCCCCCGGAAGCGACAAGGACGCGGGAAGCGATAATGCTATTCAGAATTGATCGTTAATGCGGAGCTTGAACGGCGTTAGACTGATGTCGCACTAGCTCCATGATCCTGTTGCCAAATTCCGTTGCGATGTGTCCCGCACCCAAACAGGAATAACAGATGTCCCAGCCGCTTCCAGCGAGGGCCTCTTTCCCCCCAGCGCCGCGACATCGAGGACAGATTTTTTCAAGAACAGGAAGTCCATCATCTTTCTCAACTGTTTTTTCGGTTTGAGCGACCATAGCGAGAAGAAATTTTTATCATTCTTGGTTCTTTGTCAACCATTCGTCTACCTTCCACAGAAGATGGTCGGCGCAATCGATTCCAGCGGTAACATATTTTCGCACCATTTCCCCTTCCATTTGGAGTCGATCGTTTAGCTTATAATGGGAAAATACTGGTATATTCTCAACGTTGCTTATGAAGGATTGGTCTATCTCGCCGGCTCGATGCACGAGTACATGGCGAATTGCTTCAAGGGCCGGCATATCCGCATATGTTTCAAAGAACCCCTTCAGGTAATCTCCGAAAACCATTCGATATGCGTATCCGATTCCGTCAATATTACTAAACGTGAATTTCCTGCTGCGGGAAACGATAGTTCCGAGCTTGTCCTGCAAATTGAATTTGTGACGCCGAAGCACATCCAGTTTTATCGAATCATGCGCATCGCGTTTTTTCTTGCCTTGTTGGCCCCGCTGTTCTGTGGTGGTCGGATGCAATGGCTCTCCAACTTGTTGTCGGCCCTTTTGCGCCAACAAAGCCTTAACGCCCAAACTCATCGGGCGACAGTTACACGCAGCCACCCATAAATCTGAGGCAAGCGATTCAAAGGCAGTCCAAGAACCAATCAATAAGGCAGACATAAGCGAGAGAATCGCATCCTCGCCGACCTTTCCGCCGCTCCGCGTGACTTGTTCAACAAGACGGGCTACCTCCTCACGGCCCTTCTCGTACGGAACTTGTGGCATCGGCTCATTCAGCAATTCATTGAACCTTTCCTGCGACCGCTTAACCTGGTCTTCGCTGAGGTTGTTGCGGCTCCATTGCTGCGTGACATCATGCAAAGCATGGGCGGCATGTTGGCCTAAAGTCATTGATTTTATCGTTAGAAATTGAGCATAATTTGCGAGCGCATATACGCGCGACGTATTCGCATTATAGCTGTCGCAAACCCTCTGTATTTCTATCTCAAGACCATGAATGTTGGTTACGTGGTAATCCTCGCTGAATAGCTCTACTAGCCCCGAAAATTTATAATCTTGCATGATTCACCAGCTATTCGGGCGAACCCGGCATGGCGTTGCCACTGGTGAACAACAACGCCTTGCCGAGCCGTCGGCGGGGATCAATCCGCCGTTCCCGATTTACTCATTTTATGCAACAAACGCGTGGTACAATAGGGCCATGACGAAGATCAAGGCGGCAGACTTCAAGGTGTCCGATGCAGCCGAGGCGATGCGGAAGACCGGCGCAGCAATAAAGCACGCCTTCAGCATCCCCAAGGCGAAGATAGATGCGATATTGGCGAAAGAAAAGGCGGGGAAAAGGAAACGGAGATAAATATGCACGAAATAGAAAGTCTCGAAGACTCTCAGATGCGAGACGACATTTTTTTTTGTTGGATTCGGGAAATATCGAGCATCCGACGTCAGTGGCAATTGCAAAAATTGTGATGGACAAGGGCGTCGGCGCTCTCAGGGGCAGCCAGAGAACGGTCTTCAGTCAATTCATCGCTCCGCAGATTACGAGGGAAGAATGCTGTGTGTGCGGCCAGAGCCTTGGGCCGAGCGATGACGTGCGGAGAATCGGGCCAGAAAACGATGCCTGTTGTGCCCGGCATTTGTCATAATCTAATGCATATGGCTTGATTTGCGAAGTATATTAATACCGGCATGAGGTGATGCGGCGCGCTCAGAAGGTGGAAGAAAAAAATTGTCGTTTCCAAAACACTCTTATACGGATTCCACTTGAAT
>PMAK01000114.1:55222-56121 GCA_003153655.1 Phycisphaerales bacterium
CGCGGCCCAGGGCGCTGCTCTTACACTGTACTACGACAATATCACTGAACTGGCGCCCAACTCCAGCATCGTACAGTCCTTCAACTATGCCAACGTGGGTGGAAATTACTCGGCGATACCCACCGCGATCAACATCACGGTAGGGGACACTTTTGAATTCGGCATCGACGCCGTTCTTTCAGGCAATGCCAATCCGAATGCCGGCACATATATCGGAGGCGTGCTGCAGCCATCGTATCTCGGTCTCTCCACCCTCGGCATCGTGGTTCCTTCAAGCGATACCAATGCCAGCAAGCTTGCTCCGAACACCTTAGGCCCTCCCTTTATGATTTTTGGGGGGGCACCCGACTATAACAGCACTACTTCACTCAACAATCAAGGAGGCCTTGGCAGTTCGGTCGGCCCAAACAACAATCCCGGCGGGTTTGTTCCCAGTTGGTTCGGCACCACCCAAGGCGACGTTTCTCCCACGAGCGCCACCGCCGGAGATGTTGGAGATCACTTTGCAATCTTCCAGGGCAACGGACCTGTCGCCCCAAATACCGTGGCTGGCGTCAATACCCTCGCGCAATATGGCGCCGCGACGGCGAGCTTTGGCAATGCGACCGACTTCTTCGATTCCCTCTCCTACACCGCGCTCGCCCCCGGGACCGTGACTCTTTCACCCGCGGTCGTCGACACCCAATCCGGCTATTGGTTGAGCACCCTTTCGCTATCCGTTAACAGCAGCGGATTAAGCGATTGGTCCGGCGCGCTGCCCGCATCGGGGACCGTCGAACCCGAATATGAGTCCACGACTTTCACCAACCCCGGCGACGTGATTAACGGGCTGCCCGAGTTGGTGATCAACATCTCGCCAGTTCCGGAGCCGACGAGCGTGGGCCTGCTTGCCGTCGGCG
>PMAK01000011.1 GCA_003153655.1 Phycisphaerales bacterium
TTCGCCGGCTGGCGGCGCAGCTCGTTGGCCACCAGCGCCACTTCCGGGTGAACTTCCGGCGCGCCGGTCTGTGGGTTGAAGCGGTGCGGAGTGCGGATCATCGCGAGGACGGTCCGCTTGAAGTCGAGCAACCGCGCTCGCACCGTCGCCAGATTCTTGAACTGGTCCGGCTCGGTGTAGAGCACATGCAGGATCAGCGCCACCAAAAATTGGCTGGCCTGCTGGTCCCAAATGTCCATCGTGTGCTTTGCGCCGGTCGGGTTGACCAGCATCTCGACGATATTCTGCGCATCGCGCACTTCGTTGACGCCTTTGCGAATCTCAAAGAGCGGATTGAACCGGGCGCTGTCGGGCCGGGTCGGGTTGAAGAACAGGCAGTAGCCTCTTCTGGCGCGCATCCCCGCCGTCACGTCCCACAATTCGTTTTTGATGTCGTAGGCCAAGATGCTGCCGTTCCAGTTCATCAGCGTGGGGATGACGTGGCCGACGCCTTTGCCGGACCGGCTGGCACCGGAAACAAGCTGGTGTTCGGGGCCGTCGTAGGTCAGATATCGACCAAAGGCATGTCCGAGAACGGTTCCCTGGCCAGTCAATAGACCGGCGCGTTTCATGTCGCGTTTGCCGGCCCAACGATCTTTGCCGAGCTCCCGGACGGGAATGTTGCGGCGCAACTGGCGCGCTCCAACTAGCATGAGCGTCGACAGAATGAAGGTGCCGCCGATGAACGCATACCCCTCGTTGAGCGTTTTGGGGATGTTGTCACCGAAATCGCGGGCCCAGATGAACATCGCCCAGGGCGCGTAGACCATGCGCCCGCCGATGCGCACGCCTCCCAGGGCAGGATGGTAATTCAACCTGAATGCGACCCATTGGGTGGCTGTCACCAACCCGGCTAGCAATATGATCAGGTATGCAATGAAGAGTCGTCGAGTATTCATTCGTCACCTCCCGGTCCGTCCAGAGACAGTCCGGCATCCAAGTCCAGCGTTTGTCCCGCCACCAGTTCAACCGTCGCGTCCCTCGCCGATGTGCGCTGCAGACTGACTTCATTGCCTATGCCAACGTCGGGATCGCGACTGACGGGAGAGACGTACACGCTCTCCTCCGCCACGACGACTGCCAGTTTGCCGGAGTGGAGGTGTTCCGTGCCGCGGTACTCGCCGCTGACCGAGCCGCCCTGCGGCAGTTCGTTCACCGGCAGGCCGTACTTGCCGGCCAGCCGTTCGGCCACTTCGGCACGTTCCTCGGCAGCCAGTTGCTCCAGTGCGCCGGGAAGCAGTTGAACCGTTCCGGTGTCGCCGGCGGATCGCTCGGCATAGCCGTTTCGCACGAGCCATTCCTGCCGTTGCTGCGCCGCTTCCTGAACGATCGGATTGTTGTCGGTGCGCGCATCCGGTTGCCGTCCGAACGTCTGACGGTCCAGCCACGTCGCCGCGTGTGCCTCAACTTGCTCTGCCAGCGAGTGCTCGGCGATCACCCGAACGTCGGTTCGCTGGCTTCCCCGCTGACTGAATTGCGCAAACGATTTGGCATCGACGGCATATTCACCGTTCTCTAATGCGCGCACCCCAGCCCCCTCGAATCCAGCGACAAAACCCAATCGCCATGCTGCCGAGCGCACGCTTGATCCAATCTCCCGGTCGGTCGAGTCTGGTCCGGTCCCCCACAAACGCGCTTCGTGCAACTGCGGCGAATAGATTCCGTCGTTGGCGTTGGCGACCGCCACGACCTGCATGGTCACCTCCCGCCGGCGCTGCGCGCCAGCGCCCAGCTCGGCGACCGACCCGATGTCCAGGTCCCGGTAAGGCGCGCTGTCTCTGACCCGGCCATAGTGCGCTTGCCCGCTCCCGTCACGGACTACGACAAACCGATCTTCCCCCAGTTCATCGGTGCTGCCCCTGGCGATGACCACGCCGGCAACCGCTGGTGAGGGTTCGTTGCCGCCCGCCATCGGCAAAACTCGTCCCGATTCGTTGCCCAACTGGCCGTAGAGCTGGTGGATGATGTCGTTGCGGTTCCCGAGTTCGCGCAGGGCCTGCTTGAAATCCCCCTCAACATGCCAGGTTGTTCCGCGCCCCTTGTGCGCCAAGTCCATCTGTTCAAGGAACTGCAACCGGCCCACCACCAACCGCCGATCATCAGCGCCAAAGCCGATGTGCTTCGACGGCGAAACGTCGATCTTGCCGTTATCCAAAGCCCGCTCGATCATCCGGTCCAGTGAGGTAAATCGCTCCGCTTCGACCTCCTTGGACTTGGCCAATTGCACCTCCTGGGGTGTCCGTTCCCCCAGCAGTTCGGTCGCCACGTCCGATGCCCGGTCCCGGATTCCATACGATATATATTGCCGGGGAATGACCAGATCGGCCCCGTCGGGCTGCTTGCCGCGCACCAGGATGTGCGCATGGGGGTTGTCCGTGTTGTGGTGATTGACGGCGATCCATGTGAGTTTGCTGTCCAGATCCCGTTCCACCCGGCGCATGACTTCGCGCACATAAGCCGTCATGTCGGGGATGTCGCCGCCGCGCTCCGGGGATACGATCAGCCGGAAATGGTGCCGGTCCTGCGCCCATTGGACGGCCTCCTGCCTGGCGTTCACCCCCTCACGCGCGGCGTCATAGAATACGCCATGCTTGCCGTCGGCGCTGGCGCTTTCCCGTCCCAGGTAGGAGACATGCCGCGCCAAACTTCCCCGCGATTTGGCGGGCTTGTGCCGGCTGACGTGTGCCTTGACCACCACCCGCTGGCGCATTCCCCGGCCAGCGGAACCCCCCGACAGGTACTTTCGTGTGCGCCCTTTGAAGCCGCGCAGGCGCCGGGCGAGCTCGCTGTTCACGCTCCGCTCCCGCGGTCGCCGCGCCCCCATTCGGCCGATCTGATCGGAATCAACACCATCCGGCTGGCTTCTGAATCTCCGCGGCATACGCACCTCCAAGCTTCTTTCGAGTCTCCAAAGCTCTGAAAAACGACCCATTGGAAACCCACTGGCATCGAACAGGCATAGGTTGCGCCAACCCTTCGTGGGACTGAGACTTACAAAAACACCCACTGGATCGCTTTTACCTTGCCTTCCCTTCCTAATTACAAAAAAATAGTTCAACCCAACGAATTGAACTAAACCGATTATACCAAACAGATGCCGAACGTCAAGTTCGGCCAGGCAGATTTGAGTTCAGCCAGACAGAAATCTGTCGGGCTGGACTCAAACGAATTCAGAAAAAATGGTGAAGATCGAAGAGATTTCGAGACGTGATTGTTGCCAACGATATAATGGAGCGTGTGTCATCAGATGGCAGAGCGAAGCTCTGGCAGATGCGCATTCGCATTGGAGACAGCCTGATATGCTACGGTGGTTCGGTGACAGCTTGAGATTCCTGTACTGGCTGGCCTTGCTGCAATTGGCACGCTTGGCCGTGGTGCTGTTCTGCATCGTCGAAGCCTTCGGCGTGCTCACGCTCTGGCCAGTGGGCTTCTATGAATGCCGGAAGCACGACAGCTATTTGTTCCTGCTGCTGCCCATCGGCGCGACGGTTCTTGTCGCCGTCCAAGTCGCCCTTTGGCAATTCACCTGGCTGCGGCTTGCGCAACGTGGAGGCAAGTGGAGAGCGCTGGCGGAGTGGTTCTCGCAGGTCGTGCGCTATCCGGTGGTGCGCACGCCTCACCCTTGGGAATGACAATCGGCAGTTAGAAAGGGCAACAAAGAAGCCGGATCAGGGATGCCCGATCCGGCTTCTTCGTTTGTCAGTGGACGCGGTAAACTATGCCGCTGACGCCTGCTCCTTGCAGTCACTCTGCGGCAGTGTGCGCAGGTTGGACGGTAGCCAAGCGTTCAACTTGGCGGCGACTTTGGCATCCTCCATGCGGCCTTCGGCTGCCTCGGTGAACAGCTTGGCCAAGTCAGCAACCAACTCTGACTTCTTCTT
>PMAK01000096.1 GCA_003153655.1 Phycisphaerales bacterium
GTCGAACGCACGGAGATTCTCTCCGGCATGAATGACGGCGACATCGTCGTGATCAGCCCGATTTTAGATTTGCAGTCCGGTCAATCCGTGCGAACCCACTGGATCGACCCCCTCGTCGCAGCAGGCTTGAATGCGCCGAAGACCACCGCGGATTCGTTCAAGGGATTTAAGTAATGCAAAAAAATCAGCCGCGGAGACGCAGAGACACAGNNGCAGCCTGTCCCGGCGCGCCGGGGTCTCCGCGGCTCCCTCTTAGAATTGGAAAAAGTCTTACCCATGCGCTGGTACATCGCCCTCCGATACCTCCTCTCCCACAAGCGGCAATCGCTCGTCTGCGTCGCCGGCGTCACCATCAGCGTCATGATGTTCATCACCATGGTCGCCCTCATGAAGGGCTTCGAGGATAAATTTATCGTAGAAACGGTGGAATCCAGCGGCCACATCACAATTGATGATGAACCGCGGGAGACGCGAACAAAAATTCTGGAGCGAATTTATACCGATCCCAACGCCCTGATCGAAGTAAACAACGTCAAGCCGCGCGAGAATGTGAAAAAGATCAAAAACGCCGCCGGCCTGATGCAGCAACTTCGCCATTTACGCGGAATCGTGGCGGTGGCTCCGGAAGTCGATGGAGACGCGATCGCGACATACGGCACCAAGACCCTGAATGTCTCCGTCCTGGGCGTCGATCCGGAAGAGCAACTGCGGGTCACGACAATCGGCAAGGACATGGTGGAAGGAAATTTCAATCGCCTGCGCACCACAGCCGACGGACTGATCATCGGACAGGGAATCGCCGACCTGCTCGGGGCAAAGTTAAATGATGAAATCACTCTGGCAAGCAACACCGGCGGGCGAACATCAGCCCGCGTAGTTGGCATCTTTGCCACCGGCGTCACACCCGTCGATTACTCCCGCGCCTATATGCTCATCAACAGCGCCCAGACGCTTCTCGATAAGAAAAACATCATCAACAACATCATTGTCCGCACGGCGGATTACACCAAGGCGCAATCCTTTGCCGCCCAGATCGAATCCATCGCCGGATACAAAACCGAATCCTGGCAGGAGAGCAACGCGAATTTCCTGAAAATCTTCGCCATCCAAAGCATCATCACCTACATCATCACCGGCGCCCTCCTGATCGTCGCGGCCTTCGGCGTCCTCAACATCCTCATCATGGCCGTCCTCGAACGCGTCAGCGATATCGCGATCCTCAAATCCTTCGGCCTGTCCCGCGCGGACATCACCTGGATCTACGTTTTTCAGGGACTGATGATCGGACTCATCGGCACGGTCCTCGGCGAAATCATCGGCAAACTCAGCATCGAAGCCCTCCGCCGCCTGCCGATCCAGGTCGAAGGGCTCATCAAATCCGAAGGCCTGCTCATGAGCGAAAATCGCGGCATGTACATCTCCGCATTCATCAGCTCGATGGTGATTGTCCTGCTCGCAGCCGTTTATCCCGCCCGGCGAGCCGCCAGCTATGATCCGGTGGAGGTCATCCGTGGCGCGCACTGAAGCCCATCTCGAATCCCCGCCACACGCCGCAACCCAAAACGCGCTCCTATTCGAAACTCGCAACCTCCGCCGCGTCCTGGGAACGGGCGACGCCAGCACAGAGATACTCCGCGGCGTCGATCTCGAAATCTTCGCCGGCGAATACATTTCCATTGTCGGTGCAAGCGGCTCAGGAAAAAGCACGCTCTTATATTTGCTCGGCGGACTCGATCGGCCGACACGCCTTGATCTCGACGGCAAGCCGTTTGATCCGCCAAGTTCCGTGCGAATGGCGGGTCAGGAGACAGCCCAGTTAAACGACACGCAACTCGCCCTCCTGCGCAATCGCATGGTCGGCTTCGTCTTCCAGTTCCACTATCTCCTCAAGGAATTCACCGCCCAGGAAAACGTCGCCCTGCCGATGTTCAAGCTCGGACAACTGACCCGCGCCGCGGCAATGGACCGCGCAGCTGAATTGCTCAAACGCCTCGGGCTCGGCGAGAAGCTAAAGCGTCGCGCCAACCGCCTCAGCGGCGGCGAACAGCAACGCGTCGCCATCGCCCGCGCCCTGGCAAACGAGCCGCGCGTTCTCCTGGCTGATGAGCCAACCGGCAATCTCGACAAGCGCAATGGCGAATTGATCGCCGAGATTTTTCAGGAACTCTATGCCGCCGGACAGACGATTGTCATGGTAACGCACGATACGGCCTTCGCCCGGCGGGCGACCCGCTGCATCACGATGGACGATGGACGCGTGACGCTCGACCAACGGCCTGAATGATCCGAAAATGAAATCGCCCGCGACGGTTTTTGTGTTATTCGGACCTAGGGACGCAGGCTTCTAAGCCAAGGTTGAGTTTTTGCCGAAGGTCCGTAGTATTCTCCCCGCATTGAAGCCGAGGTAGAGTGGCGCAATAACGATGGAAGCAACTGAATCACAACGCGTTGCGAGCGCGACGCAAGACCAATCTGGCAAAATGTCCCCTATGCCCAAGCTAACCATAACGAAAGTTTCGATCGTCATCCCCGTCTACAATGAGGAGCACACGATCCAGCAGTTGGTCGGCCTCGTCGTGGCCGCCCCCCTGTATGGAGAATTGATTCGCGAGATCATCATCGTCAATGACTGCTCCAAGGACGGCACCGCCGCCAAGTTGGACGAGCTCAAGACCATTTTCCCAGATACCGAAATTCGTGTGTTCCATAAACCCGTGAATGAGGGAAAAGGTGCGGCCCTTCGCGATGGCTTCAAACAGGCGTCCGGCGATGTTGTGCTGATTCAGGATGCGGATCTCGAATATGATCCGGGGGATTATCCCAGGCTTCTACAGCCAATTGCCGACGACAGGGCTGATGTGGTGTATGGCTCCCGGTTTATTGGCGAGCCGCATCGCGTCCTTTATTTCTGGCATACCCTGGGAAATAAATTTCTCACCTCGTTCAGCAATATGTTCACCAACCTCAACCTGACCGACATGGAAGTCTGCTATAAAGTTTTCCGTAAAACAGTGCTTGAGAAAATTCAGTTGAAGTGCAACCGCTTCGGGTTTGAGCCCGAAGTCACCGCCAAGATCGCCAAATATCGCCCCAGACTAAGGATTTACGAAGTGGGCGTCGCGTATTACGGGCGAAGCTATGAAGAGGGAAAGAAAATTACCTGGAAGGACGGCCTCAAGGCGATCCTCACAATCATCCGATTTCGATTTTGGGACTGATGCTGCTACCCTGCCATGCCGATGATCCGAATAGTAATAATTGTCATGATGGCCTCCCTGGCCGCGTGCGTCGGCACTCAGCCAAATCCGGGCTCGATGGGCCCCACCGGCCATTTTGACGACTCGGCCAATCTCGTTCCACTCAAGGTTCGCAACCAGTGGAAATATGACGTCATCACCCTCACGCGGGAGAGGGTCACAAAACAATTGCGCTTTCCGGCAACGGCGCGATTTGACGACAAAGTTCGCTACGAAGCGTATTACGACTCGAACAAAAACATCACCTGGCTCGCGGTTTACGGCAACGTGACCTGCTCGAGCGATGTCGGCCAGAAAGACAACAACGGGTACTATGTGACCTGGCAACAGCCCGGTGAGGCGCACGAGGACATCCTCCCGCCGTGGCAATTAAAGGACGTTGCAGTCCTTGACGAAACGTATTAACTGATATGCGTATTCTCATTTCCGGCGCAGCAGGCTTTCTTGGCTCGTATCTGACCGACCTCCTCCTGGCCCAGGGCCATGAGGTTATTGGCGTCGATAACTTCATCACCGGCAATCGCGAAAACATCGCCCATCTCCGCGCGAATGCCAGCTACAAATTCATCGAAGCCGACGTGATCGAGCCGCTCAAAATCGAATCCGGCCTCGACCGCATCTATCACATGGCTTCACCCGCCAGCCCCATCGGCTATGTAAAACACCAGGTCGCGACCATGAAGGTCAACAGCCAGGGCACCTGGAATCTTCTCGAATTGGCCAAAACAAAAAACGCCCGATTCCTCATGGCCAGCACCAGCGAATGCTACGGCGATCCCGCCGTCAATCCCCAGCCCGAAAATTACTGGGGCAACGTCAACCCCATCGGCATGCGCAGCATGTACGACGAGGCCAAGCGCTTCAGCGAAGCCTGCACGATGGCCTACCACCGCGAACGAAAAGTCGATACCCGCATCATTCGCATCTTCAACACCTACGGCCCGCGCATGGATCCCTACGATGGCCGCGCCGTCATCAGCTTCATCCGCCAGGCCCTCAATAACGAATCCCTCACCGTCTTCGGCGACGGCAAACAAACTCGCAGCTTGTGCTACGTCACCGACTTGGTCCGCGGCATCAACCTGACAATGGAAAGCAATTTCATCGAGCCGATCAACCTCGGCAATCCCGACGAGGTTTCAATTCTCCAGATCGCGAAGGACATTTTGGCTTTGATCCCGCAAAGCAAAAGTAAAATCACCCATCACCCCATGCCGCCGGACGATCCACGCGTTCGTAAGCCGGATATCACGCGAGCCAAAGAAATCCTCGGCTGGTCCCCCACCGTCCCACGCGCCGAGGGATTGAAAAAGATGATCGAGTTTTATCACGATCATCTGGTGAAAAAGTAGATGCTCAAATAACCGCAGCTTTCGGAAGGGTTTTTGACAGCGAGTTCAAGGGATGGCAAGCCGTGGCTACAGAATGGTATAATACGGATCCCACAGAANNCAAGTGGAATCCGTATTATCCCGAGGATATGGAGTACCGGCCATGACCTATCGCGGGCACGTCAAGAAAGGCGTCATCGTTTTAGACCCACCTGCGCAATTGCCTGAAGGCGCGGAGGTGGAAGTTCGCGCTACTGAGACAGCCTCCTCGGGCGGTACATGGGCCGAAGTCTTCCACGATGTCATTGGACAAGCGGAAGGCTTACCTTCTGACTCATCCGTCAATCACGACCCTTACCTGTACGGGGCTTCCAAGAAGTGACCACCGGCTTCGCTGATACGTCGTATTTCCTCGCCTTGCTGATACCCGCCGATGTCAACCATCAGTAAACAAACGCCCCGTAAAACGCGCTATTCTCATCCGATCGTTCCCAAGGCTCGGTGATTTTGCCGGCAACGTATTCAGCATTGCTCGTATAACCCACTTTTCGATTCACCAGTTGAACCAGCGGCGAATACCAAACCAAATTCGGCTGCTTGCAGCACTCATCATTCGGCATCCCCGACACATCCAGCGCGGCAAAGCCAGCGGCTTCGATGTGATAATCCCGGTTGTACTTTTGGAACGTGATTGTCCCTCGTCGTACCGACGCGATTTTTCCAAGGGATTGGCCGTCGCGGGAAAGAATTGCCTGCAAAGCCG
Source organism: Phycisphaerales bacterium (assembly GCA_003153655.1). Lineage (GTDB taxonomy): Bacteria > Planctomycetota > Phycisphaerae > Tepidisphaerales > Tepidisphaeraceae > PALSA-1353. The sequence continues at coordinate 5,352 of PMAK01000096.1, forward strand.
CTTCAGCTTGCTCGGGCGTCGCGGCGCTGTCGATCACGATCTCCGACGTGCGCGAGCCATCCGATTGACCGAGATTCTCGCTGCTGCTCACTGCCGCTATGACGCGCACGCCCGCCAGGCTAATATGCTCCCAACTGCCCGAATTAAATTGCCACGCCATCACCGCGTCATTCCCCGTCGTGACAAGTTCACCGTTGTAATGACACGGGCCGGCAAACACGCTGGCCGTGCGCGCCTCCACATAGTCGCCGGAAAGTGGCATGATCGCCTTGGTTTGAGCGGACGGAGCGACGAACGTAAAAAGCGAAGCCAGCAAAAGTGTGATATTCATGACAACTCCCAGTTCCGATCCCAGTTCCGATCCTAGTTCCGAGCCGGCTCAAGTGCCGATCGGTAACATCCCCTTCCCGGCACGCACCGCTCCGGCATGACAATGTTCCCGTCCGGCCCCACCACCTGCTGAGTATGATAGCACCAGCAATGGCTGCTGGCATCCAGATAATCATCCGCCGTCGCGGCGATCTGATCCGACAGGAAGAACTTTTTCGACCGTAAATCCCCGCAGAATGGGGTTTTGAGCACGGGAAGATGTTGAATGGAATCTTTCATGCAGTTCTCTTTATGCGCTCTTAAGAGTCGTCAGCACTCGGCGAACCAGCGTTTTGGCAAGCGGGACTTTGTACCCGTTTTTCTCCAGAGGTTTAGCCCCTTCGAGCGCGATTTCAGCCGCGGCCCGAATGTTCGCATCCGTCAGCGGCTTGCCGATCAATGCAGCCTCGGCCTTGGGAACGCGCCAGGGAATCGGCGCAACCGCCCCCAAAACGATCCGGGCCTGCCGCACGGTTTGATCCGGCGCGAGATCGACAGCCGCGGCCGCCGCGACCATCGCAAAATCCAGCGAGGATCGCTCCTTGAATTTCAAATACGTTGACCTGGACGCGAATGCCGTCGCGGGGATCTGGATTTGCGTAACGATCTCAGCATCCTGCAAAACATTTTCGTAAGATGGATTTACACTAGGCAGGATAAAGAATTGCCCAATCGGAACGTCGCGCGGGCCTTTCGGGCCGGTGATGGTGATTGTCGCATCAAGCGCCGAAAGCATCGTCGCCAGATCGGACGGATGAACGATAAAGGAGGGCCCCCCGCCCAGGATCGCGTTATATTTGTTTTCCCCTTTTTCGGAGTAACAGGTGTCGCCCCCCTTTTTCAGGCAGACGATGTGAGGCAGCCGGAAATACCAGCACCGCGGCCGCTGGCAGAGATTGCCGCCGATCGTTCCCTGATTGCGGAGCTGCACCGTCGCGATGGAATGGGCCGCTTCGGACAACCCGGGGAAATTCTTGATGATCCGCGGATCAGTTTCGATTTCGTGGAGCTTGGTGAGCGCGCCGATTTTGACGCTCCCGTCCTGCGCGAAATCGATGCCGTCAAGGCCCTGAATCGTCTTGAGATTGACCACTCGTTTGGGGGTTAGGATTCGCTCCTTCATCGTGGTAAGGAGATCCTGCCCACCCGACATCGGGCGCGGCGTTTCGATGTCATCATCAACCGAGACCTCGGCAAGCAATTTTACGGCCTGATCGACGGTCGAGGCGCTGGACCATTCAAACGCTTTCATGCTTGCGCCCCTTTCTCTGCAAGCGCCATGATGATTTTGTCAGGCGTGATCGGAAGCTCCCGGAATCGCACCCCGCACGCATTGAAGATCGCGTTGGCAATCGCCGCCGCCGGCGGAATAGAAGGCGGCTCCCCCATGCCGACAACCTGTTGTCGCGGATCGTCATCGTCAATCAGCGGCAGCATTTCGTTCGGCATCTCCAAGCACCCGGGGATTTTGTAATCCATGAAGCTGGAGTTGACCATGACGCCAAGTTTGGCATCCATGACCCGGCCTTCCAGCAGCGCCATCCCAATCCCCTGCACCATACCGCCATTGATCTGGCTTTCAACCGCAAGGCGATTCAGAGGCAGCCCGCAATCCTGAACATCCAGAATTCGCAGCACCTGCACATGCCCGGTTTCGGTATCGACTTCAACCTCGGCAAAGGATGCGCCGTGCGTTCCGTTGGAAGAAAGGCCGCGTTTGAATTCCCCTCGGACGGAGATTCCGGCCGACGGCAGCGCGGCGCACGCCTGCGACCAACTCAATGTTTTTCCGCCAGCGGTGATGTGCCGATCCGCAAAGACAAGATCATCAGCCTGGACGCCGAGCAATCCGGCGACCGCTTTGGAGATTTCCGCTTTCGCGTTGACCGCCGCGGATTTCACCGCGGGCGAGAGCGACGGCGCGGTCGATGAGCCGCCGGAAAAATTGGCGTTTCCCAGTCTAGAGTCGCCGATTTCCTCATGGACATCGTGCATTTCCAGTCCCAATTCCTCGGCAACGATGGCGACCATATACGTTCGCGTCCCGGTGCCGAGATCCTGCGAGCCGCACGAAACCGTCACCGCGCCATCGCGGCCGATGCGAACATCCACGACGCACTGAGCCCGCCCCCCGCCGCCCCAGATGCCGCATGCGCACCCAAAGCCATGCTTGATCACGCCGGGCCACGCGCCCGCCTTTGGATTGCGCCGTTCCCACCCGATCTCTTTCGCGCCGCGCAGCAGTTGGCGGACATGGTCATCCGTTTCGCTCAGATTTTTGATCCGGAATTCGACAGGGTCGATGCCAAGCTTGTCGGCCAGTTCGTCCATGAGTGATTCCATCGCGAAACACGCCGGCGGATGACCAGGCGCTCGCAGCGGGCGGGACGCATCTTCGTTGGTGTGGATCGTACCCGCGACGCGGTAGATGGCCGGAGCCTGATAGATATAAGGCTGCGCCGCGAGGCTGCCGTTGCCCAGGCCGCCTAGGGAATATTGTTCAATCTGGACTGCGGACAGTTTGCCGTCCTTGGTAGCGCCCGCTCGGAATTTTTGCCAGCTTCCGGGGCCGTTGCCCGCCATGAGAAATTCGTCGCGGCGGCCAAGAGCCATTTTTACCGGCGCGCGAACTTGTTTGGAAAGCGCGCAAGCCAACTGGCCTTCGACGCCAATGCCCCCTTTGGACCCAAAGCCGCCCCCCATGTAATGGACAATGCCGGTGACATTGCTCTGCTGGAGTCCAAGGACTCGGGAGGCATCGCCAGGGAGCGAAAACGTGCCCTGCGTCGATCCGTAAACGGTGGCGGTATTGCCGCCGTTGTAATCCACCGCGACAACGTGCGTTTCGAGGCAGCAGTGGTGCAGGATCGGCGTGCGATACTCTGATTCGACAACGACATCGGAG
>PMAK01000113.1 GCA_003153655.1 Phycisphaerales bacterium
CCAGTTCGCCTCAACCCGCCGATGCGTCGCCGACCATCCGAAAAATATCAGTGGCACGGTCGCGGAAAAAAGCAGGATGCGAATAGGCATCGGATTATTTTTCCGCGGCCAATAGATCACCAGTGCCGCCAGGCAAACCCCAAGCAGGACCGGCGTGCAAATGGCGATTTGTCCGCCCGCATAGTCCAGCAGATTCNNACCGCTGAATCTCCGGAGGTAATGCCATGCCGAATCTGAAACTCAAACGAAGCCCAATGATTCCGCGCGTTCCAGATCAACACCGGAGAAAAAGCGGCAACTACCAAAATCGCCGCCAGCCACGGCCACGGCGTGAGAAATTGCCGCCGCCCTTCGCGGCAGGAAAGCATCGCCAGAAAGACCGCGAGTCCGAGCAGAACGCTCGTATATTTTGAATAGAGCGCCAGCCCCATGCAGATTCCAAACGCGATCCAGCACAACCGCCGCCGGGCGTTGCTCGAATTCGGCGCGAATACGCCAAGAATGCTTGCGAGCGCCGCGCTTTGGAAAAAGCAGGCGGCCGTATCCGGCGTCGCGATCGAGCCGACGACCGCGATCATCGGGCTGAACAGCAGCGCGATGGGGACAAAACTCGCCGCCCGCGAATTGCCGACGAATCGGCGCGCGGCAAAGGTGAGAATCAGCACCGTGCCCGCGGTCATCAGCCCCATCAGGCATCGCACGCCCAGTTCCGTATTGCCCAGCAGCATCGTTCCGAGATGGATCAAATAAGCGATCACCGGCGGATGATCGAGATAAGAGAGCGCGAGATGCCGCGACCAGACCCAATAGTACGCCTCGTCGGGAATCAGTTCGCGCAGACCGTCAAACGTCCAGCGGCTGAGGAGCCAGATCAGAAAAAGCGCAGCCACGCCGCGCGGGGCGAGCCAAAGGACGGAATCGCGGCGCGGGGCCGGACTCGGAAGGGTGCGCGGGTTAGGTGGCGTGCCAAGGCTCATCTTCGTTGCAGCCTGAGCGTGAGATAAATCGCGGCGATCAGAACCGCCACGTTTCCGATCCATATAAACACCAGCGCCATCGGCAGCGGATCTTTAAATGCCGCTCCAATGGTGTAGGGGACGTGCGTCGCCGACTGCTGGCCGCTGATGATGAGCGTGATGCAGAGCAGCGCCGGCACAAAGCTGGCTGCGAAGGCGTTGAGGAAATTTCCGCTTCGGAACATGACGCCGAGCGCGCAGCCGACCATCACCAGGCTCAAACAACTGAGCGCGAAGCTGGCACGGCCATGAAGCTCGCTGCGGGCGGCATTGTTGGCGCGGATCTGTTCGTGATGAAGAACGAATATATCCGACGATTGCAGCCGCCATGGCCGCGCGCCGGTGGGTGGATCGGGCGCATCGGAGACGGGGTCGCGCAGGAATCCGGCGAGTGTTTTATTTCCGACAGCACGGGTGGAAGTGGGCATGGGCACGGAAAACGTGCGCGAAAAACTGGCCCGCGGAGTCTGCACGCCGCCGCCGGTGTCCAGCACAACGTTGAACAGCTCGATGTTCACATTCATTCGATCCGCCGCCGGGCCGAGGGTGGCCTGCGGATTTGAATTCGGCTGAACGCGGATATGAATTTCCTTCGCGTGGGCAACCAGCGTCTGCTGGGAGCCGTGGCTTTGAATCATCCAGGCGGTTCGCACATTGGCCGCGCCGGGCGCGGTCAGCACCAGATCGCTGCCGTCCCATTTGGTGGATACGTCCTGCGCGCCGATTTGAAACGTATCAGCCTCCGGCGTGTCGCTGGCAAACAGGTATGACGATGTGCCATCCGCTGCGTGATGATCGATCGCGGCGGCGACCTGGTTCAGATATTCCTGATTCTGCTCCCGGCGAATGAAATTCCGCACAATGATCTGAACCTCCTGGCTCTGGCCCGGATCTTCCGCAAGCTGCGCGAGGCGCGAAATGGTGAGGAATTTGACGTTCTCATTGATCAGCGATGGGATTTCAAACGGCCCGAACCCGCTGCTCCCCACGCCCACCTGCACGTTCCCGAAAAATTCCCGGGGAAATTTAATGCCATCCTCAAGGGATATCGTCACCATCGACGGCTGCGTGGGCGAAACCCGGTCGATGGAGACCATCGCGCTGCGCGCCATCCAGAAATCCTTGGGAATGATCAGCCAGCCGTCGTTGGCGGAGCGCTGTGAGGTCATCCAGGCCGGGCCGAATAGTTCCACGCGCTGCTGCGTTGGATGCGCCGGGTCCTGCGGAACCATGACGGCGTCATCCGCGTAAACGTTGAACGAAGTCTCATCCGCGCTCTGAAATTCCAGCGAATGCGTCCGCTGAATTTTGTTGGCGATCACGCGGGCGATGTTGGAATAGATCACTTCCTCAACCTTCAGCGAATAGACCGGCACGATGAAGCAGAGCATGACAAGGCTGATGACGGCAACCACCAGTCCCAGAACCAGCGCCGGCAGCGCAACCGAAAACCGCCGCGCAGAAAAATAGCTGATGCCTGACGCCCGCATGGCGGTCAGTTCGTTGTCCGCGGAGAACCGGCCATAAACCATCGTTGTTGCGAACAGCGCCGAGATCGGCAGCGAATAGGCGTAAACCGCCGGCTGCGAATAGAGCAACAGCCGATTGACCTGCCCGAAATCCAGGCCGTTTTCGGTCAGCGGACGAAGCAGCACGGCAAAGCTCATGATCCCAGCCAGCCCGGAAGCCGTCAGGAAAAAGACGCGGAGGAGGTTGCCGAAGATGTACCAGAAGAGCGTTTTGCTCATGTGCGTGAATTCACCGGAGCGACGGCGGCGCGGCTGGGTTGTTGAAGAACCTCGATAATCGCTTGCGCCAGACGCTCAATGCCAGGCCCGATCTGATTTGGAGCAACCTGCCCGAAACTCAGGCGCAGATGATTTCGCGGCACGAATCCATTTTCGTCCGGCTGAAAGCAATAATCCCCCGGCACATAAAGCACGCCATTCTCGACGCAGCGTTTGAACAGTGCGGACGCGCGCGACGAATCCGCCCCCTCCGGCAGCGTCACCCAGATGTAAAGCCCGCCGGCCGGGCGCGTCCAGGAAATGCCGGCCGATGCGGGGATATATTTATCGAGCGAATCCAGCATCGCGTCGCGCTTGGATCGGTAGCTGTCGCAGAGCAGCCGCACATGCCGGCCATATAGGCCGCTGGCCATTGCTTCGACGGCGATATGCTGCGTAAGGCTCGGCGAGCCGAAATCGTGATTCCCCTTCTGATGGAGAATTGCCTCCATTAGTTCAGAAGGCATCGCGGTATATCCGGTCTTCAATCCCGGCGCAAATGGCTTGCTGAATGTTTGCGTGAGGATCGTATAGCGATTGTCGCGATCAAGTGATTTGATGGACGCCAGCGCCGGCCCGTCATATCGCAGCTCGCGATAGGCGGCATCTTCGAGAATCAGAATCCGATTCCGCCGGCTGAACCGCCTGGCGATTTCCAAAAGCCGGGGCCGCGCGGCAGCGCAGAGCGTCAAACCTGTGGGATTCTGATAATAGGTGGTGCTATAAATCAGCTTAACCCGGTCCAGCCGATTCTCGCGTTCGAGTTTGACGAGAAGTTTTTCAATCGCATCAACATCGATCCCATCATACGTCATCGGAACCGTCAGGACATTCGCCCCCAGGGAAGCCAGCGTCCCCGTGTAAACGAAATAACACGGATTGGCGGCGATCACGATATCGCCCGGATCAATCAGCACATCCCCGATCAAGTAAAGCGCCTGCTGCGAGCCGGTGGTGATGACAATATCCCGCTCGGTCAACCCAAAATCCGCGGTCGGCTTTTGTTCGAGGTTTTCCAAATGCGCCAGTGCCGCCCGCCGCAGTGAAGCAAGCCCCAAAGTCGTGTCATACTGAAGCGCGGCCCGGGCCCGCCGTTCGTCCGCAAAGATCGTTTCGACAATCTGCCGCGTCGGCCCCACCGGAAGCGTCAACGGGTCAACCAACCCAGCCGCAAAATTAATCAAATTCGGATCAGCCAGAACGGCGGCCATGAGAAAGCTGATCGGCTGCTCGCCGGTGCGGCGGGCCTTGGCCGACAGCCCAAGCGGTTGCACGGAGTCACTGCTAAACATAAGGGCAAATCATGCTATCGGCGCAGCGGCGGGGGGGCAATGCGGGGAGAAATGCCGAGTGCCGAGTGCCGAGTGCCGAATGAACAAGATCTTGTTTGGCATTTTATTCGGCATTTGGCACTCGGCATTCGGCATTCTCTTCACACCACCTGAAAATCCCGCCTACGCGGATCGGCCACTGCGATCACAAGCCCATTGATCTCGACAACACCAGCCTCTTCCATCGCCCGGGCGGCCGCTTTCAGCGTGGCCGCTGTCGTGATGACATCATCAACAAATGTTATGCGTTTCCGACGAACGGCGTTCCGATCAATCAACCCAAAAGCAAACCGCAGATTGGCATCTCGATCGGCAATCGACCGGACAATCGTCTGCGATGCCGTGTTCTTCAGCCGCACAATCGGATAAACAACCCGCAGCCCGCGGCGATATTTCGCCAGACGCCGCGCCAGACAATCCGCCTGATTATACCCCCGCAAAATCTGCCGCGACCAATGCAGCGGAATCGGCACAAGCACATCGGTCTCATCCAGCAGCGCCCGCACCCGCGCAAGCCCCAGCATCCGATCCGCCAGAATCTCCGCCACCGGCCACCGATGGCGATACTTCATCCCAAGAACAGATTCCCGCAGCGGCTCCCGATAAGCCCCCAGCGCGACAATCCTGGCGAACGGATAAATCCCCTCCCCCGCGCAGCGCGTACAAGCGCCGCCATCGGCAAGAGGCAAAGCACACCGCTCGCACGCGTGTGCAGCCGCAAGTGCCGAAAGCTCCTCCTCGCATTTAGAACAAAACGCCCCCTCATCCGCCGCCCCCCGGCAACAAACGCAGCAGGGTGGATAAACAAAATTCGCGACATCCTGTAACAGCCTGAAATGCACGCTCGCATTGTATCCGCGAACTTTGCGGGCGCAACGAAAGATCAGCTATCATGGCCGTCACGGAGGCTCCCAATGTTCAAAACACTTTTCTGCGTCGCGATGATCTCTTTCACATCCGCGTGCGTTCAAGCCGAGGCGGTGCAAATGAAAGCCCAGCCATTCGATTTAAGCGAAGTCCGTCTCCTCGACAGCCCTTTTAAAACCGCCGAGGACGCGGATGCCAAATACATGCTGTCGCTTGATCTCGACCGCCTGCTCCACAATTTCCGCATCAACGCCGGCCTCCCATCCCACGCCCATCCCCTCGGCGGCTGGGAATCCCCCGCCTGCGAACTCCGCGGCCATTTCGTCGGCCACTATCTCAGCGCCTGCTCCCTCATGTACAAATCCACCGGCGACGCCCAATGGAAACAACGCGTAGATTATCTCGTCACCGAATTAGCTAAATGTCAGGATGCACTCGGCACCGGATATCTCTCCGCCTTCCCCGCCACCTATTTCGACCGCCTCGAAACCGGCCACAAAGTCTGGGCCCCCTATTACACCATCCACAAAATCATGGCCGGCCTCCTCGATGCCTATCAACTCTGCGGGAGCGCCCAGGCCCTCGACATGGACAAAAAGATGGCCAACTACTTCGCCTCCCGCCTCGCCAAACTCCCCGATGATCAGATCGACCGAATCTTTCACACCACCGGCCACGGCCCCGGCACCGAGTTCGGCGGAATGTCCGAAGTCCTCCACGATCTCNNCCGCCACTACCAAACCACCGGCGACACCAAATACCGCGACGCCGCCGTCCATTTCTGGGAAATCGTCACCGGCCGTCATTCCTTCGTCACCGGCTCCAACAGCTTCTCCGAACACTTCGCCGCCCCCGGCATAGAAGCCAGCCAACTCTCCCCAAACACCGCCGAAACCTGCAACACCTACAACATGCTCAAGCTCACCCGCCACCTCTTCGAGTGGGATCCAAAGGCCCAGTACGCCGACTACTACGAACGCGCCCTCTACAACCACATCCTCGCCTCCATCGATCCGCAAACCGGAATGACAATGTATTTCCTGTCATTGGTCCCCGGCCACTTCAAAGTCTACGGCACGCCCACCGAATCCTTCTGGTGCTGCACCGGCACCGGCATAGAAAACCACGCCAAGTACGGCGATAGCATCTATTTCCACAATGATTCCACGCTCTGGGTCAACCTCTTCATCCCCTCCGAACTAACCTGGCGAGAAAAAGGCATCACCCTCCGCCAGGAAACAAAATTCCCCGAAGAAGAAGGCACAACACTAATCTTCAAAACCGCGAATCCCACACAACTAACCATAAACCTCCGCATCCCCTACTGGGCCACAAAAGGCATCACCCTAAAAATCAACGGCCAGCCTCAGCCGACGAGCGCCCAACCCGAAAGTTACCTCACAATTGACCGCCAGTGGAAAGACAATGATCGCATACAAATATCCATGCCGATGAGTCTGCACCTCCATCACGCCAGCGACGCGAAAAACGACATAGCGATCATGTACGGCCCAATAGTCTTAGCCGGCGAAATGGGCCACGAAGGCATGCCCCCAACCCAGGAAGCCCACGACCAAAACCACTTCAACAAAACCCCAAGACCCGCCGCCCCGTTTCTGGCAACAGATGATGAAACCCCCTCCAACTGGCTAAAGCCCGTCCCCGGAAAACCCCTGACATTCCAAACCACCGGCGTCGGTAATCCAACAGATATAACCATGATCCCGCTGTATGCCGTGGATCACGAGCGATATTCAGTCTATTGGAAGATGGGAACGCCGTAATGAGTGGATTGCCCGCAGGTCGGGATTGGATAGACTCTCAAAAAGCGGGGCCTCCCCGCCTCAGATAAAGGGAAACTGTTCAGGTGAATATCCGGTATAATAGGGACTTCGACACCGGCTTGGCGCACATTTATCGCCACGGTGTTTCCGAGAATGAAGTCGAAGATGTATTGCGGAATCCGATTGAAAGACGCCGCGGCGACGCGGATTCGCAAATATTGATCGGCCAGACCGCCCAAGGCCGATTTTTGCGAGTGATTATTTCCATTGACCCTGATCGCCGCGGCGTATTCGTCATTACGGCATACGATCTGGCAGCCAAGCCGCTCAAGGCGCTTCGGCGCCGGATGAGAAAACGAGGACTGCGATGAAAAACAAAATCAAAAAAACCTCTCGCAAGACCGCGAAGAAAAAGGATCCAAACAGATACCCCAAAGGCTGGAACCGGCGCAAGGTACAGCAGGTGATCGCGCACTATGAGAATCAGACAGACGACGAGGCAATAGCCGAGGATGAAGCGGCATATCACAATCCCGCATTCACCATGATGCANNCGCGACGTACCCGAGCACGGCCTAAAAGCCGGCGACGTCGCCATGCTCGTGGAACTCGTCCCCGGCCCCCCCGGCCAGCCGCTGGGAGCTGTGCTGGAAGTCTTCAACGGCATAGGACAGAGCATCTGCGTCACCAGCGTCAGCATCGAGGACGTGGAACCGCTGACCGCCGATGAGGTCCTCTCCGTCCGTCCCCTGTCGCGAGCGGGATAAACAAAACTCGGCATCTCCGCCCCGGCAATGTCCCTCATCCTGTCCGACAAACGTCCCATCACGGCTGGTCATGCGCGCAACTTGGGAAAGATTTTCTCGGTCGATCCGGGCGTGTTTATCTAGTTCCGGATCAAGAGTCCCCTCGTAGATTCTCCGCAACCGAGCGGCGCGACCCGATACGATTGTGGATTGCTCGCAGGTTGGGATTGAATAGACTCCTTGATCGGTATATTATATAATTAACCTCATGCTGACGTTCCGGTGGAACGATTGGAATCTTGATCACGTCACGCGGCACGGCGTTTCGGTGATCGAGTCCGAAAACGTTATCCGGCGAGCCTCGCCCCCCTGGCCTCATCGCACCGGCGTCGGGAAATGGATGGTGGAAGGTCGCGGGCAGGGAGATCGTCCAATCCGGGTCGTTTATCTGATCGATCCGGACAAAACAATTTACATTATCCACGCCATGCCGCTGACAACGCGGCGGCGAAGAAGGAGTCGATGACATGAAAAAAACACGCAGAAAAACACCGATCGAAAGATTTCTCGCTCTTTCCAACGCCCAGAAAGAGGCCGAGGTCGCGCCTTATGACAAACAAAAGGTAAAGAGCCGTGCACTGACGCCCTCGGAGCAAAAGTTCTGGGAATCCGTGAAGCGCGGCGGCCGTCCCAGGGTCGGAGAAGGCGCAGCCATCGTCCCCGTCAGCATTGAGCGAGGATTGCTACGCAAAGTGGATGCGTTCGCCAAGGCGAATCACCTGAAACGATCCCAGATGGTCGCCGAGGGACTCCGCATCGTCATGCAGCGGAAGGCTGGCTGACTTGAAATTAAAAGGGCGTCGGTGCGTCGCCCCACCAGGCGGATACCAGCCCAGGCGCGATGACCATGACGCCTGAATTGTATAAAGAAGTCGCCCTTCGCCGCGACGTACCCGAGCACGGCCTCAAAGCCGGCGATGTCGCCATGCTGGTGGAACTGGTCCCCGGCCTCCCCGGCCAGCCGCAGGGAGCGGTGCTGGAAGTCTTCAACGGCATAGGACAGAGCATCTGCGTCACCAGCGTCAGCATCGAGGACGTGGAGCCGCTGACCGCGGATGAAGTCCTTTCCGTCCGTCCCCTGTCGCGGGCGGGATAAACAAAACTCGGCATCTCCGCCCCGGCAATGTCCCTCATCCTGCGCAACAAACGCCAAATCATCGTACAACATATCCGCAATCCAGCGAAGATTTTTCGCCAACCCCACTTAGCCCGTGGTGAATACACCACGGGGTTGCTCCGGATTGCTTGCAGGACGTGATTGATTTGCTTTCATCGCATTTTATCCGACGAATAGGACCAGCTCAAAAAACTGGAGGGGGGCGAGTTCGTATTATCGATCCGGCGCAGCAAGATGTCGTTTTTCCCCGTTATACCGCTGGCAAAGCGATCTACCCCAACTATACGAAGTAAACCAGGGTCATTTGCATCAATACGCAGATCAATCCGAGAATCGTATGTAACTTTGGTTCGGACGGCCAACCCGTCCACGTTCATTTCCTTAAAATCCCAGCGTAGAGCAAGCCCGGTATCAGCCCAGAAGTCTGCGAGGAAACCCCCTATACTCTTTCTTGGCTGCCCTTCCCGCGCCAAGTACCCGACGAGGGCCGGTGCCTTTGGCGGCGGAGTGCCCTCGGGAATTACAGCCGAAATCTTAACCACAAACACGTACCCGTTCACATAATTGGCATCGTCGAACGGTAGTTGCACCAGATTTGATTTCCACGTCCCCACGAACGCTGTCGTCGAATTAACTATAGTGGCTGCTGAGAATGCCAATGTGCTTGCCGACGGAGCAGTTGTCACCGGAGTCGATGAGCTGGGAGCCGTCGACGCCGTTGGCGTCGACGACGGCTTCTTTACACAGCTTGATAACGCGGCGAGGGTTGCTAGGAGCGTTAGCGAGACCCATGTTTGAGAACGCATGGCGGACCTTTCTTGAATTGAGGAAATCGCGCCAAATGCAGAAGACCATTCCGCGAAGTCTCCGCGGACATCCCGTCGGGGAGCGTCTAACATGTCAAGACACACGCACCGATGTTAAGCTAACTTTGTTGCTCATATCGCGTTCAATTCATTCAAAAGTGCCTCATTTCGAAACTTTCGAATTGTGAGTCAATAGCAAGATGAGCCATGTTCCTCCTCCGAGAATTGCGAACGCAAGGACGAAGAATAATATCCGAATTCCGGCCAGCTTGAACCGATCGATCACCGGCATATTTTCCACGGGCACGGGCCCGCAGTTCGAGCACTCGTAGCGCACGGAGATGCGATTAAACAGCGAGAAGAATAAAATGCCGACAATGCCCAATAAGAAGGCATTGGGAGGATTATCGTAAGAGGGCGGAACCTTCAGGTGAACTGGACCGCGGCATATCGTGCAGACAAGCCGCTCGTCAATGTATATGGCTCGTACCTCTTCCTTCCCCTTTCTCTCATATCTGCGCCAAGCCGATCGCAGCATGAATGGAAAAAGCGTCCAGAACAGCACCATGATTGCCGCAATCAGCTCCTCAACCAAAGGAAGAACGGGAACAAACGGATTCGTTTCGAACGGGCTTCGAGCCTCGAGCCGACTGCTGTTTAAATCCCCAACGATGCCGCTACCTACCGCCAAAATAAATATTGCGGCAATCCACGCCCAATATCCGTGTCTGGGTTCACGGTACTCAAGGACCTTCCGCTGTGGGCGGGCCAGTCCTTCCTTCAATTCGTCGAGGCATTGCTCCGAACTGGACATGGAAGGAGAATCGATTAACGACGGCGACTGGACACTTTTCTCAGTTGTATTGCAATTCCAGCAGCATCGGTTTCCTTGTTCATCGGTCCTGAAGTTGCGCACGTCAATCGGCTTGCCGCAAATGGGGCAATTCCCGGAACTCATCTCAGGTCGCGATTTCGGCAAACCAGCTTTCTCGCCATATGTCGATTTCCAGCAATTGAAACAGCACTTGTGAAACTCCGGATCAGCCGCCCAACCATCCGTAGCGCCGATTAGCTTTCCGCAGATAAAGCATGGGCCAAGAGAATTGGACATAGAGTCAACCTGATGATGCAATCGCCTACGTCGGCATATAGACGATTGATGAAACTGGGAATAACAATATTCGATTCAGCGTTGCCAAACAATTTCCTCAACAATCATTGCCCAGACGCCGAATCATCATTGAAAGCATGGTTGAAGATCGCCCGGGCATCCGACAAACGCCCCATCACGGCACAACATGCCCGCAACCTGGGAAAGATTTTCTCAGTCGATCCAGGCGTGTTTATCTAGAGCCGGAACAATAAATTGCAACATCGAAGTGAAACACAGTGTGGTATACTTCCCGCGCATGGCTAGCAAATCGAACAAGACGAGTTGAAGCCAAAGGCCAAGGTCGGCCCAAAGCCAGAGGTCTTGAAGCTGGAAGGCAACTGGAAAGACAACATCAAGAAGTCGTTTCAGGCCGTGAAGCCCGCTAAGGGATGGCCGAAATAATTAGGAGAAAAACATGGCCAACGAACAGCCCAATCGTATCGATGTTCTTTTTGACAAGTGGATAGACGAGGCCAAAAATGGCGATACGGTACTTCTTCTTCGTGGACTCCATATGCTATGCACACGCATCGAGGAGAATGGATATAGCCTTCAGCAAGTCTCTGAGGACATCTCTGGAATGAGTTCTAAGCTCGGGGAAAAGCTCGACGTTATTGCAGGCCGTTTACATAAGTGATTCAGCCTCGTCTACGGGGGGGGGCAATACCTCTTTGCGTAAAGTACACACTTCCGTAGAAAAAACGTCAAACTGGCCAGATTTTGATTGACAATTATAACCGTATAGTAATAATCAAAAACCTTGGAGGGCTTTTTTATGGGTGCATTATTTATAGGAGTAGTGTTATGCACAAGGCCACCCAAGAACGACGTGCTGAACACGACAAACTTATGGATAGCCTTGCTGGATATGTTGTTACGTCCATTGACCCATCCGCTCCGATTAAGGCTGACGTAAGCCTTGCTGGAAGCTTGGCTCGGACAGAGCGCACAATGATTAAGATGTTCGATGCTTCGTTTGAGGCGCTCGCACTGGAAGGACAGGCGATACTGGACGACTTAAAGCGATGTATCGCAGTACCGCAGTTGGTGCGAGGACCTGATAGCCAAGTGGCAAAATGCCAGCATGTTTTGCAGTATCTCTACGAGCATCTTGCTTCCCAAATCTCATTTTGTCGCCATCTGCATCAGGCGCATGGATTTACAGTGGCGGCGCATCGGGCTTGGTCGTCGCGCCGACGCGACCGAAATGAAGCCGCTTCTCTCATCGACAGCGCACTGAGTGAAAAGGCGCTTGCGGATGTAGAGCCGCTACCAATTCAATTCATTGACCGTGATAAGCACATTGAGGCAGCGCTCTCTTTGTTGGAGGCGCAACTCGGACCCCGGCCTCGCTCGAAAAAAGCGAGGATTAAATAGACTTTAACGGCCCCCGCGAGGGGGCCGGTATCATTTTTGAGAAATATTGTGAAGTTTGATGAAAGGACGAATCATGCAGTTCAACCAGTTGATTGACCGTTTCAAGATTTCGAAGGCATTGGTGGATCTCGCACGAGCCCATTTGTTGGCGAAAGGCGTTTCACCGACTCAAGCGAGAATTGCGGAGGAGTTGAATGTCGAACAATCGATGATCAGCCAAATCGAAGCATCCAAAAAGTCCTTTTCCAAGGAAAAGATTGAACTTTATGCTGAACATTTGGGCAAAACATTTAGCGATCTGGTATGCGAACTCGTCGCGATGGTACCAGCAGAGGAACCACCACAGCCAGCGAATACAATTGAGACTAAGATTGTAATGATAGCCGATCGCGTCGACGAGTTGATCAATCAAACGACCTTGGCTATTGAATTGCTCCAAAAAATGATTTTTCAGCCCAAGATTGCGGGTGAATGCGCTGCAATGAAATTCTATGAGAAAATCGTTCGTTGCGCATTCAATGCATTTCGGAGTACTGAATTTCCCATTGTCTGTGCCGCCATTGTATTCCGGCACGGCCTAAATGACCGTTTGATGGTGGTCAATGACGCATTCAATCGACGAGCGTTCAATCTTAATTGTTGCATTCCTCGCAATCTCGCCGACGCAATTGAAAAAAGGGTATTGGTCAGAGCAGAATCGCTGGTGGAGGAGTGGTCGATAATCCGACCGGCGGCCGAGTTTAGCGGCGAGCTAGACGCCGATGCGCATTATTGGGAAAAATTCACCGGCGAGTCCGCGCGCGAAGCCGGTACGAGGCTAAAGGTCTTTGCGATCGGCGTGCAACGAAACGTGGCGCAAGATGAGCACGCACACACCGTTTCACTCCTATTCACTTTTCGAAACTCGATGGAAGGAAACGATAAAATCAAACTCGCGATGTGGCTATTCGGGCAAGCCGTGCAACAGATTCATGCAATTGAACTTAGAGACAATGCGCGGAGCATTGCACGTGTCGTTGGGCTCTCGCTGCTACCGGCAGATATTCGGCCGCACGATGCCTTTTACCCGCATGCGGGCACGGCATGCAGCGAAAAACTTGAGGCCGTCGTCTCTGCCTTTTTTAAGAGGATTTCTCACGATCTGGAGATTGGCCCCTTGCTTGCGACCGCTGATATTTGGAGTTACGACTGGACAAAAGGGAAGTTCGCGTGCCTCTCCCAGTATTTTCGTATGATCAAGCGCGGCCCGGGAAAAAAGGAATTGACATACTCAGACGGAAGCAAAATCACATTAGCTGAAGCCTATGAGCGAGCGTTTGAATCTCTCACGCCTAGACCCTACGGAAAAACAGCTTTTATTCTTACGACGCGACGTGCGCTGATCGTCGACCGCCCTGCCCCATTTGGAAGTACGTCCTCACCTACCCATCCGGAATTGGACATCGGAACATTTCTTGGCGTTCCAATCGCGCTATACGACCGGGATAACGACCGTCATATCTATAGCGTGTTATACGTGCGTTGCGTCAAGCAGATTTCTTCTGCAAAGCAGTTGGTCCTACGAATTAGCGAGATTGCACAAGAGTTCGTTCCAGAACTATGCGTTACGCTCGCACCTCCCATGACGCGGGGTGTGGCATCCAAAATTCGAGCTGAGTCGCACAAGCTCATCGAGGAACCGGGCGAAGTCAGAATCATCTCGGCTGCACGGTCACGACAAGATAAGGGGGTCGCAGTTCTCGATTGAGGATGAAGAAACTTTTCACTTTCACTTAACGTCGAAGTAGGAGAGGGCGCGTTCGATCCTAATTACTTTCGCGTCGATCCGGTTTCGACTGAGAATCTTGACGATGTCTCTGGCGGCTCTGACGTTGAGGAAGCGTTTCGCGTCCTTGATCTCTTCAACCCAGCGAGGGCGTAGATTGACATTTTGGTAATAGCCCGCCGCTGATCTCACTACGTATCGCATGACCGTTCTCCTTTGCGGCCCGACAGGAGAGCGGAAAGCGAGAAGGGGATTGAATAACTAGATATGCTTTGTAAACGCGATGCACATCACCGCAAGCGTTTTTATCAATGATAATGAAAGTGGATTGCACGAGGATTACAAGAAATGGCTGGAAAAGCTGGCGCCGTTTGATGCGTCGGCTAAAACGTATCAACATAATCGCACCGGGGAAGACAATGCCGACGCGCATATGAAGCGGCAAATCATGGGGCGCGAGGTGGTGGTGGCAATCACGAAGGGGAAGCTGGATTTCGGGCCTTGGGAGCAGATTTTTTATGGGGAGTTCGACGGGAAACGAAATAAGCGGGTGCTGGTGAAAGTAATTGGTGAGTAAAGTCAGCGCGAAAGGACCAGACCTGCACTTTTGTTTATTCTACTTCTCGCACCATTGCTGCCACATTGTTCGGTAGGCCTGTTCGATGTCTTTCGCGAATTGCGCGCCATCCATCAGCGGCGAAGTTCCCATCCGATTCCGCAATTCCGATCTCAACGTTTTTAGTCTTGTTATGTCAGTGGCCAAGCTGCTGGCGATTTGAATGTATTGATCGGCGCCCTTGGCGACGAGTTCGGGCAAGCCGATGTTTGAGAGGATGGACAGACCTGATCGGCCAACGGCGGTTTGGCCCGCCAGCGTAACGACAGGCACGCCCATCCAAAGTGCGTCGCAGGTTGTCGTCCCGCCGGCGCAGGGAAATGGATCCAAGGCAATATCAATCTCGTTATAAGATTGCAGGTATTGGTTGACCGGCCTGAAGCCGACGAAGCTCAGGCGTTCCGATTCGATGCCCGCCTCGGCGAAGAAGTCTTGGAGATGTTGCTGGTGATCGCCTTCCTTGGTGTGCAAGATGAGGCGGGATCGCGGAATGGCTTGCATCAATCGCCGCCAAGCCGTCAGTGTCGGCATTGTGACTTTGCAAAAATTGTTGAGGCAAGCAAACGTGATATATTCGCGGGAGAAAGACGGCGGCTCCGTTGGTGTTTCCGTGGGGAGCGGTTCGTAACACCAATAAGTTCGCGGCAACCGAATCGATTTTTCGCTGTAGTTGGCATCGCCCGGGCCGGGTGGATCGAGATAGGGATCGGTCAGGCGATAGTCGATCGTGTCCAGGCCCGTGGTGGAGCAATAGGCGAGATAAGTCACTTGAATAGGCGCGGGTTTGCGGGCGAAAGTGAGCAGACGGTTATGAGCCATGTGCATGGTCAGATCAACGAGGATATCGATGCGATCCTGACGGATGAGACCCGCGAATTGATCGTGTGAAAGTCCGACGATGGGCCGCCAGGCATCGGCCCGACTTCGCAGGCGGGTGGTGACGGCGTCGGAAAGCGGGGAATCGCTGTAGCAAAATACTTCGACCGCATCGTGATTATGGTGATCGAAAAGCGGCAGGAGAAAACGGCCGACCGGGTGGCTGCGGAAATCAGGGGAGACATACCCGATGCGAATGCGCCGATCGGGCGAGCGATCATTTGGATGCCCGGCGGCGTCCTGCCGAAGATTTTTGGCGTGGCGCAGATTCCACTGGCGGTGATGTTCGAGGATCGCGGCCGCGTCGTAGGCCGGATGATCGTGGAGGGTGTAGATCTTATTGCTATGGATGGCCGCGTCGTCCGGCTTGAGGGAGAGAGCGCGATCGTAACAGTCGAGCGCTTCGTCGAGCTTTCCTTGTTCCTTCAGGACGTTGGCGAGGTTATTCAAAACGCCGGCGACGTCTGGGCGGAGTTGGAGAGCTTTGGTGTATTCAGATGCGGCGTCGGAGAGTTTGGATTGCTGCCGATAGACAAGGCCGAGAGCGTTGTGGATTTCGGGGAGATTGGGATTGATCTCCAGCGCGCCGCGCAAAACGGCGATGGCCTGATCGAGTTTCCCCTGCTCACGGAAGAGTTTGCCGAGGTTGTGGTGGGCCTCAATAAGATCAGAGCGAATTTGGATGGCTTTGGAATAGGAAAAGATGGCGGCATCAAGGTCGCCGCGGCGATGGAGGGCGTTGGCGAGATTGAGGTGATAGGCTGCATCATTGGGCTGGGCGGTGATGGCTTTGCGGATCAGATCGACGGCGACGTCATTTTGTCCGGTCTGAAAAGCGATAAGCCCCAGGCGATGAAGGGCATCAGGGTGGATCGGGTTTTGGACCAGGACCTGGCGGTAGAGGGCCTCAGCTTCGGATAGACGCCCTGCCTTGTGGTATTCCAGGGCGGTTTGCAGGGCGGTTTCGATGGAAAATGGCGGCACTGGGCCTTTCTGAATCAAATAGAAAAATACAGGGGGTTGGGCGGGTAAACAATCATTGGGATGAGGGTGATAATCCTGGCGGCTTAGCATTTCTTGACGCGTGGGGCGTTTTGCTATCCAATCCCGGCCCTATGGCTAAGGCTCGTGCGATTGTGAAGCGCCGCAAGGCGGTGCGGAACATCCGAAAAATCACCAAGACGATGCAGATGATCGCCACGGCGAAATTCCAGAAATCGCTGAAGCGAGCCGTCGGCACCAAGGCATACTCAAACAAGGTGCGGGAACTGGTGGCTGAAGTGGCGCGAAACATCGGGGATGTGTCTCATCCCCTGCTCCGACGTCCCGGTGGGAATGACACAAGCGGGACGATTGCCCTGCTGGTCGTTACCAGCAATCGCGGACTGGCCGGGGCGTATAACGGCAGCGTGCTGCGCATGACTTCACATTTCATCGCGGACCAGGAACGGCAGAAGAAGAAAATCGACCTGTTCGTCGTCGGCAAAAAAGGGGCGAGCTATTTCAATTTTCAGAAGCGGCCGATCACACAGCGATATGATCTGGGCGATGCCGCCAAATTCGCGGACGCCGAAAAGATAGCCAACGTATTCATCGAGAAATTTACGGGCGGGCAATACGACGCGGTGTATGTGGCGTATATGAATTTCATCAGCACGGGTGTTCAGAAGGCGAACGTGGTACCGCTGCTGCCATTGGCCGGGGTGGATGCCCCGCAGGCATCGCGAAAGCCGGGGGAATCGGCGCCAATCGCCACAACGGCGGTTTATGAATTTATTCCGGATGCGAAGACGCTGCTGGACGAGCTGTTGCCACTGACGGTGAAGACGGCGATTTTCCAGGCATTCCTGGATGCGACGACCAGCGAACACGTGGCCCGGATGATCTCGATGAAGAGCGCTACGGATAATGCGGACAAGATGGTGAAGTCTTTGACGATGAAATACAACCGGGCGCGGCAGAGTCAGATCACGACAGAATTGTCTGAGATCATGGGCGGTGTTGAGGCGATGGAATCTTAAGTTTTTTATTCGGGGTTCAATTCAGAAATTTTTTATCGTTTGCGGGGTTCGTGACGGCCGAGTGCGTTTACTCGAATATAATGGGCGCGACCGCTGAGAGCGCCGCTGGCTTGCCTGTTGACGTTCTGACGGGCCGTTTGCTGGTGAATATCTGGGGTTTTCAGGCGTTTTTCTGTTCGGCTTCGGCTGCTGCGCCATCTGCGGATTCCGGCTCCGGCAGGCGGAAACGAGCGCGATAGGACGTTGGGGTCATTCCAACCAAGCTGCGGAAAACCTGCGATAATTGCTTGGCTTCGGAGAAACCCGAGCGGCGGGCGATGATCGGCATCGGCAGGTCAGTGCTGGATAACAACTGCTTGGCCAGATCGACGCGCACCCGGCGAATTTCTTCCAGCGGGCTGCGGCCAAGAACCCGGCGGAATTTTCGCTCGAGCGAGCGGCGCTGCACGGGGAGCGCTAGAAGCAGTTCGCGCACGCCGATCCATTCGCCGGCATGGGCCAGGATAAAGCGAAGGGCGCTGGCGACATCGGGATCGCGGACCGAGACATTGTCGGTTGATCCACGCGGAATCACGCTGGAGACATTCACCTGGCGGCGTCTATCCACTAGTTTTTTCTGGGTCAGGAGCGCGGCGAGGAACTCGGCAGCGTCGAAGCCGACGCGTTCGGCGGGGAGCCCGACGCTGCTCAGGGATGGCGTTGACAAGCCGCAGATGATCGGATCGTTGCCGCAGCCAAGCACCGCCACGTTGTTGGGAACTCGGATGGAAGCGGCTCGACAGGCGTCGATAACCGATCGGCCAAGGATGTCGTTCATGGCAAAGAGGCCGACCGGTTTCGAGAGCGAATCAATCCACTGCCCGAGATTTTGAAAACTGGCTGAATCAAACGTATTGGGGGCTTCGTATGATTCGATCTTGTTGAAGCCATCGACGGCGAGGCGTTCGCAATAGCCCGCGAATCGGCCTTCGGAATCCATTCGGCCAGGCAATCCGACATAGGCGAAATTGCGCATGCGCCGTTCGAGGAAGTGGCTGGCGGCGATGCCACCAATCATCTTGTCGTCGCAGGCGACCGATGGAAGTTCGGGATCATCTAAAGCGGATGAGACGCTGACACAGGGAACGGCTAGCGATTTGAAGAAATTGGCCTGGCGGCTGGATTCGACAAGGGCGATGATTCCCCCCCGCTCTTCCTGAAGCCAGTGCGAGGTTCCTTCGTGGAGCGTTCCGTGGCCGTCGAGCTCGGCATTGCTGAGAACCCAATTGGTTGTAGCCGCATAACGGATAACGCCCTGGATGACGCCACGCCCGAATTCGAGGTCTGCGGGGATGCCGAGCAAGATATGTAAAGATTTTCTCATTCGGGCCCAATCTCTCTTGGCGAGAGCGGGAAATTTACACAAATCGAGGTCCGGGAGCAAATAAAAAGTCGCAATTTGCGACGCGCATGGCGCTAATGTGGCTATAGGCTATGAAATTGCGCTAACGACAGGCCAATTGCATCTTGCCCAGATAACCCAAATTAGCCAAGCGGGAAAAACTCTGAATTTCGCCAAATGGCACGTTAAGGGTACGGAGCAGGCTTGGGTTGATCCCCGGGAAGCTGGAGGGCTCCGATCAGTTCACGGAGGGTTTCGACGCCATTTCGCTCCATGTATTCGAGGATGCCCTGCCGGATTTTGTTGGGGGCGGCCGGATCGACGAACAGCGCTGTGCCGACGCCGATGGCGCTGGCGCCGGCGAGGATGAACTCGATGGCGTCGGTCCAGAATTGGATGCCACCCATGCCGATGATCGGAACGCCGGCGGATTTGGCAACGGTTCGATAGACCCGGCTGATCAGGTGCAAGGCGATGGGTTTGATCGCCGGGCCGGAGAGGCCGCCGGTGACGTTGGCGAGTCGCGGGCGTTTTTTGTGGATGTCGATCGCCATCGCGGTAAAGGTGTTGATCATCGAGATGATGTCGGCGCCGCCTTCGATGGTTGCCCGGGCGGTTTGCGTGATGTCATCCACGTTGGGGGAGAGTTTGACGATCAGCTTTTTATTGGGAAGCGATTTCTTTACTTCGGCAGTGAGTTCCTTGAGCCGGCCGGGATGCGTGCCGAAGGTCAGGCCGTCTTTGACATTGGGGCAGGAGACATTCAATTCGACGGCGACGATGCAATCGAGNNAGGCCGATGGCATTGAGCATTCCCGCGCGTGTTTCGACAATGCGGGTGGGCTCGTTGCCGGGGCGCTCCTCGCGCGTGATGGACTTGGTGACGAACGCACCAAGTTCGGAGAGGTTCATGTAATCAGCGTATTCGAAGGCATATCCGCAGGTGCCGGAACAGGTCATGAGCGGATTGGCCAGCTTTAAGCCGGCGAGATTGAGGGAAAGATCGGGCACGGGGTGCGGAGTCTCCTGTCGGGGCTTAATCGTTGGTGTAGACCTTGTGCTGCGGGCGGCCACGCAGGATTTCGGCTTTGCCCCAACTGGTCACCTGCTTGAATGCGTCGCTGTGGATGAAGTTTTCAAAGTCCAGTTTGGTTTTCCAGCCGCTTTGTATCAGGAACGAGCCTGGCGCGGAGACGTCCTCGTACAAATGCGAATCGACGTGGCCGGGGACTGTTTTCAGATGGTCGATGACCTTGAGGAAGCCCTGCTTGAATTCGGCTTCCTTGCCGGGGATGACGTCGTAGTGCATGCCGATGGTGGTCATATGGTGGGGTTAAGCGTAATCGGTAAATGGATGAATATGAAGAGGCGATTATTAGTTGGGCGCGCTGGCAGTTGGTTGCGTGGCGGCGGTTTGTGCGATTGCCAGGTATTGGCCGAACCAGTGGTTGGATTCGCGCGTGATCATATTGGCGGCTTTGAACCATAGATTCAGGTGGGAGGCGCCATCGACAAGTATGAGTTTGCTGTGATCGGGGTCAGCCCTGTGCAGGCGAATGCTATGAGCCGGGCGGAGAAAGGTGTCCGCTTTTCCGTGGATCAGCAGCATTGGCGTTGTGCAATGGGCAATGGCAGCGAGGGGACTGTCGCGATCGATGTCGAAACCTGCAAGCTTGCCGACGCGGGTGGCTACGTTTTGCAGGTCATCGTTGGAGAACATCCAACTGGTTGAGCCGAGGAGGATGGGACCGGCGTCCACAGTGGCGTCGCGGAGGGAGCTGAACGGTTCAAGCGCGACGACGGCCCGAACGCGCGGATCGATGCCGGCCCAGCAGATGGCTGTGGATGCGCCATACGAGATCCCAAGGACGCCGACGTTGCCGACGACCAGGTTTTGCCGCTCCAGTTCGTCGAGGACTTGAACCAGGTCTTGGGATTCGCGAACGCCGTAGGTGAGATAATCGCCGGTGGATCGGCCATGTCCACGGGAATCGACCATGATGACGCGATAGCGTAGACCGGCGAGAACATAGGAATAGAATTCGTAGGGGAAATATTCCTTGCTGTCACCCAGGCCATGGAGGAGGAAGAGGGTTCCCTTGGGTCGCCCGGCGAGTGGCTGGGTGGATGGACGGGTTTGCGGGGCATAGACCAATCGGACTTTTGTTTGGTCCTGAGCATCGGAGTCGAGGTCTATCGTGACTGGAAGCGGAATGGGATCGACGATCCAGACAGACAATGACGCCGGGGGAGGACCGACGTCGATGCGCAGCTGACGATAGACGTGATGCTCGGCAAGGATGTCTGCCGGCGCGTCTTTGCCGCGTACCGGGGAATCGAGGTTTTGCGGGGCTACGAGATCTTTGGCGACCGTGCTGTTGCAGCCGGCGATCGTCAGCAGCGGCAGAAGGAGCAGCGCGAACCCGGTGCGAAATAGCGTGATGAAGAAATGTCGCTGGGGCAAGTGCAAGCCGCGATAGTAGCGGCGCGGCGAGGAGGATCGCAAGCGCGGCATCACCAAAGCAGATCGGCGGCGTTGAAGATCGGGCCGTCGGTGCAGGTGAGACGGTAACACCAGTCGCTGCCGGGCAATGGGGTTTTTGCAGGATCGGGTTTTTTAACGCGGATGCAGCAGCTTTGGCAGGTTCCCATGCCGCAGGCCATGGCGCGTTCGGCGGCGACCTGGCAGGGAATATTGCGGTGAATAGCGATGTCGGCGACGCGCTTCATCATCGGCTCGGGGCCGCAGGTATAGATGATGGGGCGAAGGCCCGCAGGGAAGAAATGGGGGGCAAGTGCGCGATCCAGGAATTGCTCGAGCGCTTGCGTGATGAAGCCGCGATAGCCGAAGGAGCCGTCATCGGTCGCGAGGATGGCTGGGATGCCATGCGCGTGGAATTCGGCAACCTCATATTCGTTTGCGGAAAGTGTTAGCGGGATCAGGTCACGGCAGAGCGCGCCGGCGAAGGCGACGGCAGGTCGGCCGGCTAATTGAGAAGCAAGATAGATCATCGGCGGAATGCCAACCCCCCCGCCGACCAGGATGGCCAGTTGATCGGGAGCGGGAAGTGAGAAGGAATTGCCAAGGGGGCCAAGGATGCTGACATCATCGCCCGGAGTGAGACCGGCAAGGTATTGTGTCCCCCCGCCGACGACGCGGTGGATGATGTCGAGCTCTACGCCATCCTTGTCGCGGCGACCCGCGAGGGAGAATGGACGGCGGATCATGGCGATCGGGGACGTTAATTCGATATCCTGAGGCTTGATGCTCGTTCCCGGCGTCCAATCATGATCGTGATGGTCGGCATCAAGCGCGAGGAGATCGCAGCAGGCGATCTGGATGAACTGGCCCGGTTTGGTCGGCGCAAAAGCCGGCAAACTCAGGACGAGGCGGAAATGATCGCGGCAGAGCTTTACGTTGGCGGCGACTTTCGCGGTGACTTGCCTGGACGGGATCATTGGGAATTAATTGTGCGGGAAGGCGATGGGAATCTCAATCAAGTCCAATAAAAGACTTCCGGAGGGGTGGCTCCTGTCCACCTCCGGAAGTGCGCCACGGCTTTGAAGCCGCTTAATCACGATGGGAATCGCCAGAAAAGGCGAGGAGCGAACTATAACCATGGGAATATTCACTGTCAATTCATGGTTTTGAGTGCCGGCTGAAAGTTTTTTGAACGTAAGCCCATGTACATATGTAGGTTGTGGAATACCCTGCATACCACAATATATGGTGGTTTGGGCGGGGTTCAGCGTATGGAATTTCCGGCTTTGGCGGGTCGCGGCTAGACTCGCCCAGTGAAAGAATCCGGTGCCGCCGATGAAGCAAATTGATGTGGCTATTGCGGTGGTGAAGCGGGACGGGCGGATCCTCATTTGCCAGCGAAAGCCTGAGGATACCTTTGGGGGGCTATGGGAATTCCCAGGCGGAAAACGGGAGCCGGGGGAATCGCTGGAGGCTTGTTTGGCGCGGGAGATGATGGAAGAGCTGGCGATCGAGATAAAGATCGTGCGGAAGTTGACGGCAATCGAGCATCAATACCCGCGGTCGCGCATCACGCTACATCCTTTCTTGTGCGAACATGCGGGCGGCGAGCCAAAGCTGATTGAGTGCCAGCAGATGAAGTGGGTGAAGGCGGAGGAACTGCCCGGTCATCAGTTTCCGCCGGCGAATGAGAGTTTGCTCATGGAGATTATTCAGGAGGCTGGGGACTCTTCTCTGAAGCAAGATGAATAATCGATTCCGCTATTTATTTTTCGCAAACATCCCCTCCACCTTCTTCTTCATCTCTTCAGGAGAAACATCCCTCT
The DNA here is from genome assembly GCA_003153655.1 of Phycisphaerales bacterium. Taxonomy (GTDB): domain Bacteria; phylum Planctomycetota; class Phycisphaerae; order Tepidisphaerales; family Tepidisphaeraceae; genus PALSA-1353. The sequence continues at coordinate 23,012 of PMAK01000113.1, forward strand.
TATGCGTCCCCATCGACCAGTGATGCCCGAACGGATCGACGATCTTCCCATACCGGTCCCCCCAGAACATGTCCGCCACCGGCATCGTCACCTTCGCCCCGCCCGCCACAGCCTTCGCGAACGCCGCATCCACGTCCGCGACATTCAGATGAATCGTCACGCACGACCCGCCCAATTCCTCCGGCGAGCGGCAGTGTCCCGCGGCCATTCCCGGAAACGCATCGCTGAGCATTATTGGCTGTTCCCCAAAACTCAGCACGCAATGAAGAATCTTCCCATCCGGTGTCAGCATCCGGCTCACTTCCTTAAACCCCAGCGATTTAATGTAAAAATCGATTGCTCCGACGGCGTTCTTCATCACCAGATGCGGAATAATTGAAAAAGTTTCTCGCGCCATGACTTCTCCAAAAAAGTTTTGTCTTACATCTGCTCCGGATGCTCGATCCCCAGCAATTCCAATCCCCGCTCCAGCGTCCGCGCCGTCAGATCGCATAGCGCCAGCCGGCTCTCCCGCAGCGCCGGCGCGCTCTGAATCACCGGGCAATTCTCAAAAAACCCGCTGAACCGCGCCGCCAGTTCATACAAATACGCACACAGATGATGTGGCTTCAATTCCCGAGCCACCTGATCGATCACCTCGCCAAGCCGCAATATATGCTTAGCCAGCGCCAATTCGAACGGCGATTCCAAAACAATCTCCCCAACCTCCGCATCCCCCGCCTTCCGGAAAATCGACCGCACCCGCGCCCGCGCATATTGCAGATACGGAGCCGTATTCCCATCCAGCGCCAAAATCTTATCAAACGAAAAGACGTAATCGCTCACCCGATCCTTCGCCAGATCAGCATATTTCACAGCCCCGATCCCCACCGAATGCGCAATCGCCTTCCGCCGAACTTCGGGCAAATCCGGCTGCTTCTCCGTCACCGCCTTCAGCGCCCGCTCTTCCGCCTCATCGAGCAAATCCTTCAACTTCACCGTCGCCCCGCTCCGCGATTTGAACGGCTTACCATCATCCCCCAGCATTGTCCCAAACGGCGCATATTCCAGCGTCACATCCTTTGCCCACCCAACCTGCTTCGCCGTCCAGAAAACCTCCGCAAAATGCTGCTGCTGCCGACTGTCATGCGTATATACAATCCGCTGCGCCCCAAGCTTGGTAATCCGATATCGAATCGCCGCCAGATCCGTCGTGCCATACAAAAACCCGCCATCCGATTTCTGAATCATCAGCGGCGCTTCATACCCCGGCACCATCACCACCGTCGCCCCCTCCGATTCCACCGCTATTTTCCCCGCTTTCAATTCCGCGACAACGCCCGGCAAATCATCCTGATAAGCCGATTCCCCCCGCACATCCCCCGGCAACAGTTTCACTCCGAGCTTGGTATAGATTTCATTACACGTCTCCAGCGTAGCCTCGCTCGCCTTGCGCCAAGCCAATTCTTCCTGCTTATTCGCCGGATTCTTCGGGTCCTGGATAAACGTCGTAAACAACCGCGGCAAACTCGCCAGCGGATTCTCCCCAATCATCTCCCCCTCGGCCGCCTTCGAATCCGTCACCGCCGTCACAAATTGATACAGCGCCTCCAGCGGCCCAAGCTTCAGCTTCAACGAACTCAACTTCGGCTCAAAGATCACCGACCCATCCGGATCCTGGCTCAAAAAATACCGATGCAATTCCGCCACCGCATGCACCACTTCCCCCTTCGCCGCTTCATCCTTCGCATCGGATGCCGCCTTCATCCATGCCACCAGCCGGTTCAGCGCCTCCACCTGATTCAAATGATCCGCCAGCACCAAATACCAGATCGCCAATACCACCCGCCCAAACTGCGTCCCCCAATCCCCAATATGATTCTGCCGGATAATCTTGTGCCCCTGAAACTCCAGCACCCGGCTGATCGCATCCCCAATAATCGTGCTCCGCAGATGCCCGACATGCATCTCCTTCGCAATATTCGGCCCCGAATAATCCACCACAATCGTCTGCGCCTCCCCAACCGGCGCAATCCCCAGCCGCGCATCCTCAAAAATCTCATTCAATCGCTCCCCCAGCCACACCGGCGACAGCCGAACATTAATAAATCCCGGCCCCGCGATCGTCACCTCCGTCGCCACATCCCCCAGCTTCAACTTGGCCACAATCTGCTCCGCGATCGCTCGCGGATTCGCCTCTGTCCCCGTCTTCTCCGCCATCAATTTCGCCAGCCCCATCGCCGCGTTGGACTGATAATCTCCGAATTTATCATTCTGGCTGACGCCAATCTGCGGATCAGACGCCATATTAAACGCGTCTTGTATGGCGCTCCGGAATATCCGATCGAGTTGAGCCGCTATGGTTGGCATAAAGATTGAAAAAATAGGATGGATTATGATCGGCCGTAACTATTACCGCCGCCAAGCATGCTACATTGGTCGCCCGGCTATCTCCAATGGCAGCGAAATGCCGATAGCAGCACAACATAGGTCTATCGGGCCACGCGCCAAAACAGCGCCAAACCGTGACGCCTATCAAAAAACAGGTAATGGGCCAACCAAAGCCCACGGATGGCAATCCGTGGGTT
>PMAK01000139.1:0-160 GCA_003153655.1 Phycisphaerales bacterium
TCGCATTTCGCCACGAGCGATCCCACAATCTGATGGGCCGTGCGAAATGGCACACCCTTCGTCACAAAAAATTCCGCAAGCGAAGTCGCATCCAAAAACCCGCGCTCCAGCGTCGGCTCGATATTCTCCTTCACAAAATTCGCCGACTCGACAATCGCCG
>PMAK01000139.1:223-27002 GCA_003153655.1 Phycisphaerales bacterium
ATCATCGACGAACTGGTCGTGTATTTGTCCGCGATCTTGATGAACGAAAACTCCGTGGACAGATAAATAATCCACTGTTCCGCCCATCGCGACAGATGCATGGAGATCATCGAAAGATGAAACAAAAACTCCGCCGCGAGATCACGCTTGGCCGTCTGCTCGATGCTATTGGGCGGCGGCCCATACATCCCAAGCAATTTCGCCGTCGCGGCCATATCCAGCGGCAACGACGTCCCCGCAATCGCCCCCGATCCCAGCGGACTCTCCATCGATTTCAACTGAAATCGAGTCCCCCGATTAAAGTTTTCAGATAGCATCGAACACCAAGCCAGCGCCTCAGCCCCCGCCGAAATCGGCTGCGCCCGCTGCAGATGCGTATACGATGGCATCACTACATCCCGGTTACGCTCCGCCAATCGGATGAATGCACAGCACAGCGCCTCCAACTTCGCATCGACCTGCTGATTAGCCTCATTCAGCCAAAGCAGGAGATCCGTCGCCACCTGATCATTCCGGCTCCGCCCGGTATGCAATTTCTTCCCCGGCTCGCCGATCCGCTCGATCAGGGCCGCCTCGATCACCATGTGAATGTCTTCCAGGCTCTCATCAAATTTGAAATTGTTCGCTTCGATATCGCGCTCGATGGATTTTAATCCTTCGATGATCTTGTCCCGCTCGGCGTCGGTAATCAGCCCCACCTTGGCCAGCATCGTCGCATGCGCAATTGAGCCGGCGATATCATGCTTGTATAGCCGGCGATCATAGCTGATTGATTCGACGAACGACTGCGCGAGCGCGTCCGTTCCCTCGCCGATTCGAGATTGCCAGGATTTCTCCGTTGCCATGATTGGGATTGTAACTCAACGTAGTGCGGGCGTCCTGTTGCTTGCGAAATGCAATTTTTACCGCGGAGATCGCAGAGATCACGGAGAAGAATTCAGCTTCTTTTCTCTGCGTACTCTGCGATCTCTGCGGTAAAATATTCTTTGTTAGAATCGATGAATCATTTTGAAATGCGGCCCAGCCGTCGGAATTTCAAATTCCTTAGAAACGATTACCCATCCATACTTCTGATAAAACGCGACAGCCACTTTGCGAACGTTAGCCCACAGCAGCCCAACTTTCTTTTCCGCTGCAATCACTTCAACTTCCGCCAGAAGCAACCGCCCAACGCCCCGCCGCTGCTCGGCTGGATCAACCGCCATTCCGCGTAATTGGCACGCCCGCTCGCCGTTCCACTCGTTCACTAAAACCGTTGCGCATCCAATAACGCTCGCCTGAATCTTCGCCGCCAGATGAACCGTCTGCGTATCATCATCGCCAGAAAATTTCGCCGATTCCCTCGGCAATCCGGCGCGCAGCACCACATGGCGAAGATTGATAATCTCCTCTGCCCTCACCCGTTCAATTCTGATCCCGTTCATTTCCAAGCCTGCGGATGATCGTTGCTAATCATCTCTAGTCCCCCGGCTCGCGCGTTAGATTTTACCTGCGCCACATCCTTACACCCCGGAATCACCGCCGTCACCGCCGGATGCAGCAGACACCAAGCCAGCGCCCACTGCGCCATCTCTGCGCCGGCCGGCACTTCCCTCCGCCGAATTTCTTCCACCTCCCATAGCTTCGCATCAATCGTCGCCCGATCCTGCCCCGCCCGCACGTCATTCCTCCCAAACGAACTCCCCAGCTTATATTTCCCGCTCAAAAACCCGCTCGCCAGCGGCACCCGAGCCAACACACCCAGATTCTGCTTCTGACAACTCCCAAAAACCGCTTCCTCCGGCGTTCGATCCAATCGATTGTAAATCACCTGAATCGCCTCCACGCCGCGCGCGGATGATTCATCCACCTGATTCACATTCTTCCGCGTCTGGCCCGAAATTGAATTCCCCAGATGCCGGATTTTGCCTGATTTCAGCAGCTTCTGCAGCAATGCCGTCAACTCATCGTTGGTGAATTCCTCGTATCGAATGCTGTGATACTGAAACAGATCGATGTAATCCGTCTTGAGGGCTTTGAGCGAATCCTCCACTTGCTGGGCGACGTGTGTGGCCGACCGCTCATCCGTGCGGTTCATATGCCCATGAAATTTATGCCCGAATTTGGTGGCGACGATCCAGTTGGCGCGATCGCGCTGGATCGCATTGCCGATGAATGATTCAGATGTGTGATCTCCATAACACTCAGCCGTGTCGATCAGGTTGATCCCCTCTTCCCGGGCGGCATCGAACATCTGATCGACTTCATCCTGCTTAAAGTCTTTCCCCCATTCCCCGCCGAACTGCCAGGTGCCCATTCCGATGACCGAGACGCGAAGATTGGATTTTCCGAGGCGGCGATATTTCATGGGGGCATTGTGATAAGTCAGCCAAGGTTTGTCATCGTTGATGCGCGGGAGAGTACAAAACCCGAAACCAGAATGTCGAAGATCCCGGCGCGCCGGGATCTNNCGCGACGACCCGCTTCACCTTTGTCGCCTTCATTCCCTTGGGTCCATCCTCGACTTCATATTCCACGATTTCGCCATCTTGCAGCGTTCGGAATCCCTCCGCTTCAATCACTGTATGATGAACGAAAACATCCTTCCCCTCCTTGTCGGATGCGATAAACCCGAACCCCTTCTGGTCGTTAAACCACTTGACCTTTCCCGTGGCCATACAGCCACTCCTTTCAAGACATGAGCCGAGAGCGTCAATCGGCCTTTGCGGCAATCCCTGAATATGTGTCCGCCGAGCCCTTCCCGAACGGATCGCGTTTCCCCCGTGCCGACGGGGCATATCACGCGTGGAAACGAAACATACCACGCACGCGCCCCACGCTCCAAAAAACGCCTGGGTTTTCCCCAATGCCATTCAGACTTATCCACAAAACCCACTAGCCATCCGCAATTTTTGCCCATTATTCCGAAGGTTTCCGCACCTAACGCTTCGTTCGCCCCGAAAAATCCGGCCCATTTTAATTTCGTGGAAATCATGACGACTGTAAGCGCATTACAAATATACCCTTACGACGACACCCTCAATTAATTTCCATTTAAGACTGTTTTCAGCCTTTGTTAGGATTCCGACAATCGCCTTAGTGTCCACTAGCGCACAATTGCCCGCCCTGGAATTTCCGGCGGATTTATCCACCGGTTATCCACAATCCGCGGGGCTCCTTGATTTTCTCGCTTCATACGGGAGACTACCCGCCCCGACTCGTCGGCTTTACATGAATCTTCTGGAAGTCACCAAGCTCGTTAAATCCTATGGCGGGCGCACGGTCGTTAATGACGTCACGTTTTTGCTACGCCAACGCGAGGTCGTCGGGCTCCTCGGCCGCAACGGGGCCGGGAAAACCACCACTTTCCGCATGATTCTCGGCATGGTTGAGCCGGACAGCGGCGCGGTGGCCTTCGATGCCGTCGATATCACCTTCCTCCCCATGTTCAAACGCGCCCGGCTCGGAATCGGATATCTCTCCCAGGAACGAAGCGATTTCCGCAGGCTCACCGTCCTTCAAAATCTCCTGGCTATCCTTGAAACCCTCAACCTTTCCCGGCGGCAGCGCATCCAGCGAGCCGAAGCCCTCCTCGACCAATACGGTCTCACCCGCCAGCGAAACCAGAAAGCCGACACCCTCAGCGGCGGCGAACGCCGAAAGCTTGAAATCGCCCGCGCGCTCGTCACCGATCCAAAGCTCATTCTCCTCGACGAACCCTTCAGCGGCGTCGACCCAATCGCCGTCGAGGATCTTCAGGTTGAAGTGCGGCGACTTAAAGACGAATTCGGCAAGAGCGTCCTCATCACCGATCACAACGTCGCCCAAACCCTCCGCGTCTGCGACCGCGCGCTGATCATCGCCGACGGGCAAGTCTTTAAAGACGGAACCCCCAAGCAAATCATCAACGACCCCGAAGTGCGCAGCGCATATCTCGGCAACACCTTCCGCGGCGATGAATTCGATTGATGCGTGGCCCTGTTTTATTCCCCAAATTTCAGGAAATATTTTTACCGCGGAGAGCGCAGAGAACGCGGAGGAATACGGAGAATTAGGACTGGTTATTTTCTTCTCCGCGACCTGTCCCGATGTATCGGGGTCTCCGCGACCTGTCCCGATACATCGGGGTCTCGGCGGTAAAATATGACTTTAACCTGCAATTGCCGCCCCGAAAAAACGGACATCCGCCAGCCGATAGAGGACGTATTAGTAATTGTCATTGTCAAATGCCAACCGACAACCCTAGAATCCAACTTTGCGGAGTGAATGAATGACCCGACGGGAAAAGGTAATATTGGGACTTTGTCTCGCGGTTCTCATCGGCGTCCTCGGAAGCTTCGCGCTCCGCCGTTCACGCGCTCAGTCCGCGGCTGCTCCCGCGCCGGTCAATGTCTCCCCCGACGTGCGCGCCCTGCTCGATCAGGTTCGCCAGGCTTATGCGTCGCTCCTGTCCCTTTCAATTTCCGGCACGTTTCAGGGCAACCTCGATATCGACGGAGTTCAACGAAACAACGTCGCCCAATTCTCGGGCCTCTATTCCTCAGCCGGCCTGTTTCGCAACGAGACAAAGGAAACAACCGGCGCCAATCCCGCTACCACTCAGCCTACAAGCGATGCCCTGCTGGGAAATAACGGAACAAACATCTATCTCTTTTTCCCCGAGCGCAATCGCTATCAAATAATTGACGCCCCCAAGGGTAAAGTAACCCTCGATTCCCTCGGCGAGAATGTCGCCGATGTGCTGCGAAATCAGAATCTCTCGCTCGCGCTAGCGCTTTCGGGCGACGCCGAGAGCGAAATCCTGCAGGATGCAACCTCCATTTCCCGCCTGGATGATGTGAAGATCGACGGCCACGCCTACCCAACAATCCAGATCATCCACCCGCTGTTCGATCAGACACTGGTCATCGATCCGCAAACGCATCTGCTCCGCAGAATGATCGGCGATGTGTCGAAAAACGCGGTGATGAAAGGCGCGAAGGTCGTCAAATCCGCGCTGCTGACATCGGATTATGTCAACTCCCCATCAGCAGTTTTGCCAGCTGCGCAATTTGCATGGACGCCTCCGCCCGGCGCGCAGGAAATGACGCCCGACGATGCCAACACCGATCTCATCGGAAAACCCGTGCCGTCATTTTCCCTCGCCGATATGAACGGGAATAGGGTGAGCGACAAAAGCCTCAAAGGCTCCGCCTACGTCATGGATTTCTGGGCAACCTGGTGCGGCCCATGCGTCGCTTCACTGCCGCGCGTGGAGGGCATCTCTAAAGACTTCAAAGACAAGGGCGTCCAATTCTTCGCCGTCGATGTGCAGGAAGATAAGGCCACCGTCGAGAAATTCATTTCAGATACAAAGCTCGGCATCCCCGTGCTGATGGACACCGATGGCAAGGTCGAAAATACTTTTGATCCCCTAACCCTCACACCCTTCACCGTCGTTGTCGACAAGGCCGGCAAAGTGCGCTTTGCCGCGCCCCTCGGGGGACTTGAGGACCGCCTCCCCGCGATCATTAACGACGCTCTTAAGCCCTGATCGCTATCCCGCGCCGATAAAAACAGCCCCTCATCACTTGGATGGGCCAGCAACATTTTGACTTCAAAAGTCCCCGCCTGAACTGGCCGATCTCTCTTTCTGTAAACCATTGTAAAAAGCAAAGGTTGAGACATTGAATACTGAACTCATCAAGAAGATCCAGTCGTGTCCCAATCTGCCTTCGCTCCCGTCGATAGCAGTCCAAATCCTCGATCTGGCGGCCAAGCCGAATGTGGACATCGCCGAAATTGCCCGCCTGATCTCCAAAGACCCCGCCCTCTCCACCAAAATTCTCCGCACCGTCAACAGCAGCTTTTATGGCCGAAGCCAGGCCGTCAGCACCGTCAGCCATTCGCTCGTCATCCTCGGACTTCAATCCGTCAAAACGCTGGTCCTCGGCTTTTCTCTGGTCACCACGCTTCACAAAGACAAAAGCCGTGGCTTCAATCACCTGAACTATTGGCGCCGCAGCATCTACGCCGCCACCGCGGCCCGGACCATCGCGACGAAGATGAATCTCGTCCAGCAGGAGGAAGCATTCCTCGGCGCGCTGCTTCAGGACATTGGCATGCTCGTTCTCGACACCGTGCTGGGGCCGCAGTATGGCGATATATGCGCCAAGTCCCCGACACACCCGGAACTCATCAAAGCCGAAAAAGAATCGCTCGGCATGACTCACGCCGAAATCGGCGCTCTCCTCGCCAAACAGTGGAAGCTCCCCCCGATCCTCGTAACCACCATCGGCGGCAGCCACGACGATTCAACCGTCACCGATCCAACCCTGAAAAAAATCGCCCAGCTCGTCCACCTCGCCGGCCTCTGCGCCGACGTCTTTGTCGATGCCTCACCCGCCAACGCGCTGGCTCAAGTGCGGGCCCATTGCCTCTCCGCATTCAAATTGGCCGAACCCGAATGCGATAAACTCCTCGAAGAGATCAGCGTCAAGACCAAGGATGTCGTCTCCCTGTTTGAGATCAACATCGGAGCCGCCGCCAACTTCGAAGCCATCCTCGAAAAAGCGAACGAAGCCCTCGTTCAACTGACGCTCCAATCCCAGATGCAGGCCAACAAGCTTCAGGAGCAGAACGAAGTTCTCCAGAAAAAAGCGACAATCGACGCCCTGACCGGCCTGAACAATCGCGCCGCTTTCGACGACATCCTCAAGCAGCATTTCACGGCATCGAAGACCGGAAAAACGCCGTTGACACTGCTGATGCTGGATGTGGATAAATTCAAAGCGATCAATGATAAATTCGGACATCAGGTCGGCGATCAGGTATTGACCGAACTGGGCAAACTTCTCAAAAAGTTCGGCCGCCCCAAAGATGCCGCCGCCCGCTATGGCGGCGAAGAGCTCGCGCTCATACTCCCCGAAACCCCGCGCGCCGTCGGCGCCAACATCGCCGAAGCCCTTCGCCAATCCATCGCGAAACAACCCATCATGTGCGGAAAGCTGCCAGTCCCCACCACCGTCTGCGTCGGCGTCGCAACGCTCGAGCTGAACAGCCGAATGACCGACCCGTCTCATCTGCTCAAAGCAGCGGACTTAGCGGTATACGCGGCCAAGCGTGCCGGCCGAAACTGCGTGAAAATCTTCTCCCTCGCCGCCGCTGCCTGACGCTAAAAGCCGTTTTCCCTCGTCAATTTGCAATTAAGATGAAATAATCTCCCTTGCGCGCCGTCCATAATGTGAGATTGCGTGTCTAGATACTGATTCCATTGGAAAGGTTTCCGGAATGCTCAGATTGCTCCTGATCGTTGGTGTCCTGGGTTTCTGGCAACAGGTCGCTTCCGCCCAGGCAACTCAGCCGGAAGATGACGCGGCGAAGGTTTATATGCAGGCGGCGAAGTTGCTCAGCGCCAATGACAAGGCGAATATCATGTCGCCGTCGTCGTCCAATTTGAACTATACCGACTATCCGCCCTATCCCGCCGAATGGCATCGAATGGAGAAAAAGGATTTTCTAGCCAATAGTGAGGCCCGCGCACTAGCGCATCAGGCAAGGTCAATCGAACACGCGGACTGGCCGAAATGGAATCCCCCGCATCCGCCGATTTATTACCTGAATGATTGCCGCAACATCAGCAATGAACTCGCGGACGCGGCGATTTATCAGCATCTTCAGCGGAACGATGCCGCCGCCGTCGAATCTCTGCGGGATGACTGGCATCTGGCTGATCTACTGGAGAATGAATCGGACAAACTGCTTGTCCGCCTGTTGGTCAGCGAAGGCATTCAAGCCGAAATATATACCCGGCTTGAGATCATCACGTCCAACATCGTTTTGACGAATGATCCCGACAACGGCAATGGGCTTCAGACGAGCGTGGCCCGCGAATTAATTGGCCAGTTGCTCACGCCTCANNAGAGTAGGATGTTCCACACCAGCGTCTACGCCAACCCGATCACCAAGCCATCGATCGATCGTGTCATCGAGACAACCAATCGCGTCAACGTGGAGCGCTATATGGTGGCGATGTCGCTGGCTTGCCATCTGTATCGCTTCGACGCCGGCAAATGGCCGAAGTCGCTGGATGACTTGGCTAACTATCTGCCCGAAATACCGATCGATCCCTTCGGCGACGGCAAACAGACGTTGGGCTATGTGCTGATCAAGGGAGGCCTACCCGACGGCTCGGATCGCCCGCTCGTCTATTCCCGCGGCGGAATGAAAGACGGCTTATTCTTCCGAACGGATGAGCCAGCCTATAGCTACTACAACGGCATCGGCTCCAACAAATCCGGAAACAAACAAAAACAGGGCGGCCAATTCCGCGACGTCGCAAGCTGGGCGCCCGAGGAAGGAACCCATCCCGCGCCGACCACTCGGCCGCTAGGACGNNATTCCCCCCCCACAAAGCAGCTATGGCACGATGATTTTCAGAATTGATTCATTGTAATCTATACATTACAATAAGCCGATGTTGGAAATACGTCACTACACGACCTCGGGTGGAAAGGACGTGTTTGAATCGTGGCTCGCGGGTCTGAGCGAGGACCGGGCTGAAGCTCGAATCGACGCCAGAATCAACCGGCTTACTCAAGGGAACTTCGGTGATTGCAAGCCGGTCGGCGGCGGCGTATGGGAATTGCGAATCGATTACGGGCCTGGCTACAGGGTTTATTACGCGACGATTGGGCGGGCCTGCGTATTATTATTGTGCGGCGGCGATAAACGTAAGCAATCCACCGACATAGCCAAGGCAATACAGTACCTCAACGACTACAAACAACGGAGTTCAAGCCAATGAAAAACAAAACAAGCCTATCGCACGACGAAGTCATGGTGAAAAAACTGCGGGAACGCCCGCGCTTCGCCGCCGAATATCTCAAGGCCGCACTTGAGGACACCGACGAGCCGGAGGTGCTGCTAATTGCCCTTCGGCATATTGCCGAGGCCCGCGGCGGATTGGCCAAGATCGCCAAAGCCGCAGGCATTCAACGCGAAAGCCTCTATCGTGCTCTCTCAGCACACGGCAATCCACGCCTCTCAACAATCGTGGGGGTCATGAAGGCCGTGGGATTGAGACTCACCGTGGAAACGGCCCATCCGGTTCGTTCATAGTATTTGCGGACATGGCCAAGTCGCTCGATTTTCTCGTGACTTGAAAAACGCTCACCTCAATGCGAAATCAATTCGCTTCCCCAGGAGATGGGCCACTTTGGCCATTGTATTAAGCGTGATAGACGTGTTGTCGGGATCAAGCAATTGGTCAATGCCCGTCCGGCTGGTTTTGAGTCGTTTCGCCATCTCGGCCTTGCTGATTTTCTGCTGACTCATGGCTTTTCCAAGCTCACAGGCAAGCTTGAACTTGATCGCCGAAGCCCGGCATTCTTCGAGAACGCCGTCGGCTTCGAGAAAATCCTCAAATTTGGAACCCAAATGCTTTTTCTTCATAACGCCACTTCGTCAATTCCCTCAATAATCCTCTTTCTCCACATCCCCCAAATGCATATTCTCCACCCCGCTCACATCATGCGTCGTGAAATCTGTCACCGCGCGCAACACAAACGTCGGCACATGTTCCATCACCGTCGCCGTCACGTTCCGTAAATCAAAGTGCTGCACATTCTCCACCCAAAACGCCGGCCGAATGTCCGGCTTCACCCAATTCATATCCACATTCGTCAGCTCCAGCCCATTCACATGCCGGATGTAAAACCCATAAGCCGGCATCCCACCCAGCTTCGACGGATCAGGATACGCTTTCACCTGCTCCCACGGCTCGCGCCTCGTCCACGATCCCTTCCCGCCGCCAGGATAAATCAATCGCACGTTATGGATATGCAAATCCTCAATCTCATAGCCCGGCACACCCGTAATGATGCACGCATATCTCGCCGCCAAACTCTGCGAAACAACATCGCTGATGCTCACATGCCGGATCGCCCCCATCGGCGTCCCCTTCGGCGCGCGCAGCCTGCTCCCCAGCCGGATAAATATCGGCGCATTCACGATATCCCGCATCACGATGTTTGAAATCGACACGTTGTCGATCACGCCGCCGTCCACGCTCTCGATCGCCAGTCCCTCGCAATCGTCAAACACGCAATTCGAGATCGCGATGTTCTTGAATCCGCCATTCGATTCCGTCCCAAACTTGATCCGCCCGGTTCGTTGCGTGTGGTAGGTCTTCTTGTCCTTCCCAATGCTGTTGGCCGGCGCGATTTTCTGGAACGTCCCATCCAGCATCGATCCCTCGACATATCCGCCGCTCACCATGCAATTCGTGATCGTCACATTCTCCGTGTCGCGCACATATCCCAATCCATAAGAGCTCTTCAGCACAATCGCATCGTCATGCGGCGAATTGACGCTGCAATTCGACACCCTCACATTCCGGCAGCAGTCGATATCCATCCCGTCCCGATTCGTGTCGATCTTCACGTTATCGATGGTGAGTCCATCCACCGCCGTCGCCAGAATCCCGAAATGGCCGCCCTCATAAATCGAAAAATCCCGAAGAATCACGTTGTGAACATTCTTTAAAGAGATCGCCTTGTTCCCGATCCCCGCCGGCAGCGCTTCCTTGTCGTTCGGATACTCCGGCTGAGTCGTCGGTAAAGTCGTCGGCTCCGTAGCCGGCTGCGTCGCCGCATACATCGCCTGATAATCCTGCGTCGGAATATCCGGCGATATCTTTGTCGTCGCCCACCGCCAGCGCGCATGCCTCACCTCCGCGGGCTCCGCCACCGGCCCGGGACGAACATCCTCCGGCGAAACCTCAACCTCCCACGGCTCCTGCGTATCATCCGACGGCTGCGTCGTATCCTGCCACGGCTCCGTCGTCGGCTGCGTGGTCGATGGTTTCGTCGAGGGCGCCGGCTTCGGCTGGCCGCGATTCAGCGCGTCTTTTCCATCAATCATCCCCGGCCCAAGAATCGCCACATTCTTAATGTTCTCGCCCCAGATCAAACTATTGTGCCAATGCGTATGCCCGAAATCCTGGTATTGATCCGCGAACGGAAATGGCTCCGGCGGATCATACTGCCCGTCATAAATCGTCCCCGCCGCCTGAAGGACCGCTCCTTGTTCAAGATAGAGCGACACATTGCTCTTGAGATGAATCGAATAGCAGACGTAAGCCCCCGGCGAAAAATAAACCTCGCCCCCGCCCGCGCCCGCCGCCGCGTCGATTGCCTTATTCACCGCCTGCGTGTCCAGGTGCTTGCCGTCACCGCTGGCCCCAAAATTCCGAACGTTATAAATCCCATTATTAGTTTGGCATCCCCCCAAAAGCGCGACGATCAGAAGCAGCCCAAGCCGCCGAAGAGTGAAGTATTTCATGATGTGTTTTCGATTCTCCGCAAATGCCCGCCGGAGTATAAGCGTAACGAACTCCGAAAACCAAAAACATCCCGATCACACAAACAATCACGTAAGCCTCAAAAACCCACGGCCCCGCCAGAGGACGGTATATTACGCCCCAATGCGCCGCCCCGATTGGCTCTCCATTACCCTGATCACCGCCACCGCCCTCTCTCTCACCTATTGGCTCTGGTCCCGCACAGGCGAAATCATCCTCGACTTCGGCAACGAGCTTTACACCGCCTGGCAACTCTCTCAGGGCAAAACGCTCTACCGTGATGTCGCCTACCTCTATGGCCCTCTCTCCCCAACGCTCAATGCAGCCGTCATGCGATTCTTCGGCCCCAGCCTCGCCACCATCCTCATCGCTAATCTCATCATCCTGATTCTCACGACCGCGTTGCTCTATCGCCTGCTGACCTTCATGGCCAGTTCCCTCGCCGCAACAACCGCGACAATTTTCTTCCTCTGCATCTTTGCCCTCAGCGCCCCGACGAGACTGACCAACTACAACTTCCTCACCCCCTACGCCCATCAGATCACGCACGGCTTTCTTCTCTGCCTCGCCGCCATCTGGTGCGTCGATTGGTTTTATCGCAGACGCNNCGCGCCGTCATCGCGGGCGGCCTCCTCACCGGCTTGGCGTTCCTCACCAAACCAGAAATTTTCCTCGGCTGCGCATCTACCTATTTTCTTGGCTTGATTGCCGCAATCTGGCTCACCCGCCCAAAACACATTCCCTTCATCATCGCCACGGCAGTCATCGCCACGATCCTTCCCGCGCTCGCCGCGTTTCTATGGTTCGCCGCCAGAATGCCGGCGCATATTGCCATCGACGGCGTCCTCGGTGGATGGCAATTCATCGCCAATTCATACGTTCTCTCCACCCCCTTTTACAAAGGCAGTTTCGGCACGGACGAGCCGCTGGCGAATTTTATCTTGATGCTCCAGTACGCCGCCTTCTACACTGCCGCCTCTATCGCCCTGATTCTTCTCGCCCGCATCGCCGCAAAACTCTTCGGCATCGGGCAATCCACTCCCATGGCCGGCCTCCTCTTCGTCGCCGCGGCCGCCTGCTATTCGCTCATCCAAATCGGCAATCACTTCAACTCCTTCTGGTCCGATGCCGGCCGCGGATTGCCCCTCTTCGCTATCGTTGCCATGATTCTGACCTTCCGCCGTCTGGTAAGAGCCCGCGCCGATCAAATGATCGCACGCCGCGCCCTGCTTCAATGGACGCTGGCGATTCTCTCCCTTTCATTTTTCGCAAAGATTTTTCTCTACGCCCGGCTCTATCAATATGGCTTCGTCCTGGCCGCGCCCTGCGGCATGCTCGCCGTCATCGCCCTGATCGATTGGCTCCCCAGTTGGATTCAAAAAAAATCTGCTTCCCCCGCAATCATCCAGATGGGCGCGATCGGCTTCTTAGCCGCGTTTATCATCCACAACCTCATCGTCACCCAGCACGTCCTGAGCGAACGCACCCTCCCGATCCCTCTGGCCTTCGGCGGCACTGCCTGGACACGCCCAACCAATTCCGCATCCGTCGCCGCCATCCACTGGCTCACGCTCGCCACCGCTCCCACCGCCACTGTCTCCGTCATCCCCGACGCCGCCGGCATCAACTATGCCGCGGGCCGCCGGAGTTCCGTCCCCTACACCGAAATGCACCCTATGGGCCTGAATCTCTACGGCGAATCCAACGTAAGCTCCGCATTCAACAATCAACCGCCCGAATGCATCCTGATCATGGACTTCTTAGAAACCGCCTTCGGTGCCCGCACCTTCGGCCGCGACTACGGCCTGGAACTATCATCTTGGATCGCCCACCACTACCGCCCCATCGCCATCTTCTCCACCGGCGATCATCCCATCGACGTTTGGCTACATCGTCCCGAGCCGTTGGGGCAGCCACATTCTCCGAAATAACAAAGCCAAGAAAAAGGAAACGACAACTTCGCGCCGGTTCTCGCCCCCATCATTTCCATCGGTTAGGATGCCTCCCAATAATTCGACAAAGAAATCAGAGAGAGGGAGAGAGAGACAGCAATTATGCCGGAAGCCCTGAAATGCCCCACCTGCGCCGCACCCCTCGACTACCCCGCCAACGGCGAGCAATCCATGCGCTGCCCCTACTGCAACAGCACCGTCATCCTCCCCGGCGGGCAACAAACCAATTCACCCAACATCGACCTCTCCGCCATCCTCGGCCCCATGCTCGGCAAATCCGTCGACATCGCCCAACTAACCAATCTTCTCCAATCCGGAAGAAAAATCGAAGCGATCAAAATCTTCCGCCAGTCCTCCGGCATGGGTCTTGCCGAAGCCAAAGACGCCGTCGAAAAACTCGCCGCCGGACAGTCGCCCAATCGCGGCGCATACGTACCCTCTTACAATTCGACAGGTGCCGCAAAGCTCGCCTCATCAGGCCTTAAATTCGGCTTCGGCATCACGATGGCCATCATCATTTTCACCTTTGTCCTGATGCGGATCATCTCAAGCTCGGCCCACAAACAAATAGCCAAGAGCGTCGCTTCCTGGCCGAACGCGGTTGATATCCGATCATCCTTCCCCACCGCGCCGCCCGCCCCCGCCGTTCCCACCTTCGCACACATGACTCTGGAATTCGGGACCGAAGGCATCGGCGCCGGGCAATTCAAGGATTCCCGCAGCGTCGCCATCGACGGTGACGGCCATATCTACGTCGGCGAATATTCCGACGGACGCATCCAAGTCTTCGACCCGCAGGGAAAATTCCTCGCCGAGTGGTCTCTCGGCCGCGGCAAATATCTTTCCAACCTGACGGCTGATCACCATGGAAACGTCTACGTCCTCGCCAACTCCCACATCTACCGCTACGAAGGCGCAACCGGCATGCTCCTCGGCGAGCTTGAAAACACGCTCGAAGACAACGTACTCAACTATTCCGACGCCTTCGCCGCACTGAACGGCGATGTCTACGCCATCGACCTGAATTCCGACATCGTGGACATTGGCCCGGACGGAAAGATAAAAGCAACCATCAACGCCAAAGACAAAGTGGGCGAGGATGTCGATTTCCAGAGAATCGCGGTACTCCCCACAGGCGAAATTTTCGCGCTAGACCGAATGCGCGGCATCTTCAAATTCTCCGCCGATGGCCGATACATCAACCGCTTCGGCGGCGGCGAAGAACCCGACCCCACCAATCGCAGCCCCGACCATCTCTCATCCCCGAACAACCTCGCCATCGACGGCCACGGCCGAATCTACGTCAGCGATGATGGCCCAGCCATTCACGTCTTCACCGGCGACGGCCGCTACGTCGATTCCTTCGGCGGACAGGATGTTGTCTTCGGCATCGCCATCAGCGACCAAAACGAAATCTTCGGCTGCTTCCGAAATAAACACGCGGTGAGAAAATTCGCACTGGATAAGCCGTGATTGGGAGGCGATTTAAAACTAACTGCATCATCGTTTCGTGTCCTCTTTCGTCGCTTTACATCAAATGAAGTTTGTCCCCGTCAGATTTGACTTACATGCGTAGATTTGGCAATATCGTTTAGTGTTCTGCGGGGCTGTCATTGAGTGTGCATCCTAGCGAGAAAGGGAGGTTGGTGTGCCGAGAGAAGAACTTCAAATGGGCAGGGACGGACGTCCTACGGGCAATACTGGCACCAAAGCGCCGGTGAAAATTATAATGAATTGTTCGGCCCCCGCTGCTCGTCCCAAACCCTCTGGTCCGACTACGGGCAATACCGGCACCAAAGGGCCAAAGAAAAGTCGGTGACAAACGCGGACCTTTGGAAGCAATACGCTGGCTATACGAGTACGCTTTCTAAGATCGGTAGAAAGCTCGCGTACGGCGCTGCTGCTGTGGCTTGGATCCTAAAGGATCCTCAGTCGCACTTTTCCAGAGCCGTTTTGGCCTCACTTGCATTTACGATTGGGTTTTTTCTATTTGATATTTTGCAGCAGTATTTAGCCGCCCTCGTCCTCCGAAGCTGGATACAAAAGGAAGAAGTAAAAAAGTTAATCGAATCCAATTCGATCGAGGGGAAATACGATAAACCCCGTTGGCTTGATGCGCCTGCCTTTTGGTGTGCCCAGTTTAAAGTCTATTGCCTTCTCATTTCCTATTTCTTCCTATTCTTTGAAATTTACAATCGATGGGGCAAGCAATAGCTCTGAGTTGTTCGAGCCAAGTGGAACAAATTCGTCAATCGCAGGATTACGAAATGGTGGGATACGATGACGCATCTAGTTATTGATCACCAAACCATCATGCTCTAAACCACCAAAAATCCGCCCAAATTCCCCATTACCATTCCGCTCACGCAGCGTTAGAGTTTCTGAAGATAGATCGTGTCATAGATCTCCCACCAGAAGGATCAGCAATGGCCAACCGAATCGTCAGCATTCCCGAACTAGGCGCAATCGCCGGCACGCGCGTAGCCCTCGGCGTCGGAATCGGCCTGCTGCTCGCCGATCACGTTAAGCCCGAAAAGAAATGCGCCATCGCCTGGACCCTCGTCGCCGTGGGGATTCTCAGCACAATCCCCCTCGCCGCCGACGTGCTTTCCCATCGCGAGCCGAATCAACAGAAGGCCCCATAGAAGGCCCCGTGATCACAAAACTCAAATCCGGCGGCTATCGCCTCCATTCCAGAAAGAAAAACCCAAAAACCGGCAAACGCCGCAACCTCGGCACATTCAAATCACTCGCCGCGGCAAAAAAACATGAGCGAGCCGTCCAGTTCTTCAAGCGCCGCGGCTGATCCAGCAAGCGTTTCACGCCCTCCGTTCGTTTTGGGAGGGGTGCGACTCTTGGAACTTCCCCCTTCGGAAGTTCTCTGACGAACCTTCCGACCAGGCCGATGAGTCGATTGTCTGACTGGCTTCCAGAGCAATGGAAACAGCGGAATCCCGCACTTTCAGGATAGTGCCGTTTGTGTATCGCTCATACCATAACGATGTCTTATCGATCACTTCGACGAAGTAATTAAGTCCAAATTAACCGCCCAATGCGGCGGCACGATCGATCGCCTGTTGCCGCACGCCGTGGCAGACCAGTTCGCACAGATCATGCACCAACGGCATCGCGATGGAAAAAATCGCCCGGTTCCCTTCCTGTCGGCGGGCCACGACGCCGGCCGCCAATAGAATCCCCAGTTGCTTCGACACGTTTGCCTGCTTAAGTTCCAGGCGAGCGACCAACTCCCCGACGCTTGCCGGCTCGTTTTGCAGGATTTGCAGGATTCGCAGGCGACTGCCTTCCGACAAAACAGCGAAAAGTTCCGCGGTGGCCGCTATCTGCGATGGGCCCATCGCCGGGTGGACCGTTCCCTTGCGGGATCGCATGGTGGAGGAAAATGAACGCTTGACTGGGGGCATTTGTATGACTATATTGCTTTATGGCAATATAGTAATTATACTGCGTCGCTGGCCGTTTTGCAACGTCGTTCCTCTTAATGGTTCCCTTTAAGGAGATACACCATGTCCACCCATGCTCGGTTGTATTATGAGAACAATGCCGCGGCGATGAAGCCGGTCCGGACGGAAATGCCTGGCCTGATCAAGGCATTCGGCGACTTTCACCGGCAGGTGATGAAGCCGGATGCTCTGACCGTCATGGAAAAGGAACTGATGGCCCTGGCGATCGGTCTGGCCATGCGGTGCGAGAATTGCATTTATGCGCACGTCCAGGCGGCGATCCGTGCCGGAGCGACGCGCCAGCAGATTCTGGAAGCGGCCGAGGTCGCTGTCCTGATGCAAGGCGGACCGACCTACACTTATCTCCCGCGAGTCACCGAAGCGCTGGACGCACTTGCCGAGCCCGCCCCAGCATAAGGAGATTTCCATGAAGACCGTTACTCTTGCCGAAATCCAGCAACTCATTCAATCCGGCCGGTCACTCAATATTCTGGATGTCCGGACACCGGCCGAGTTCGCGCGGGTTCACGCTCGCGGGGCCCGGCTGATGCCGCTGAGTGACCTGACCGCGGCGGCCGTTGCCGCCCAGCGCGGGCGGGACGGCGAGCCCGTCTACCTGATCTGTCAATCCGGCTCGCGCGCCGACAAGGCGTGGCAAACTCTGAACGACGCCGGAGTCGAATCGGTCTACTGCATCGAAGGAGGCACCGCCGCCTGGGAGGCACTTGGTCTTCCGATTGAACGGGGCACCTCAACGGTGATCTCCCTCGAACGTCAAGTCCGTATTGTCGCCGGCTCACTGGTGTTTCTGGGGACGGTGCTGGCCTGGCGAATTCACCCTCTGTTTCTCGCTATCCCCGCCTTGGTGGGAGCGGGTTTGATCTTCGCTGGCGTCACCGACTACTGTGGCATGGGCTTATTACTGGCGCGAATGCCCTGGAATTGTCGCTCGCCGCGCAAAACCTAAGGGGCGGTGAATTAATATACATAAATAACTACACGAGATAACAAAGCGGGTCCGATAGCAAAGGGGGTCAGGTTCACTTATTGCGATAGCAGAGGGGGTCAGGTTCACTTATCGATCTGAAATGCCGTCAGTCATTAGCGATGCAGATCACAGACTAATATCCAAAACCCCAGTTCCCTCAATCTTCTCCTCTTTCAAATCCCGCAGCGCACGATTCGCATCCTTCATCGCATAAACCACAACGTGCGCCCGCACCCCCGCCGCCGTGGCTTCCGCCAGCAACTCCCGTCCATCCTCCCGCGTATTCGCGGTCACGCTCCGGATATCCCGCTCCCGGAAAAGATATCGGTCATAATCCAGTTCAGGAATCGGCGACATATGAATCCCCGCGATCGCCACCGCCCCACCCGCATCAATCGCCGCCAGTGCCGGCAGAACAACCTTCCCCGACGGCGCAAAGACAATCGCCGCATCCACCCTCACCGGCATCTTTTCCGCATCCGCGCCGCACCACGTCGCTCCCATCTCCCGAGCTAGTTTCTGATGATTCTCCGCCCGCGACACCACATAAACTTCATGCCCACGATGCTTCGCGATCTGCAAAATAATATGAGCCGATGACCCATACCCGAAAATCCCCAGCTTCTTTCCCGAGCCGAAAAGATTGCACCGCTTCAATGCCCGATACCCGATGATCCCCGCACAAAGCAGCGGCGACACATGCACATCGTCATACCCATCCGGAATCTCATACGCGAAATCCTCCGGCACAACCGCATACCCCGCGTATCCGCCATCCGCGTGATACCCCGTATAGCGCGAGAATTCACACAGATTTTCCCGGCCGCTCGTGCAGAACCGGCAGACGCCGCACGTATACCGCAGCCACGCCACCCCAACCCGCATCCCCAATTTCATTCTTTTGCAATCCACCCCAATCCGATCCACCACGCCGACGACCTGATGCCCCGGAATCACCGGCCGCTTCATCGCCGGCAAGTCCCCTTCAATAATATGCAGATCAGTCCGGCAGATCGCGCAGCAACTGACCTTCAGCCGAACCTCGCCCGCCCCCGGCGAAGGCTCCGGCACATCGCTCCAGACCAGCGGCGAACTCTCAATCCCCGCCGTGGCATTCAACACCATCGCCTTCATGTTTCCGATCATATATTGCAAGCCCGATCTTGGGAGTGCCCTTAATCGCCGCAATCACTCGTTTTGCCGTTGAGGCCGCATAGATTGGCAACCCTATTTTTCTTTTTTTGTCGACGATTACCAAGCCCATGAATTCCTAAAATCATCATGGCTCTTTCCGAAAGGAAGTTATGCGAACCAAAGAAATCAGTGTTGAGCAATGGTCCCTGTTCTTCAGCGACATGACACAGTTACACCAAGGCGAGCGCGTGAATGTGGAGACCATCGGCGACGGCGACCTCGGCCCCACCTCGCATGTGCGAGCTTTGCCCCTGGCGGGAATCATCACGGCCGACCCCAAAGGCGGCACGGCCGAGTGGATCGAGATCATCGCCGGCGACTCCGCCAACACCCACGCGACCCATTCCATCCCAAATCCAAAGCACGTCCGAATGGCCCAAGAAGACAACGGCCAAGCCGTCGCCATACAAATCGAATCATCCCGAGGCTTGATAACAATGGTCCGCTTCGAACAAACCTGCGAAGGAATGCCCCCCGGCTTCACGATCGCCTAACCGCGCCCCACTACATTTAGTCCCGGAGACATCATCAGGGGAGCACCCTATTAATCTCCCCCGCGAAAATGGGCAGGGCCGGAATTGAACCGGCGACACATGGATTTTCAGTCCATTGCTCTACCAACTGAGCTACCTGCCCGGATTACACCGAATCATCCGCAAATTCAGCGGCGGGCCGCATATTACTGATTGATTCTGAATCTTCAACTGCCCCCGCGCCCGGGTCCATGTGCAAGCTCGGAAACTGGCTGACACTCGCACGCCGCGCCAACCCATCGCCGTCACGATGTAGCAAATAACGGGGCTATTCCAGGCCTGCGGATGACTTCCCAAANNGCCGGCCCAGCCCCGCGATTCAAGCCGCCTCAAGCAACATCCCCCGCCCGCCGATGCTTCAAATAACTGGCAGGGGTAAAAACATATGGCAGAAAACATCCGCATCACCGGCGAAGAACGAAAATTCCTGATGGAAGCAACCGATCCAAAATCCGGCCGCTTCCTGGCTCCCAACAAAACCCTTCATTCGCTCGGCCGCAAGGGTCTCCTGAAACACAGAATTGATCTGACCCCGCTCGTGCAAACAATCACTACGGAACTCCGAGAGAAATTCCCGGCGACGTAAGTTGGCCCGCTGGCTATTTTGCCGCCGCGGCTTCCAATCATCGGTGACGTCCGGCCACCGTTCTCACCGCGCCGGCGGCGCCACAGTCGCCCCGGGCTTATGCCAGCAACTGGTGTGATTCAGATCCCCATGGCTCGTCGCCCACTGCACCCACTCCGGACGATACGCTTTGCCCGTATGATAAATAAACACACGGCCATCCTGCGTGCCCATTAAAATGTCCGCCATCCCATCCCCATCAATATCCGTAATCGTCGCCTGACACCGATGGCTCACGCCGCCCGGTAACATATTGGTCACCGTCGTCGTCCCATCCGGCAACCGTCGCACCCAGTACGTCCCCACAAAGAAATCCATCGCCCCGCCGCCCCCAAGGCTTGCCACGCTCACGCCCCATGGCTCAATATCCTTCGGCAACTTCGCAATGATCCCATCCTCATTCCCGAAACCCTTCCCATCGCCATGAAACGCCCGCAACGTTCCATCTTCCGCGTCAAAGAGAACGATCTCGGCCTTCCCATCTCCATCCAGATCAGCCAGCGATAGCGGGCAATCCCCGCCGATCCCCATCCGCAAAATGCTCGTGCACAAATCCTTTTTCGGGATGGCATCAACCACTTGCCCGTGCGCAGCCAGGAACTTTTTCATTTCAGCCGGATCTTCCGCAACCGCGCCCGGAACGGGTTTCCCATCCCAAGTCCACGCCATCAACCGCCCGATCCCATCAACCATCACAACATCCATCTTCCCATCGCCTATGATATCCCCCATGACAGTACTCGCCCCCGTCTGAAATCCGCAAGCCTGCGGCCACCCCGCCAGCTTCCGCCCCGATTGATCGTATCCCGTAACCTCCGCCACCCCCGCTGCAGAATTCCCATCCTGATAACCCGCCTGGTAATACTCCAACTGCCCATCGCCGCGCGCATCCCCCACGCAAGTCCCAAATCCACCCGGCAGCGCCTGCTGCAACCGCGACAAACGAAACAGCCCATCCGTCAAATCCGCATACCCGCCCAGCAATTCCGTTCGCCCTCCCTCGCGCAAAGTCGTGACGGCTATGGTCGTCCACGGATCGGGCTTCCACCCGCCAACCTCCACGCGCTGCACGCTTCCGTCGCCGCGAATTACAAACACCGCGCGATCCGACAACGCCCGCCCGTTCGGCCCCGGCATCACGATCACGTCTTTGCCCTGGATTTTCACGATGCTCGGCGCGCTCCCCCAATGCTCGCTGTATCTCGGGATCGCTTTCTCGCCCGCGAGATGCACCTCCTGAGAAACAATCTGCGCCGGGAATCCGGGAACTGTCGTCCCATCCGGGTAAAACGCATACACCAGCGCCGCCAGCGTCGGATGCGGATGCACGGTTTCCTGCGCAGCCCCAAGATGTTTCCGATCAAGCCCCATGCACGGAACGATGATCTCCTTCTTCCCATCCCCAAATAAATCCGCAGGCACAATCGATCCGGTAATCGCCCCCGGCAATGCCAGCGGCCAGGGCTTCTCAATCGGGCCGCCATTCATCGACGCATCCCACGTCGAAATCGCCGCCCGATCATCCACCGGCTGCGCAACCTGAGCCACCTGATTCGCAGGCGGCCCACTCGCCGGCGCGCCAGACTCCGCCAGCGAAATCAAAATGAGCACCGAAGCCGCCGCCGCTCCCACCACCGCCGTCCCGATCCCCAGCATGCGCATCCGCGTCCACCGATTCATCTGCTTCACAATCTGATTCGCGCCAATGGACGAACTTCCGCCCGATCCGGCCGTCGCCAAAATACTCTGATGCAGCGCAAGCGGCGCTGCTTCAACCGATCGCTGACGCAGCATCGTTCCAGCCGCCGACGACTCAACGCCCACGCCCTTCCGTCCCAACTGCCCGCGCAATTTCTCCAGCGCCCGCGACAGCCGCTTCTGCGCCGCTTCCACCGAGACCCCATTCGCCGTCGCGACTTCCTGCACGCTCTTCCCCTGGAAATACCGCATCAGCAGCATGTCCCGGCTCGACCCGTCCAACTCCGCCATCGCCCGGTCAATCACCGGCGCAATTTCCGTCCATTGATCCGGCTCAGGTGCGAAAGTCATAGTCTGTTCCTGGGCAAATGCCCGNNAACCCGCCGCCGACGCTGAATCTTCAGCGCGTTCTTGGCCGTAAAATAAGTCGTCTGATAAAGCCAACCCACCAGCCGCCCCGGCTCGCGCACTTTCCCAGCCCGCTGCGACAAAAGAATAAACACCGCCTGCGTCACATCCTCAGCCAGATGCGCATCGCGCGTATACCGCCGCGCCGCGGAATAAACCAAGTCGATATATCGCCGCGCAATCTCCCCCAGCGCCTCGCGTGACCCGCTGCGCACATACTCCCGCAACAACTCCGCATCGCCGCGACTATCACTCATCACAAAGAAATGTACGCCCAACATCCGACCTGACAAGAATTCTATCCCCCATCCCCACCAATCCAGCAACATTTTTGCTGCCCATTATAAATCCGCAACCCTTCGGCATTTCCACAGGAATATTTCACCGCAGAGATCGCAGAGGCCGCAGAGAAGAAAAAAGAGGCCCATACGTACCCTCCCCTCTGCGTCCGTCTCTGCGTTCTCTGCGATCTCTGCGGTAAAATCTGGCGTTCAAAGAATGTGAGAGGCGAATTTCGCAGATTCCCGTACAATACCCACACAAACTATGGAAGAACCCAAACAAGGCCACCCGCACACTGAATACAAACACGACACCCCAGCCCAAAAACCCTATTGGAAGCGAATCCACCACGATTGGAAATTCTGGATCGCCATCATTGTGATGCTGCTGGCGATGGCTATTTACGTCGGCACCTACGACCTGTCATTCCGGCCCCACAGCCCGCCGCAACAACGGATACCGTGAACGATCCCCTGAACAATCCCCTGCCCGATCAATCCCGGATGAATAGTCCGATTCCCCAGACAAAATTCGCGCGCTGGATGAAATGCTGATCGACGAGCCCATTTTGGCTCCGGCCAAACGCGCGCAAATGTGAATCGCCGCGGCGGAAACTTAATCGCAGCAACGCTTCTGAAATATCACCCCTTCACATCAACCCCAGGACCATCCGTATCCCCATCACCATCGGGGTCGGATTTCGTCGCGCCGGCTTTCGTCGCGGCAGCCTGTCTCGCGGCAGCAGCCTTATCCGCGGCGATCGTGGCCGCCTTGGATTGTCCCGCAATGGGCGAAGTCGGTTGGTAAAGAGGCGAATTGCCCGATATCGAACTGATGGCTGACATAGATGCTCCCTTTCGTTAACGGACGCCACTTGACGACACGCAATACTCGATATCTATATCGGCCTTATTCCGATAACTCGTTAGACTCTTACAAAATGATGGCAAAAAGCCAGCCGGATTGAATATCTAAGCGCTCGCCAACATATAAGCGATCAG
The DNA here is from genome assembly GCA_003153655.1 of Phycisphaerales bacterium. Lineage (GTDB taxonomy): Bacteria > Planctomycetota > Phycisphaerae > Tepidisphaerales > Tepidisphaeraceae > PALSA-1353. The sequence goes on from PMAK01000139.1 coordinate 23,686, forward strand.
CGCCGCCGCGATGGCAACCACAACAATAGTGACGGCAACCGTCGTCCCTTCGGCCGTCGCCGACTTGCCGTTAACAAGTGCATTCTTGACCGCGCGATATCGCCAAGCCGCCGTCACCGCCAGGAGGCCCCCGAAAATCATCAGCCCGATGCCCAGCGGCATCGAAAGGCTGCTGTGTGGAATGGGTGTCGTCCGCCCCATGCTGACCGCAAGCTCCCGAATCCAGACGCTGAACTTGGCAACGACAAAACCCAATCCCATGACCGAAATGCTGGTGCGAATCCACGCAAGAAATGTTCGCTCGTTCGCGAGATGATCCGAGGTATGCCGATCCGAACTCGCCTGGTCGGTATTCCGAGTATCCATGGAGACAATTGGACCAGCGCGCAACGCTGCAATCCAGCTTTCATCGCCGCTTGGCACTCACCTACGGAGTAGCATGACGATGATCACGATGACAAGAATCGTTCCAAGCGCGCCGCCACCGACCCAGATGTAATCAGCCAGCACGGGGGAAAAGAGATAATGCATGTGGACCTCGTCAAAGAGATTAATTCGTGCGATCGCCAACGGCGAACGATCACGATTCTCACATACTAGCAGACTCAGCAATTCGCGCATACGTACAAAATCGAGCCAAACGACGAGATGCGACTACCTGAATTTTCGCCCGGATTTGCGACACATTATCACTCAGCCTCAGCCCAAACCCGCGCCGGCTCCCCCACCCCAAAAAATTCCACCTGAATCACATTCGGATTACAACAAACCGGACAATCCTCAACAAACCGCTGCTCGCTCCCGCCGGAGGGATCAAGAGGAATGACAATCTGCTCGCCGCAGGTCGGACAGATATAAGAACCCTCATCAACAGCCCGGCGACTTTTTTTCTTTCGCTTCTTCATTCCATTGGGATTCTAACGAGGAAATCCGGCAGAACGCCGTTCGAGCAAACAGATAGTGTGCAATTCCCCCAACCCACCCCAATTCATCCAACCCGCACCCATCGGCGACAAACCAAAAACGCAACGGAAACAAAAATCACGCCAACCATCGACGGCTCAGGAACATCAATGCTAAAAACCGTCCCACTGTTACTCGCTCCGCCCGCCCTCGTCGTCCCATACAGGCTATTTCCGGCAACCGTAAGCGAACCGGAAGCAAGATCGCCCGTTGAAGTATCCGACGAAAAAATCGGCACTTCCATGTCCGTATTCAGATCAAACGAAAAGATCGTACCATCGGCAAAACTGCCGCCTTCTTCCGTCATTCCGTAGAGAACGGATCCGGACAGAGCCAGCGCGCCCTCCGGAAATTTTCCATCAGTCGCGCCGCCTTTGAATGAATAAAGAACGGTTTCCGTATCAGTGTCGAGGTCATATTTGTAAAGAGTTCCGTCGTCATCCACGCCGCCCCCGATCGTCAGGCCGTACAACGAAGACCCGGAAAGAATCAAGGAGCCCGCTGGAGAGGCTCCATCGCCGCTGCCATCAAAGAAATGCAGAATCTTTTCCGTCCCCGACGAGAGGTCGAATTGAAAAATAGTTCCGGCACTGCCAGGACTCTGCGACGTCGTGCCATAGAGAAATGACCCGGATTTCACCAGCGAACCATCGGGGACGATGCCGTCCGACAAAGAATTGGTGAAGGTATAAAGAATCTTTTCAGCATGCGTGACCGTGTCAAATTGAAATAGAGTCCCGTCATTACCACCGGTGGCGTTGGCCCCGCCGCTGCTTGTCACGCCATAGAGCGTCGTCCCTGATTGAATCAGCGCGCCGGAGGGGGTAAAGCCATCCCCCATAAATGCGCCGAACGAGTAGAGAGGAATTTCAGCCGCAGCGGTAGTGTCGTAGCTGTAAATTGTCCCGCCGCCATACGTGCCGCCCGAAAAAGTCATCCCATAAAGCAAGTTGCCCGATTGGATCACCGATCCCGACGGACGCTCGCCATCGGCTGTTCCACCGGCAAAATCATACAAGGCGGATTCTGATTGATCAGCACTGTCATACTTGAAGACCGTGCCAAATTGATTTCCGATTCCTCCCAATTGAGTTGTGCCGTAAAATGTGGAATCAGATTGAAGCAGCGGCGCGGTAGGAAACGACCCGTCGCCATCGGCCTCCGTAAACGAATAGTGAAGGTGATAAGGTGATTTTGCGCTGACAGTCGCGGCAAACAGCGCCAACTGGACAACCACGGCCCCAAATGCGATCAGCCGGTGGGCATATCCGCTCATCCGCACCTCGGCGTCGCCAAGAAATTCCCCAATCGTTCACTTCATCGCACGCAATCCAAACACAGTCTCTACAAGCCTGGTCTTTCCGTCAACGGCCATTTACCCCCGACTCGAGAAAGAAAGTGTCCCCAATCCCGTTCGGCCCGGCAGTTGCATCTTCTACAAATAACATGATATTGCGCCCTTGCGCTTCTTAGCGTGGTCTGGCATGATGCCGGGGTGAGCAAAGCCAAGCCCGTCGAGGCACGCGGATTTAAATATCTGCTGGATGTAATGCCGCTGCTGGAAAAGCTTCACGACAGCGGGTGCGCCAGGGATATCGCCGGCAATCGCGTGCTCTTTTTCGATCAGTATGTCGCGTTGATGCTGGTCGCGTTGTTCAGCCCTTCGGTTGAAGGGATGCGGGCGATCTGCCGGGCCAGCGATCTGAAGAAGGTGCAAAAGAAGCTGGGCGTCCGGCGTGTGAGCCTCGCCTCGTTCAGCGAATCATCCCACGTGTTCGATCCGGCCCTGCTCTTGGGAGTGATCGAGCAGTTGGCGGAGAAGCTCCAGCCGGTCGGGCATGATCCACGGCTCAAGGACGTGAACTATCTGCTGACCATCGTCGATGCCACGCTGGTCAAGGCACTGCCCAAGATGATTCAGGCCGCCTGGGCGGACAACTGCGACGGAACCAGGCGATTCGCCTGGAAGCTGCATGCGCAATTCGAGATCGAAAAGCACGTGCCGGTGAAGATCGACGTCACCTCGCCGCTCAACGGCGGCAAGGGGGACGAGGCAGCGGTACTACGGACGAATCTGAAGCCGGGCCGCTGCTACGTGCTGGACCGCTACTTCGCGCAGTTCGCCCTGTTCAATGAGATTCACGCCCTCGATTCCAGCTACGTCTGCCGCATCCGCGACAACAGCACGTTTGAGGTTGTGGAGGAACGGGAGCTGTCCAAGGAGGCATTGGATGCCGGCATCGTGCGCGACGCGGTCGTCCGGCTGGGAACCGCCTCCAAAGAGAAGCATCGGCCCAATCATCCGGTTCGCTTGATCGAGGTCGAATGCTCACCGCACGAAAAACGGGGCGGCC
>PMAK01000111.1:0-266 GCA_003153655.1 Phycisphaerales bacterium
AAAGTCATCGGCATTGAAGACGTGACGCCGCTGCCCCACAACGGTTGCCGGCCGCCGAAAAAACGACGCGTCTAAAATCGTTCAGTGGAAATAGCGCGATAGAATCAGAAACAAAAAAATAAAAGCATCTCGACGGCGAGGCAGAAGAAAGATGGCCCCTAACGGTTGGGGCGGTAAACTTCGGCGATCCGGCGGGAAGCACAGTTGCAGGAGAAAAATTTTATGAGAATGCGTTGGCGTGGTTTGGAATTGCCGTCGCGCGTCGT
>PMAK01000111.1:374-37809 GCA_003153655.1 Phycisphaerales bacterium
CCGCCGGCATGATTGAGGCCGATCCGTCGATCACCATCGTCAACAAGGACCATGTCATCGCCACCCTGACCGAAGGCGATTCGTTTGACATGACCCTGACGGTATCCAAAGGCCGTGGCTATGTCACCGCCGCGGAAAACATCGAGGACACCGAAGAGCAGGAGATCGGCCTGATCTCCGTCGACAGTATTTATTCGCCGGTCACCCGCGTGCGATACAGCACCGAGGACGCCCGCGTCGGACAGAAAACCGACTATGACCGGCTGATCCTGGAGATCTGGACCAACGGCACGCTCACTCCCGAGATGGCGCTCGTTGAAGCCAGCAAGATTCTCCGCAAGCATCTCAATCCGTTCGTGCAATATTTCGAACTGGGCAGCGAAACCGCCAATGACGATGCGATCGCGGCCCTACGTGACGCCAACAAGGCGATGATCGACCCCGATCTTCAGCAGAAGCTGAACATGACGGTCCAGGAACTGGATCTGTCGGTTCGTGCGAACAACTGCTTGGAATCGGCAAAGATTTCGACCGTGCGCGATCTGGTGCGAAAGACCGATTCGGATCTGTTGAAAGTCCGCAGCTTCGGCAAGACCAGCTTGCGTGAAGTGAAGCGTAAGCTCGCTGACCTTGGCCTGAGCCTGGGAATGGATCTGGATGCGGCGCCGCAGCAACAGTCAGCAACGATGCTGGATGATGATGAGGACGAAGGCGACCAAGCCCAGACCAGCGGGGCGGCCGAGACCTCCACCAGCGAATGAGGAGATTGGAAACATGAGTAGTCACAGGTTATTTGGCCGGCAGCTCAGTCGCGATTCGGAACACCGCATGGCAATGCGGCGCAATCTCGTTCAAAGCCTTTTCGAACACGGAAAGGTACGGACGACATTGCCGAAAGCACAGGAAGTGAAAGCCATGGCGGAGAAACTGATCACGCTGGCGCGTACGGGGACTTTAAATGCCCGCCGCCGCGTGATATCCATTTTGCAGGATCGGCGCCTGACCGACAAAGAGCAGGAGTTCACCGGCAAAACGGTGGTGCAAAAGCTTTTTGAGGAAATCGCGCCGAATTTTGCCACCCGTCCGGGTGGATACACGCGCATCATCAAGCTCAGCGATTTTCGCATCGGCGATGGCGGAAGCCTGGTGTTGTTGCAGCTGTTGACGGAGCAGGCGGCCCCGCGCGGAACGATCCGGCGCAGCGCCGGGCGACGGCGAAAACGCACCGAACGGCGACATCAGTTCGCTTCGCGCATAATGAAAAAGGCCAAGTCGGAAGCACCGGCGGCCGATAAGCCGGCCGAGTCAGCACTGGCCTCCGCGGAGTAGGCGTTCTTCCAAATCTTGAATTCTCTTCCACCCCGAGCGAGGCTTAATGGCCATCAATCGGGGTGGATGGTCATTATTTCAGGACACTCTGCTATTTCAGACGCATCGAACATTGACACAAATTTAGTAAATGCTCTACAATCGCGTCGCCGTCGAGCTCGAAGGGACGACGGAAAAAGGGAACCGGCCCAAAAGCCCCTATGCTTGATCGCATTTCTGACGACCTGGTAGTTTTCTTTTACATCTCCGTTTTAACGGTCGTGGCCATCTACGGCTTCCACCGTTACATCCTCGTCTACCTCTATCTTAAGCACCGGCACGAAAACTATCAGCCCAAAAGCCAGTTCAATGAATTGCCGCGCGTGACGGTGCAGCTTCCGATGTACAACGAAAATCTGGTGGCCGAGCGCATCATCGGGGCGACTTGCCAGATTGATTATCCGCGCGAGAAGCTGGAGATTCAGGTCCTTGACGACAGCACCGATGACTCCGCGCGCATCGCCCGCGAAGCCTGCGAAAAATGGGCCGCCAAGGGCTATCACGTGAAATATATCCACCGGGAAGACCGCAAGGGATACAAGGCGGGCGCGCTGGCCGAGGGACTACTTCAGGCATCAGGTGAATTCATCGCGATTTTCGACGCGGATTTCCTGCCGCCGCGCGACATTCTTTACAACGTCATGGACTATTTCACCGACGACAAGGTCGGCTTGGTGCAGGTGCGGTGGGATCATCTGAATCGCGACGCGTCGCTTCTGACCAAGAGTCAGGCGATTTTTCTGGACGGACATTTCGTCATCGAGCACACCGCCCGCAACCGCAGCGGCCGGTTTATGCACTTCAACGGCACGGCCGGTGTCTGGCGTCGAAAGACAATCGTCGATGCCGGCGGTTGGGAACACGACACGTTGACCGAAGATCTCGATCTGAGCTATCGCGCCCAAATGAAGGGCTGGCAATTCGTCTATCTGCCGCAGTTCTGCGCCCCCGCGGAGCTTCCGCCGGAAATGATCGGATTCAAACAGCAGGCGCACCGCTGGACCAAAGGCAGCGTCCAGACCGCGATCAAGCTGCTTCCAAAAGTTTTGCGCTCTAAGCACCTGCCGCTCCGCATCAAGACCGAAGCGTTTTTTCATTTGACCAATACGATCGTGTACGTGCTGATGGTGCTGCTGACGATCCTGATGTATCCGGCTTTTCTAAGCTTTTATAGCCCGCTCAAAGAACACGCCCACACCTGGGGCCAATCGCTGTTCAGCTTGAGCCTTTTCATCCTTGCGACATGCTCGGCGAGCACGTTTTTCATTTTCGGGCAGAAAGAATTGCTCGGGCGCATGGCTGGCTGGAAGGCCCTGCTTTATATGCCGGTCCTAATGTCGCTTGGCGTGGGTATAAGTCTGAACAACGCCAAAGCGGTGATAGAGGCGATCTGGGGCGCCATTCGCCGCAAGCCGAGTGAATTCATCCGGACTCAGAAATATGGTGTGACAGGCATGGCCAAGCGAACCTGGCACAGCGCCAGCGTCTGGACGCTTCGGCAACTGAGCCTGCCGATCATTGAAATTGCATTCGGCTGCTACATGTCCTGTTGGATATTCATCAGCATTTATTACAATTTCTGTCTGCAGGCCGTGCCGTTCCTGGGGATTTTTGCCGGGGGATATTTTTACGTTGGTTTCAACAGTCTGTACGCCCTGTACAAGATGCACCAGGAGGGCAAGGAAGCCCTCGCCCTGGTTGAAACGCCTGTTGAGCCGATTTCCACCTGATCATGCCCCTGGAATTGCCCCACACCCCCGGCTGCCTGGTGTGCGGCCCAGCCAACGCTCGCGGATTACGCCTGAAGCTATACGTCGATCCCACGGGTGGTATCGTCGAGACCCGGTACATCCCGGCCACCGAGCACATCGGATTCGAGGGAATCGTGCACGGCGGAGCGATCGCTACCGTCTTGGATGAGGCGATGGTCTGGGCCGCGTCATGGCACGGCAAGCGATTCTGCGTTTGCGGCGAGATGAATGTGCGGTTCCGGCAAAGCGCGAAGATCGGCGTACCTTTGGTTTGCCACGCCCGTGTGGATTCAAGCCGCTCGCGGTTGATCGTAACTTCCGCCGAAGCCATGGACGAATCGGGAACCATCATCGCCGCCGCGACCGGAAAATATGTCCCGCTCCCATCGGCCGAAAGTAAAGCGTTCGTTGCGACGTTTATCCGCGACCCGGCAACGGAGGCTGCCGCGGAATTGATGCGATCGCAGGGCTAGTTACATGCCGGGGCATTGACGATAATTGCCGCAGTTGGGGATGGAGGCGCTGATGTCACGGGCTTATCTGATAGTGGGCGAAGTTCTGTTCGTCGGAATCCTCTGCGTGGTCGCGTTCGTGTTGTTTCGGCAACATCCGGCTATCCCCAACGCCGTCCATGCGGACATAAAACTAGCCGACACCAAAGCACAGGTTTATTTGCAGCGGGACGTCGCCGGGAAATATCAATATTTCATCTGGCATCCCGGCGGAGCGACGGAAAAAGTCACTGCGGATCAACTGTCCGATCGGCTTTACAACGTCGGCACAAATGGCGGCATCGCAACCTATCTCGGCACGTCATCAACGAGTGTTCTCATCTGGCTTGGCATCGGACTCTTCGGGCAGTTGCTCTTCACCGGCCGGATGGTTGTCCAATGGATCGCCAGCGAGCGCAAAGGCTCAAGCGTCGTGCCGCCGATGTTCTGGTGGATGAGCCTCATCGGCTCGCTGCTTCTTCTGGCCTATTTCCTGTGGCGGCGCGATCCAATCGGTCTGCTCGGTCAGGCGTTCGGGTCGTTTGTCTATCTCAAAAATATTCTATGGATACTGGAAGGTAATAAGCTGACAGCACCCGCGACGGCTGAGGCGGCCGAACCCATGCCGCAAGGCTGATGCGTATAAGAACGTTTTGCTGTTTTAGTCTTTCTCCCGATCCCTACGAGCCGCGCTGGTGCGTCCGAATCTCAGAATCTGCTGATCATCTGGCGGCAATTGCTTTCCAAGGTTTCGGACTTTTCTTCGCGGCGGAAGCAAATTGATTCCGTGATCCCGCAGCCAGGGCCGCACGCGACGCCGGGTCTTCGGCAGAAACCTGATTAGAACGTTCATCATCATCAGCATGAGCCAGATGAGAATCCACGCGCCCACGATGGCAACACCATAAAGCCCGCACAGGCGCAACAAGCCCATCTGCGACGGATGAAGAATCGCGTGACGCTGATACTCCAGCAGCCAAACAAAGGCCGGCGGCAGCAGCAGCGAGATGGCCAACCGCCACATGTGCGCCTTCCGGGTGTGCAACTTGATTGGAATGCCGCGGAGCGCGCCGCTGGTCATGTGCCGTTTCCCCGGTAATGTGATCATGGCGAAGCCAATCAGAAACATTGGCGTGCCCAGCGGGATCGGGAAGATGCCTCCCACCACGATCGCCGACAGCATCAGCACCCATCCCACTACGTTCTTGATGATGATCCAGGCGTACCTCTCGATATATGTGATCTCAGAGAGAGCCCGCTCGGATTTTGAGGGTCTATTGGGAACAGACATTTCAATAACGCGAGGTTGGCAGGCGACGCCTGATAAATAAAGTGGAAAGACTGAACAGCATCGTCGGCAGGAGATCAACTTCCGAGAAAACCAACACGCCGATTGTCTGCTGCGGGATGGTCAGGGTAAATGAATGGCCAAGCCCATCGAGCGTTTTAGCCGTGGGTGCGCTGATGGTTGTGCCGGCGACGTTTGCAGGTCCAAAGAGATATAGCGTACCGCGTTTTCTAACTATCGGCGATCCCATCAACGTCACCGTGATCCGGCGATCCTGTGAATTGTCCGATGCCGCGGCGTTATTGACGAATAGCAGGCCCATGCCGCCTTCCGCTCGCTTGATGGCATGGACGCGCAATTTCGGATCGCTGTACGCGGTCGAGACGAATCGATCCCCGGCCGAAGCGAAATGGCTCACCATTTGAATGCCATAATATTCCCCGCCTGGAACGAGCGGCCCATCGCCCAGATAGGGCAACCCGAGCATTTCCAGCAGGTCCATGTTTTTCACCCCATTTTCAAACCCTGTTGGGTATGCGTCGGCGGCAAATAAGGCGTAGGAAACCATTGAAGCATTCTTGGCCGCGTAATTGAATTCCGTGATGTTGATTTCAAAATTACCGGCCCCTTTGTAAGCGTACATCCGGGCGCTCGTGCGGAGGTTGCTCACAACCTGGCTAAGCGAAAATGGGCCTGATGTCACCGCGCCGGGAAGCGATCCGACCGGGTCGTTGGGATTGGCTCCGTTGGGATACCAGTGAATGATGCCGANNCCGGTGATTTGAAGCACGGCCTTGTCATACAGGTCATCGCGGTTCGCGTCGAACCCAGCGCCGATTTTGATGGTCCGGTCCACCGCCTTCATCGATCTTGCGAACCTGATGAAATTGCGCGCGTATGCTACGGGCGATAACAGCGGATTGTTCTTCCGGCCGGCATGACTTTCGGAATCGCCATTCTTGTACGGAGCGTGCAAGTCATATTCCCACTGCCCGCTGTAGTATCCATTGCCGCCAATTTCATTTCCGATTTCCCAATACTTGATGCGAACCGGGACAGGATGATGGATTGCCAGAAACGAAAAAACGGGATCGTAAGTTCCTGCTTCGGTTGCCCATGCCTGATATTCGGCCGGAGTTGAGCCTCGCAGCCTCGCCCAATACCCGGCGGTGTACCATTTTACGCCCGCCGGATCAGTCCCGAGCACGACATCGGCGTTGGTGCCATAAAGGTTCGCATTGGCATTGGCATAAGCAACCCAGGCGGCGGCTTCCTGCGGCTGGCCGCCTATTGTGTTGGTCGTATTTGAACCATAGTTGATCGTGATCATCCCCGTCGTATGCGATTCATCCATGAAATGAACGAAGCTGCCGAAATCCGAATGCGCGGCGATGTAAACACTGGCATTACCCGTCCCAGTCGACCAGTTGTACATATCAGAATAACTTCCACCCGGATATCGCAGCATCTGCATGCCTGACGCCTTGATCAATCCCGGCAACGCGGGATTTCCCCATTGGTTCGAGTAAACGGAAGTGTGCAGACCCAGCCCGGTGGAGGGCATCGTTGCGTCGAAAGAGTTGTCCGCATATCGCAGCGGCTTGTCAGCCAGGACCGTCACGCTGGTTGAAACCTGCGCGCTAACCGATCCGGCCATGATTGAAATGCCTAGACTGATGCCAAAAGCCCAGGCAGCCCGCGGCAGGGAAAGGGCATCCATTACAATATTCTCCTCATGGAACTGATCGTGGAGGAATATACCTTGAACGCCGGGATGCGACCAATGACCTGAAAGGGTCAATCACATCGCGGGGGCGTGCGGGTCGTGTATCCGCTGACGGAGGGTGGTCATCATATCGCGGACTTCCTGAGCCATGCGCGTGTTGGGGAAATCATTCATGATCTCCTCGCCAAGACGAACGGCATCGGCGATTCGCTGCTCTTTAACGGCCTGCGCGAAACGAATGCGCAGCGCTTCCCGCTTTTCCTTAAACACGTTGCGGGCGATTTCCTGCATCGATTCCGCTTCCGCGGGCGTAAGGTAAATATCCAACTTTTTGAGGATCTCAATGCTGCCGTCTACGTCGTGACGGTCAATGGCATCCTGCCAGCTTTCGCGAAGCTGTTGTTTTCGCAACTGACGGCGCGATTCGATCTCCTCGGGAAGACGCTTGACGTGTTCGTCGCCGGGAAACTGCTCCATGATCTGCTGGGCTTCCTGCAGGGCGGTGCCCCATGCCTCCGCCTTGATGTGGCGATCGACGGGGGCCAATAGTTCAGCCAGATGGCTGCGTTGAAAATCCGATCGCTTGCTGGTGATTTCCGCGCGGAACGCATCGGCCTGCTGCTTGTAGCCAAACTGTCTTTCAATATCGTTGGCCAGGAGAATTGCGGCGTCCCAATTGCGCCGGGCGATTTCCTCCACGACGGCCCGATGCACCGCATCATAATCCTTCTCGCGGAACGCCACGGCCTTGGCGCGATCGCTGAGGAGCTGCTGCTCGCTCATGAGATTCATCAGGATTGAGATGCCTTCCAGACGGTCTCCCAGCGCGGTCATGAACTCGGTTTGATGCCGCAGGTTGGTCTGGCGGGCGGCGACGAGATTCAGGGCAATCGGGAGGGTGACAAGGATTGCGATCAGGCCGAGGTAGCCGGCAGCCAGAAGGGCAACTCCGGTTGCAAGAGAAGCGCTGTCGACGGGAAGATGCCGAAGTAGAGAGATGCCGCCAGCCAAAGCTGCGATAACGGCAAGGAAGGCGATTGCGAAAATCCAAGTGAACGTCGGGATTCTTCGGTTTTGCATCAAGCCCTCGCGGTGCGCATCGGAAGTGCCGGGCGACACGCTATTGGTAGCCTATATCGGGTGAAGGTGACAAGTCAATNNTTTGGTCGCAGGCACCACTTTGGCGGGGGGGCTGTCGGCGGGGGCAAGGCTTGGGACAGGCGGGGCTCGCCTGGCCTCCCGGCGGAGGTTCTTTTCCAGATCCTTAACCAATTGCGCCCGCTCCGACCCCATGACGCGCAGCATGGCCCAGCCACATAACACACAACTGATAACCAAGAAATAGTTCATCTTGAAAAGCCTATTCAGTTCATCGGAAGGTCGGGGAGTAGGGGTTTAGAATCTCTTTGCCGCCTACGCTTTTCGCAATATGGCGAGGTATCCGCCGTCGTGATAGCCCAGGAGATCGACGGAATCGGGAAGAATTGAGCGCTTTTCGATGAGTGCCAAGTCCGAATGGCGATCCAAGAACCCCTTAATCTGTCGCTCATTTTCCTCTGGCCAGACGCTACACGTGCTATAGANNCCCGCCCGAGGTCAGCCATGGAAGAGTATCTTCGAGGATATCCCGCTGAAGCTTCACGAGGCAATCGACGCCGGTGGCGTATCGGGCTTCGGGTCGGCGGGCCAGTACGCCGCTGTTACTGCACGGGACGTCAACCAGAATCCGGTCGAAGGCGGCGGGAATCTCGGCCGCAATCGGGACCATTTTTCCAACTTGGAGGATTTTGACATTAGAAATGTTTCGGTCCTTCAATGTCTGACTTAGCGCGGCACACCGGAATGCGGACGGATCGATGGCGAAGACCTGACCGGTCATCCCGACGCGCTCCTGAATCTGGATTGTTTTGGTCCCTAATCCAGCGCAACGATCAAGCACGGTCTGCCCCGGAGAAATTTGCATCTGCTCGACTACGCCAGCCGCCGTCGCATCTTGTACCTGCGCTAGGCCATCGCGCGCCCATTGGGCCAGAACCGCGCGGCGAGCGTTACGTGCGACGAACAATCCGGCTTGGTGATGCGGCAGAATTTCAACGCTTGGCACGTTCAGCGCCCCCGGCTCAATCCCCTTGAATAATCGAACAATCGTCGGCGGCTCCATATTGTCGTGGCGGCAAAACGCCAGTGCCCGCTCTGTCCCCAGTAGCAAAACCAAACGGCGAAACAGTTCAAGCGGATGAGATAAAACAACTTGAGCGTATCCCTCCACATCTGCATGAGCATCCGGAACAGGCGCTGGTGGCTGGCGTCCCACATTTCGCAAAACCGCGTTTACAAAACCGGCCGAGCGACGTTGGCCAAATCGCTTGGTTTGCTCCACCGCCTGATCCACAGCGGCAGCAGCCGGGATTCGATCGAGATATTTCAGTTGATAAATCGCAATCGCCAGGATCTTCACAACCAGCGGATCGATCTTGGCGGCGGATTTGTCCGAGTAATGCTCGATGTCGTGCTGTAAAGACAGAAGCGTTTTGATCACCCCGGTCACGATCTGCTCAGCCAGCGCCCAGTCGCGCGGATCGTCCGGCTCCGAGATATTTCGCTCACGAATGAGATTCGGCTTCCATCCCGGAAGCCGCTTCCCGTCGAGCTGAATGAGGGCAAAATCGCGTGCGTTCAATTGATTCCTGCTACCTCGTATACAAAGTGACACGCAGAACCGTCGGCGTGGAGGTGAAGATCAAACCCCAGTCGGTCTGATCGCCGTTCAAAATCCGGCTTGGCGTAAACACGCCGTTCTTGTATTGCCCTTCTTCCGCGCTGAGATATTGCCACGGCTTTCCCGCGGCCGATCCGGCAGGAAGAAATCCGACCCGGCAATACAATCCCGTGACGAGGAACTGGTTGTCACCAAGTTGTGCGACGAGCGCACGCCCATTCGGTTGAAGCGGAACGGCCGGCCGCGTGGCTGGGCCAAGTCCGCGCCGCATTGGACGATGCCAGACCGGCGCATCCCAATTTCCAAAATGCAGGATCTCATCCGGCGTTTCGAGCCGCGGATTTTCCGGATCAGCCGTCGGTTCCGTTTTGTGCGGCCGCGGGGGCGTCGCTATTGCAACCGGAAAGTCCGGTGAATTTCGCTCGTCCACAGACGCCTGGATTTTGCCTTCAAAATTGAGCCGAGCGATGTCGCGCATCATTGGACCGATCAACGCGTAATCCAGTGCCACCGGTCCAAACGCCTGTTCCGGCGTCATCCCTGAGCCGGGCGGATAATCGAAATTCCGCGTGTAGTCCAAACCAAATGGCGAATAACCGATGGCTCCGCGACCGAGCGCCGCAAAGAGGAAACGAGCATAAGCACCCTGGCCGATCGTCTCGGGAATGAACAGCGGATTGTCCGACCGATGATAGTAATCCAGTGCCTTCAAATAGTGGGCTGATTCCCGCTGGTAGATGTCGGGCGCCAGCAGATCAATGGCAGGAGCCTCCGCTTTCCAGATCGGAAAGACGTTGTCGTTCGGTCCGCCGACTTCGTATTTCGGCGGATGCCCGGGATTCAGCGGATCGCGCAACGATGCGTTGACATACATCGGCAGCGGATAGATCGCTTTTCCTGCTGCTGCGACTTGGCCAATGAATTTCGAGACGCCCCAGACGTGAAAGTATTCATCCGCGTCATCGCCGAAAGCTTCTTGCCAATTGGCCCGCTCAGGGGCGTGCGTTTTTTGCATGGCCGCCAAAACTTCGGTTGGCACAGGGCCGTCAAAGAGCGCTTGCGCAGCCGTTGAATAATCGCGCACAGCGCCCCATGTGCCCGATTCATTTTCCACCTGAATCATCAGGACGGTGTGCTGGAAGTCGGCTTCTTTGAGATGCCGCATCAGCGCCGAGAACGCCGTGATATCGGCCGCGAGCGTCTCTTTTGCCAACGGGCTTGGAGAATCGACCTCCTTGCCATCCGCGCCGGTCACGTTGGGATACCGGTGTGGGTCGAGCTTCATCCATTGTGGCATGTAATGGTTGCTGCCGTTTTTCCATGTGCCAAACCAGAGCAGCACCAAATGATCTTTGTGCTGGCGAGCCTGATCGAGAAGCGTATCCACCACCGAGAAATCGAATCGTCCCTGCTCGGGTTCCAGTTGTTCCCAGTAAACGGGAATTTCGACTGTGTTGACGTGCAGGAAATCCATCGCCGGCCAAACCTTGGGCAGCACGGATGGCCAGCCGCTGGAATTGTTCACCTGGGCGCCGAGGATCAGATAGGGGGCTCCATCCACAAACAGCGCATATCTTCCGTCTTTTTGAACGATATGCGGAATCGTGGAATCGTTGACCTCCGCCCGAGCAGATGGGTCTAGCACGAGGACAGCGGTGATGAGAACGACGGCCCGCAAGAGCAAGCTATGTTGGGTCATATCGATTCCAATTTCATCCCCGGCATCCAGGGATTTCCGCGGCGATAATCGGACAAAGACATTGAACGCCTGTCGTCGGGTTGAATCTCGATGAGTTCGACGGCCTGATCGCCGCAAGCAATCGCACCATCGGCGGCGATCTCGCCCGGATGCCAGCGGGGGCCTTCGCCGTCAACGGCGCGAGCACGCGAGAGAGTCAGCCGAGCGCGTTCGTTTCCCGCAGCGTCAGTCAGACGAACCCGACACCCCGGCCATGGATACAGACCGCGAATCTTCCGCGAAATCTCAACCGCCGGCGAGTTCCAATCGATCACGGCGATCTGTCGCGAGAGTTTGGCCGCCAGCGTCGCGCGCGTTTCGTCTTGTACGATCTCTCTAATCTTGCCTGCTTGCAGCTCATCAACGGTGTGCCGCATCAGCTTGGCTCCATCAGTTGCCAGGCGGTCATGCAGTTCGCCGGCGGTCTCCATTTCGCCGATCGACAACGATGATTGAGACAAGATATTTCCAGCATCCATTTTCTGCGCCAGGCGAATGATGGAATTACCCGTCTCCGTTTCACCCTGAAGGATGGCCCAGTTAGTTGGAGCCGCTCCTCGATATTTAGGCAGGAGCGATGCGTGCAGATTGACGCTGCCTAGCCGGGGATAATCTACTACAGCCGGCGCGATCTTCTGACCGAATGCGATGACAATCATCAGGTCAGCCAACGGAAGATGCTCGGCATTAATATCGCTCGTAGGAATCACGGGCAGCAAGTGGGCTGAGGCGAATTGCGAGATGGCGGTCGGTGTAAGCTTACGGCCGCGACCGGCGGGGCGGTCGGGTTGCGTGCAGACGGCGACGATCTCCTGACCGGCCTCCAACAGCGCGGCCAAGGTTGGAACGCCAAATTCTCCGCTGCCGGTGAATATGATTCGCATGGACAACTATTTAACTTTGCCGCGCGGTTCTTCGCGATGTTCAGCCACGTATTTCTCCTCCAGCTCCTTCAAAATCTTGCGGTTCTCCACCTTGGCTGTTGGACCCATGTGATCGATCAGGAGGATGCCGTTGAGATGGTCCAATTCATGTTGCCAGATGCGAGCGACATAGTCGGTTTCAACCTGCTCGATCGGCTTGCCGTTGACGTCCACCGCTTGCATTTTCGCGGATTTGGCCCGGGTCACATCCACGTTAATGTTTGGAAGGCTAAGGCACCCTTCGGAAGAGGTCTCTTCTCCCTCGGCATCGAATAGAACGGGATTGATGTAAACCCGATCATCTTCGGGCTTTTGCGTATGGTTAACAATGAATAGCCGAATGTTGTACCCCACCTGTGGGGCCGCGAGACCGACACCCTTGGCTTCGCGCATGAGCTCAAACATCCGGCGAACCAAGTCCCCCAGTTTATCCCTGAATTCTTTAACCGGAACGCTGACGCGCCTAAGGCGCGGATCGGGATAAGAAATAATTTTCAAGTCCTCAAGCATCACAAAAGCCCAATCGATAGACCTAAAATGACCAATATCGGCGGCGTAAGACAGTAGATCAATTGGTTGACAGGTTCAACCGCACTCGGATAAATTGCCATTTACAACCGTGAAGGTCAATGACGCTGACCCCCCTCGGCCTGCACGGCTGCCTATCTGCACAGGGGTGGATTGTGAAGGGAAACGCACGTGGCTGAAGTTCCAGAAGGCTATAAAGAAGTACCACCCGAAGATCGGGCCAAGGCAAAGGTCTTTTTTGACCGGGGCCGCACTGTCGCCGGCACCGGGAACTTTGAATACGCCATCTCGATGTATCTTAATGGCTTCGAGCTTGATCCCGACGCCATGGAAGTCCATCAGGAACTACGCGACATTTCGATGAAGCGGAAAGCCAGCGGCGGGAAGGCCATCGGATTCCTCGAAGCGATGAAGCTCAAACGCCCAACGAGCGACGATAAAGCCAACATGATCAACTCCGAGAAGTTGATGTCATTCGATCCGGGGAACACCGATCACATGCAGTCGCTGATGCAAAGCGCGTATCGCGGCGGCTATTGGGATACCGTGCTTTGGATCGGCCCGATTTTTCAGAAAGCCAACGCCGACGACAAAAAACCGGATTTCAACAAGTTCATCGTTCTGAGAGACATCTATAAGGGGCTCAAGCGGTGGAAATTGGCTGCAGACGCGTGCCAATACGCGCTCATGCTTCGCCAGAACGACATGGACCTCACGACCGAACTGAAGAACCTCGGCGCGATGGACACCATGGAATCGGCTGGCTATTCCAAGGGCGGAAGCTTCCGAGATCAGATTCGCGACATGCAAAAGCAATCGCTGCTGCTCATCGGCGATAAGGATTTCGCGGATTTCGATGCCCAGCAGGCGATCATCGCCCAGGCCGAGCACGACTATAAGGCCGAGCCGCACGATCCCGGCAAACTGACGCGATTGGTCGAAGCGCTGGAAAAAACGGAGCATCCGGAATTCGAGGGCAAAGCTATCGAACTGTTGCAAGAGTGGTACGATAAAACCAAGCAGTTCCGGTATCGCCAGCGCATTGGCGCGATCAATATAAAACAGCTGAGCCGCATGGAGCGCAGCAAGCGCGAAGCGCTGATCAAAGATCCGAAAAACGAAGAGCTTCGCAACGACTACGCGCAATTCAGCCGTGAACAGCTTGAATTTGAGTTGAAAGAATTCCAGTTGGCGACCGACGCCTATCCAACGGACATGCGGTGGCGCATCGAAGTCGGCAAGAGGATGTTCCGCCTGAGCCGGTTCCAGGACGCCATACCTATTTTGCAGCAGGCGCGAAGCGATCCAAAATACCGCGTCGATGCGGGCGTCTTGCTTGGCCTGGCGTTCTTCCAGGCAGGTTTTAATGATGAGGCTGACGATACGCTCGGCCAACTGATCAAGGATTATCAACTTCAAGGCGACGACCGTTCCAAGGAAATGTTCTACTGGAGGGCGCGCGTCCTTGAGCAAAAGGGACTCAAACCTGACGCCATCTCCCACTTCAGCAAGGTCGCCCAGTGGGATTTCAACTACAAAGACGTCCAGGCTCGGATCAAAAAACTGCGGACATAATGCTGCTGGAAGCCAAAGACGTGGGACACGCGTATGGCGATCGGGTCGCCTTGCGCGGGATATCCATTTCGCTGGATTCGGGACAGGTGGTGGCGCTGATCGGCCCCAATGGCAGCGGAAAAAGCACACTCATCAAGTCGCTGCTGGGGCATGTTCCAGCGACTGGGGAAATATCCTGGCGAGGGAAACATGTTCGCGAATGGCGGCCACGTGAATTGGCGCGCCTCGTTGCATATCTGCCGCAATCTCCGCGGCACGAACCGGGCCAGACGGTTGCTGAAACTCTTCGACTTGGCCGGGCGCCGTATTGGGGAGCGTTCGGATTGGAATCGAGCGCGGACGAGCGCGTCACACTTGAAGTAGCCAGACTTTTGGGGCTGGAAGACTTGCTGGACCGATCGATGGATCAAATGTCCGGCGGACAGCGCCAGCGCGTTTACATCGGCCGCTGTCTGACGCAGGAACCGGCTGCATTGCTGCTGGATGAGCCCAATACATTTCTCGATCTCAAACATCAGATTGATCTCTGGCAACTGTTGCGCGATCTGGCGAAGAAGAAGAACCTGGCGGTGCTGCTCGCATCGCACGAATTAAACATCGCCGGGGCACACGCGGATCGACTGATGCTTCTGCATGATGGCGCGCTCGCGGCGTCGGGAAGCGCGGATACTGTCCTGCAGCCCGAGGTCTTGTCCAGCGTTTATGGCGTCCGGATTGAACGATATGGGGATGCAGCCAATCCTGTCGTTGTGCCGCGTATTTAGAGCCGAGAAAGGAAGAGGAAGGCGGCAAGGACGCTGCCGATCGAGCCGCAGACGATTCCGGCGATGGCCATTCCGCGGCCGCCGCGATTGGCCGACTCGGCGCTGACGGCCTGCCGCACCCCAACGATGCCGAAGATTATGGCGAGCAGGGAAGGGATGAAGATAAAAAACGTCAGCAGGCCGATGATCCCGAGGACGAGCGATGCCACGCAAAATCCGTTGTTCGCGCCGACTGCATCGACGGTGGTTCCTTCCATCGTGAACGGCATGCCGCAGCTCCTGCAATTGTTATAGGTGATCGGACTGCTCGCCGAACATCTGGGGCAAATGATGAATTGTTTGCCATCGTTCGTGCGCTGGATTTTGGGTGCGCGAGCGCCAGCGGCTGCGTATGCGTGAACGGGGTGCGGGTCCTGTTTGATGATCTGCCGGGTTTTGGGATCGATCAGGCGGTTGTAGCGGTCGAGAATGGGAATGGTGATCTGGTTGCCGCAGGTTGGGCATTGCCCTTCCTGTGCGGCCATGGATTCGGTGGCTTCCAGGCGGCTGGAGCAGTATCCACAATTGAAGCCATATCTTCGACCAGAAAATCGCGGGCTTCCGGCGGGACGCTGAAGCCCGATGGCAGGGCCAACACCAGCGGTAATCACACCGCGATTACCCGCTGCCGCGCCTGCGGCCACTGTCTCTGGCACCGGCACGCGTAGCGTCGTGCGGCAGACCGGACATCGCAGCAATGATCCCGCCTGGGCCGCCTCAGCCGAAAGGGAGGTCCGGCAAATATGGCAGGGGAAGACGATCATGGCGTGAGGCAACTATCGTAGAATGCCCATTGCCGATTGCCAAATGCCGAATATGGGGAAGCATTTCAATTGGTCACGGGCAAGCTTCCGAGGACCGTCATCGCCCGGCATCCGATTTGACCTTCAAGCCCTTAAATCGGACGCATTTCAGCCGACGGCACTGTCGCAGAGCGGCATCGGAAAGCGCCTTACGCATGAGGCCGGCGGTGTCAGATGAACCGAAGCCCATGGCATCAAGACGTGCCTCCACTCGGCCATCGCCGAGCGGCTGAACGCGAAAAATCAGGTAGGCGGCCGGCTTGCCACCGGCGAATGCGGCGATCACACTTTGACGTGCTGAGAGCCAACCGTCTTCATCGAGGAGCAGAACATTGCGATCGCCCAGGCGGCTGATCAGCTTCAGCAGAGCCGGCCAGCGCGCATGTGAATGATCAACCGTTTCAATCCGCGGCTTTTTGCTAGACGCTCGCGCCTCGGCGGGGCGGACGGTTCGTTTTTTTCGTTGTATCGCCATGATCTGCCTCACTTCACCTGAACTCCACTATCTCACAGCTGAGTCAGAAATCAAAACGCGGCACTGCCGGATATATTTTGCCCGCTGCCACGGTATGCGCGGAATTGGCTGACCCGTCAAGGATTGAAGCGTGTGCGGTACGCGGAATCGGGCGTGCAATTCTAATGCGCCGGCAGCAAAGAACAGGGATTTATAATGCTGGGCGTCCTTCGACTTTCGTCATTTTCCAAATCGAAACCAATCCACATCCGCAAAGCCTTTGGAAGATTTGCCAACCGATGAATTGCAAAATAGCCCGACTTTGGCGCCGATCCAGAGATCATTTGCAGCGGCAAACGCCGGGCCGATATCAGTAAATCGCTTGTCGTCGGAACTGTAGCCGAAAACGCAGACGCCGCCTGGACTGACTTTGACGCGGAGAAAAACTTTGTCGCCGGGGATTGTTACTGAATCGGTTTCGATATCCGATCCGGGAAGAGGATTGCCGTTCCAATGGGTCGGCCGATGGGCGATAAAAGCCGTGCGGATGATCTTCAGGCCAGCGGGATTCTTTTCGACCTGAAGAGCGCCGGTTGAAAGTCCGGCGACCACAAGTCCGGCCCGATCGCCATCACCCAGCTTGGCGAGATCGAGGCTCGTCGTTACGCTAAATGCTTCCGCGGGAAATTTCTGAAGTAATAGATTTGGATGGTCGAACAACGCTGCCGGCGTGGCAGACGTGACTGCTTTCATTCGCAAAAACCCGGGTCGCTCCGCCAATGAAATCCAGTCATCCTGAAAGTTCGCCCACGATTGCCATTGAAGGCTGAGCGCCGGCTGATCGAATTCATCGCTGGTTTGTGGAACGGCAATGGGCCAGGTTTTGCCGACATCCGGTTTAGCGTGAGACGTTACCGGTTCGCCGGCATCGCCCATGATTGACCAATCATCGACCCACCGAACTGGTTCAAGATGGATGATCCGACCATAGGGCAGGTATTCCTGAAAGTGGATGAACCAATCCTGGCCGGTCTGGGTTTGGACCCAAGCGCCCTGGTGGGGGCCGTTGATGTTTGTTTTGCCTTGCCGGAGGACGACGCGGGAATCGTAGGGACCGTAGATATTTTTGGCGCGGAAGACGATCTGGTATCCGCCGCCAACTCCGCCGCCGGGGGCCATGATGTAGTAATAGCCGTTGCGCTTGTAGAGCTTGGGGCCTTCGAGGGTGGTGTAGTTGGCATCCTTGCCGTCGAAGACGCGCTTGCCGTCGTCGAGTAGCTTTGTTCCATCGGGACTCATGCGATTGATATCGAGCGCGTTGCTGATGCCCGCGCGGGAGCCGGCGAAGCCGTGAATCAGATAGGCGTTGCCATCGTCGTCCCAGAACGGACAGGTGTCGATCCAACCTTTGGAGTCTTTGACGCGCACGAGAGGATTCCACGGGCCGGTGGGATTGGTGGTCTTTGCCATGAATATGCCGTTGTCAGGATCGCCGAAGAATATGTAGAACTGTCCGTCATGAAATCGAATGGCCGGGGCCCAGACACCGCAGCCGTGGACGGGGGTGTTGAAGCGCTCGACCGGGTATTTATTGATGGCATGGCCGATGATTGTCCAGTTGACGAGGTCCATGGAGTGCAGGATTGGCAGGCCTGGGAAGCAACTGAAGCTGGAGGCTGTCAGATAGAAATCATTGCCTACGCGAATGACATCGGGGTCGGAATAGTCCGCGAAAATGATGGGATTCTTGTAGGTTCCGTCGCCGTTGTCGGGGGACCAGAGTTGCGGCTGTTGGGCGAGGGAGATCGGCGCACAAGGACCGATCAGCAAGAGGAGGGGCAGAAGCCAGCGTCGATTACTTTGATACATGATGCGATAGTATTATAGAGAACAATGAGCCAAACCAATCAAACTCGCGTGGCACTGATCACCGGCGGCGCGATCCGCGTGGGGCGGGCCATCGCGCTTGGGCTGGCCGATGCGGGATTCGATGTCGCGGTTACCTATCTGAAGAACGCCCAGCCTGCGAGAGAATTGGCCGCGGAGATCGAAGGCAAATCGCGGCGGTGCATCGCCATTCACGCGGATCTGGTTGATCCGGTTGCCGGGGTGGAGGCGATCAACGCGCAATTGACGGCGAGCTTTCAACGGCTTGATGTGCTGGTGAACAACGCTTCGCTTTACGAGCGGGATAATCCGGGTGATGCGTCGCAGGCACGACGTCTGTGGGCGATTCATGTGGAGTCTCCGCTGCTGCTTTGCCGGCGATTTGCGCCGATGCTGAAGACGGCGGGGGGAGCTGTTGTGAATATGGTCGATCTGCAAGCGGAGCGGCCGACGCCGGGATATCTGGCGTATTGTGCCAGCAAGGCTGGGCTGTGGAACCTGACGCTGGGGCTGGCCCGGGAATTGGCTCCGCGCGTTCGGGTGAATGGGATCGCGCCGGGCGTGGTGGAGTGGGAGGTGGATTTGCCATTGGAGAAGCGGGAGGAATATCTTCGGCGCGTTCCGCTGGCTAGGGCGGGGACGCCGGTGGATGTTGCGAATGCGGTGAAGTTTTTGTGCGCTGGGGAGAATTATGTCACTGGGCAGATTCTGCGATTGGATGGGGGGCGGTCGATTACATAGTGAATGGGAGCCGCAGAGACGCTGAGANNCGCTGAGACCCCGGCGCGCCGGGACAGGCCGCGGAGGAAGACGCAGAGAAGATTGTTAGCCACGACTCGACTGAGCTCGCCGAAGTCAGATATAAATCAGATTCACACAGATTGGAATTAAATGCATGGTGATTTGTGAAGATGTTTCTCGTCAGTGGATGTGTGTCTAGAATGCGTCGATGGCGAAGCTTGCTGCTGAAGTCGCGGTTGTTGGGGCGGGGCCTATTGGGATTGAAGTTGCTGTTGCGCTGAAGCGGGCGGGGATTGATTATCTGCATTTTGATGCGCGGCAGATTGGGTACACCATTTCGTGGTTCGCGCCGCAGACTCGGTTTTTTAGTTCTAATGAGCGGATCGCTATTGCGGGGGTGCCGCTGTTTACGCCGGACCAGACGAAGTGCACGCGCGAGCAATATCTGGCTTATCTGCGAGCGGTTGTCGTTCAGTTTGATTTGAAGATTCATACGTATGAGCCGGTGGTTGGGATTCGTGGGGATCGTGGTGAGTTTGTGTTGACGACTCGGCGCGGGGGTGGTGAGGTGAAGTATCGGGTGAAGAAGCTTGTGTTGGCTACGGGCGGGACGGAACGGCCGCGCAAGGTGGACGTGCCCGGGTGTGAGTTGCCGCATGTGAGCCATTACTTTCGGGACCCTCATGAATATTTTCAGAAGGATTTGTTGATCGTGGGCGGGCGGAACTCGGCGGTGGAGGCGGCGCTGCGGTCGCATTATGCGGGGGCTCGGGTTTCGGTGAGCTATCGCCATGCGCAGTTTGATGCGGCGAGCATCAAGTATTGGTTGTGGCCTGAGATGAATGGATTGATTCAATCCGGCAAGTTGAAGGCGTATTTCAATACGACGCTGAAGGAGATTCGGCCTGGTGGGGCGGTTGTGGTGGATGCGAATGGGCGGAGCGTCGATATCGCGGCGGATTTTGTGCTGCTTTTGATTGGGTATGAGGCGGACATGACGCTTTGCCGGATGGCGGGGGTGGAGTTGAAGGGGGCGGGGCAGATGCCGGTGTTTGATGCGGCGACGATGGAGACGAATGTGCCGGGGGTTTACCTGGCGGGGACTGCTATCGGCGGGACGCAGGAGAGGTATGCGATTTTTATTGAGAATTGTCATTTGCATTCCGAGCGGATTGTGGCGGCGCTGACGGGGGCGAAACCGCCGGAGACGCCTGCGCCTGTGGAACGGCCGGAGAGTTGAGGCAATTCTTTTCGCATTGCGCTTGGTTGCGGATTCTCGACTAGAATCAGTGCGATATGAGTCAGATTGATGGGCTTGGGTTTTCGGGTGTTCGGTTGCGGCGGCAGGATGGGCCGCGGGTGCAGGTTGTGATTGTTCAGCGGCCATTGGATCGGATTCTTTCGTTCACGGGGTATTCGATTGATGATGTTGTGAATAATCCTATCGCGAAGCATGCCTTGATTGGGTATTACAAGTTGTCGCGGCAAATTGATCGGCGATCGGAATGCGTTGATCTCGAGCGGCAATGGAATCCGTGATGCAATCGCCGCCGGTGATTACGGGGATTGGATTGGTCTCGGCGCTGGGCGCGAGCGCGCTCGCGACGTGGGATGCGCTGCTGGCGGGGCGGGCGATTTCGGATCATTCGCGCGTGGCGGGTTTTGTTGGGGCGGATCGGGCTGGACCTGATCGCGCGGGGCCGATGGCTCTCGCGGCGGCGGGGGAGGCGCTGGGGCAGGCGGGGTGGTCGGCAGCGGATTGTGGGAAGATGGACTCGGGGCTTTTTGTCGGGACCAGCAAGGGATCGATTGAAAACTGGATGCAATCGGGTGCGCCGGATTTGTCTTGCGGGCTGGCGCGGATTGATTCGGAGCTTGGGGAACGGCTGCGATTTGGGAGCGGGCCGCGGGTGACGCTTTCGGCGGCTTGTTCGAGCGGGTTGCATGCACTGCTGCGGGCGACGATGGCGATAGAATCGGGCGAGGCGCGGCGGGCGCTGGTTGTGGCGGTGGAAGCGTCGGTGCATCCGCTGTTTATTTCCAGTTTTCGGCGATTGGGCGTGCTGCCGCCGGAGGGGCACGGGTGTAGACCTTTTGATCAGACGCGCAAGGGTTTTGTGATCAGCGAAGCTGCGGCGGCGGTTTGCCTGGAGTCGGCTGGGGATGTGCGCGGGCGGCCTTTGGCGCGCGTGGAGCGATGGGCGATTGGGGGCGATGGGACGCATCTGACCGGCGGTGATCCGGAGGCGAAGGCGATGCGGCATTTGCTTTCGCGCGTCGCGGTGGGGCGGGTTCATCTGGTTCATGCGCATGCGACCGGGACGATTGTGAGTGATCCGGTGGAGCTGGCGGCGATTGAATCGATTGTGGGGGCGGCGCACCCGGTTTTGTATTCGCATAAAGGGGCGCTCGGGCACAGCCTGGGGGCGGCGGGGCTGGTGTCGGTGGTGATTAATTGTTTGTGTCATTCGCATGGGATGGTTCCGGGGAATGTGCGGTCGAGGCAGCCACTGGCGACGGGGGGGCTGCGATTTTCTTCGGGGGCGGCGCAGAGGCGAATCGAGCGGAGCGTTGCGCTGGCGGCGGGTTTTGGGGGGCCGCTTGCGGCGGTGTTGCTCGCGTCGGATTGATCGGAACCTTGTTTCATTTCGCTTTGCGCTGGGCTTCGCATTGTCCTGCGTTTTATGGCGATTGAATATTGGGGATCAAAAAGTCTCAAAAGGTCCCACTCCCCCCGGGGGGGGTGCCTGGCGATGCGGGAAAAAGTTTTGTGGTTGATAGAAAAGTGCGTCTTTGGAGCGCGCGGATTGGGGATCGAAAAAAGTAACTCCCTCTACACAAGGGTCCGGTGGGTGAAAGGATTGGACGTGTTTTGGGGAAATCCGCGCGGGATTAGTTTTGGGAGGAGCAGATTGGCAGGGTTTTGGAATGGGTGGCGATGGCGTGTTGCCGGCGGCCCGCTAAAGCGAATGGGGCGAAAGGACAGAAGTGACCTCTTTGTGACTTCCGACTTCTGAGTTGATCGCAACTCATTTTGATCCAGACAGTTAAATCATACCGAAATTTGATGGGCAATCGCATATGGAAGAGTCAACGATTTATAATTGTGATGCCGCGTAAAACGGATAAAACGTGCCTTCGTCATTTAACGAAGGAGCGCAGTGCAATGAATAGTAATCCTAAAACTTTTTCCGGTTGGGTGATCGGCGTGGCAATGGCTGTACCAGCCGTATTCATCGGCGCGGTCGCGAGCGATTCCGATCTTGCTGTTAAAGCTCTGGAGGCCGGCGGCAAGTTTGGCGACAAATTCAACAAGGAAATCGTTCACCTCGGCGCAGAACTTTTTAAAGCAAAGTATGGCGGGAAATCCTAGTCAATACGTCCGAGAAGGACTTCCAAAACATACTATTTGAAGGAGAACAAAATGGCTTCGGTTTTCGTGGGCTTTGATTGGGACGATTTTGATCGAATCGCAAAACGGGTTGTGGAACTCACTGCCGCGGCTCGCGACGCATTTGTTGATTTCATACAATCCGTTTATGAACTTGAACCCAAGTTTTTTGATTGGTGTGGAAGCGTCGCCAAATCCACGGTGGAAATAGTCGTAAGAGATTATGCCATCCGAGTGGTAAAGAAGGGCATAAGCTGGGCTCTTGATTGGCTGCGCGATTTTCTCGGGCAAGCATTTCTTTTCTAAACGCGTTGCCGATTAATCCTGCCAAAAAAATCTCCCCGCCGTTTTTCAACAGCGGGGCGAGGCGGAGAGAGAGATAAGCAAGGCTGTGGGTATTTGCTTAATTACTTGGACAGGGCCGGGCGCTGGTCGGCAGCGGCGTCGGTGTCTTTGTCGAGGGGCCTGGGAGCGACTCGCTCAGTGGCTTGGCGGGCGCCGCGGATGCTGCCGCTTGCGACTGAGCCGCTACGTGGATGCGTCGGGAGGATAACGATTTCCACGCGGCGGTTTTGGCTTCGGCCGGCTTCTGTTGAGTTGGAGGCGATGGGTTGCTGATCGGCATAGCCGGCGACGCCGAGGCGGGCCCTGTTGACACCGTTCTTGACGAGTTCCGCGGCGACGGAGATTGCGCGGTGGGAGGAGAGATACCAGTTATCGAAGTTTCCGGCTTCGAGCGTTGCGCGGCGGGTGACGCGCTGGTTGTCGGTGTGGCCGGCGACCATCAGTTCATAGCCGACCGCTTCGGGGGAGTTGAGGATCGAGCTGAAGCGCTGGAGGGTGCTCATGGCGCGTTCGTTCAGGTCGGTGCTGCCGGAACTGAAGGTGACGTCGCTCTTGAACTTGACGACGCCGCGGGCGGCATCGAAGGTGACGATGTCGGGGTTGGCGTTGGCGAATTCGGTGAGGGCGTTGCTGAGGTTGGCCGGTAGGGCGGTCTCGCCGAGCGTGACGACCTGCGGGGGCCGATTGAGGATGTCCTCATATTTTGCAGTGATCGCGGCGTTCTGAGCCTGCAACTGAGCGACCTGCTGGGAATAGTTGGCCAGCATGGCCTGGGTGGTGTTGCCGGAGTTGGCGATCTGTTCGAGCTGAGCTTTATAAGCGTCGGACTGAGAACGGGCGCTCTTGGCGTCAGCCTCGGCCTGATTGAGCTGTTCAACCGCTTGATCGCGGCTGAGCTTCATCGCGCTATATTGTTCAGCAGAAACGCAACCGGTGAGAGAAAAGGCGAGTGTGGCTAATCCAAACCACTTGAGCATCCGTGCCATGTGGGCCTCCATGCGATTAAATTTTATATAGCGGCAAGCGATGTGAAAAATCGCTAATTCTACCGCGTTCGTTAGGCATTTTGCCAAATGTATTAAGATTTGCAAGAGGGGTTGCCGATAATTGGTGCGATTTTTGTGGGGTGAGAATAAAATTTAGAAGAAGAATAAGAAGAAGATGATCGGTTACAGTTCTCGTGACGGCCGGCGGCGCTGACTCGAATATAAAAAGGCGCTGCCGCTGACGGCGGTGTTGGCTTGCCTGTTTACGGTCGAGACATCCTTCTCGCGATGAGGCGTTAGCGCGTTGTGGTTTTTCCGATGATTAGACCTACTACGAAGAAGAGCAGGGTTACGGCCAGGCCGCCGGCTGCTACGCCCAGGAAGCCGTATTTTCCGACGTTTTGGAGGAGGTCTGGGCCGGTGTCGAGTACGCCGGTGACTAATGCATATGCGCCGAAAATGACAACCAGGGATGCGCCGAGGGCGGCAGCGCCGAAGGCGGGGGCCATGGGGTCGGCTTGTTCTTCGTAGTAGGTTTGNNGCTGTCAGCTATCGGCTATCAGCTTTCAGCAGCTTTCACTTCTCGGCGACAGTTTACAGACTCTTCGACGATTTTTTGTCCGCCGGATGTGTCGGCGGAGACTCGCCTGCCGACGGCCGTGCCGCCCGGGGCGATTTCGTCGAGCAATTCAGCGCCGAGGGAGGTGTCATCGCTTTCGCGGGTGAGGTCGAGCAATCCTGAGCCGGAGCCGACGCCTTCATTGGCGAGATCGGCGAGTCCCGGTGCGATGGCGGTTTGAGCGGAGGGGTCAACGCGTTCGACTTCGTCGTTTTGGAAGACGTCCACGCCGGGCCGGCTGCCTTGTGAGGTGCCGGAGAGGCCTGCGACGCTGGCGGAGGGACGGCCGGGAGAGGGGAGGCCGCCGATGGATCCGGAGAGACCGAGGTCGGCGGCGAGGGCGGTATCTTCCTTGAGGCTCATTCCGGAGGCGGAGGAATGGCCTGCATCGGTATCGACGAGTCCAAGCGCGGCGCCGGAACCGGTGTTGCTTAAGCCGCTGCCCAAACCACTTCCGAGTCCGCTGCCCGTTCCACTGCCTAAACCGCTTCCCATGCCACTACCGACGCCACTGCCGATTCCGCTGCCAAGACCGCTTCCACTGCCGCCTTTGCTGTCGGCGAGACCGATGGCCATGCCGCTGTCGGCTGAGCCGAGATCGGAGAAGTCACCGGCGCCACCGGTGAGTTCAGCCTTGAGGGTTTCGACCTGGTCGGCCTTGAACATGAGGCGGGGGNNGCCGTCGCGGAATTCGCGGAGCCGGCCTTCGCGGGACAATTGCTTGATATCGTCTTCGCTCTTGCCGAGCGCGGTTTTGGCCTCTTCGAGCGTGTAAAACATCTTCGCCATCATGGGAGTGGTCTCCTAGGGATTCTCGTTGTGTGCGCCAGGGGGAACAACCGAAGGAAGCTGTGATTCATTAATTCGTTGGTTCTTTGCCGCGTCGTCAACGGCCTTTTGGATATCATACCAAGCCGGGAAGGTATTGTAGTTCTTCAAATCCAAATCATAGCGAAAATTCCGGGCGGCCGACAGAATAAGGGCTTTTTCGCCGGCCCGGTATTCATAGACACACAAGGATTGCCGCTGGGTGTCGAGGAGATAGCAGCCCCAGACTTCGGGATGGAGTTGGCAGGGCATGACGAATATGCCGTTTCCACCGGCGATGGGCTGCTCGGGAACGGGCTGGGCGCTGGCGGTGCTGGTCATGACGGGCCGCCCGTGACTTAAAAGAACGGCCAAAATCGCCAACAGGAGTGCCGCGTTGGCGTAGAGTGCATAAACTACTGGGCTGCGAGGGGGTTGATTCATCAGGTCGGCCTATTACAGATGGCGAGGATACTGGAACTCAGGCGATCTATTCGTATTTTAGCCGATTACGGGAACAAGCTGCAAGGCAAAAGCGTGGTGAGACGTTGGACGGACATCAGCCTGATGAATTCGCAGATGAATTTGCGGGGCTGGGGGAGAGCATTGGATAATGGTCCGCCCGGGAGTGAGGGATCGCCGCGGCCGCTGATTATTCGGCGAGACCGGACGGGTCCTCGGCTGCAACTGCTCACGGCTAAAGGTTTTGAGTGGGTTGAGGCGGAGATTCCGATTCGCGAATTGCCGCCGGAATTGGAAGGATTTCGGCTGCTGCATGTGTCGGACCTGCACGTCCGCAAGGCGTGGGACCCGGCTTATGATGAGTTCATTGCGCGGGTTGAGGCGAATCCGCCGGATTTCATCGCTTACACGGGCGATTTTGTGGACAACAAGCATGACAGCCGGCGGGCGATGCCGGTGGTGAGGCGGCTGGTTAATTCGCTGAAATCGCGGCTGGGAACGGCGGCAATCCTGGGGAATCATGATGGGGATTTGCTTGGGCCTCCGCTGGCGAGCTTGAACCTGACATTGCTGGATCATCGGCGGCTGGCGCTGCGGTCGGGATCGGCGACGCTGGAATTCATTGGGATCGCCGGGGTGGACCGGAAAGATTTCGACCCGGGTTTTCTGCGATCGTTGGGGAGGAAAGAGCCCGGAACGGTTCGGGTTGTTCTGTCGCATTTTCCGGATCTGGTTCGGCGATCGCGATTTTTAGAGGCGGATTTGTTTTTAGCGGGGCATACGCATGGCGGGCAGATTTGCCTGCCTACGGGAATTCCGATTATTCGGCATGATTCTTTGCCGGCTAAATTGATTAGCGGGATTCATTGGGTATATGACACATGGCTGGTGGCGAATCCCGGACTGGGTTTTTCGGGTTTGCCTATCCGGCTTTTTTGTCCGGCACAGGTGATAGAAATTCGATTGAGAAAGGCAGGTGGATCATAGGACGGGAGAGCGCAACGAAAATGCCGCCGAAGGCTGCGTCGATTGAAGCCCGGCTGGAAGCGTCGAGGAAATTCGCAATTGAAGTGGCGCGCATGTCACACAACACGCGATGCCAGAATGTGATTGTGCTGGACATGGCGGGGATATCGCCGGTGACGGATTTTTATGTCATCGCGACGGGGAGCAGCGCGCGCCAGATGCGGACGGTGTGCGATGATCTCGACGAGCTGGCTGAGAAGACGGGATTCCAGAGTTTTCATCGTTCAGGGTACGAAGGGGAGACCTGGATCGCGGTGGATTATGTGGATGTGGTGCTGCACATCTTCAGCCAGGATGCGCGGCTGTATTATGATTTGGAGAATTTGTGGGGGGATGCGAAGCGGGTGGAGTGGGAGTAGGGATTGCCTATTGCCAATTTCCTATTGTCTATTTCGGAATTGATGCGTATGCGGAAGACCGTTTTTGAGGATGCCTGATTTCTTGGAGTATTCAATCCTTCACAAGCGTCCAACTGCTGTCGGGGTTGTAGTCGGTCATTTGCCGCGCCAGCTGGGTGGTGTCTGAGCCCAGGTCTTTCTGGAAGACGCTTCCCTGACGGCTGACGATGAACGTCATGATGCCGGATGATCCGTAGTCTGCGGGGAAGGCGACGAGCGCGAAGCCGGCGGTCATGTTTCCGTTGACTATGTAGTCGAGCTTGCCGTCCGGGGCTGCCGGCCCCTGATGCTTGAGCACGCGAAAGTGATAACCGTCGTAAGGTTCGCGCGGATGGCCGGTGGTCTGCTTGTAGCCTTCCGTTGCCGCCGCCGCGAACAAACGGCCGAACGGGCTTTGCTCCTGGTCGGCGGTTGCGGTCCAGTATAAGCCGTCCATTTTTCCCGGCGTGCTGATGATTCTCTGGGCAAATTTGAGCACGCCGCTGCCGTCGCGATCTTTGCCGGCATATTCGGGTTGCGCCTGCACGTACTCCCGGCAGACGTCGATCGCGTTGAGTTCGTTTTCGCCGATCCGGCGAGCCAGGATTTCCGATTTGCCTGCTTCGGTGTCAAAAAACCACTTTCCCTCGGGCGTTTTGGCGAGCGGAATGGGGAACGGCCAATCATCATTGCCGACGTGGATGATTGACGTCGTGTCATCCTGCTTTTGCAATTGTGTGTGCTCGGACGCGCGTTGGGCGAATTCTTTGAAAGCGTTGGCGTCTTCGACCTTGTCGCCGGAGACCAATTCCTTCCACGCCGGCCCGAGGAGAAGATGGACCTGATCGTGATCTTGCGCCTTGACGGCCGTGAGCATTGCGTTCATCGCCTGCTCATCGCTGTCGAATAAGGGTTGGCCCTGGGCGGGGACGCCTTCGGTTGGAGCCGACGTTGGGGCTGGCGAAGAGGGGGCTGGCGAAGAGCTTGTGTTGCTATTGCATCCGGTTGTCAGCAGCAAACCACTACCTGTCAGCAGGCCTGCGACAATCCATCTGATGTATCCTTGCGCTTCGGTTTTCATAAATTCTTCTCGCGATCGCTGTTTTCGTGATCCGGTGTTCCAAGCCGCGTGACGATCATTTGCGATGACCGCCTGAAGCTGCGTGTCCACCTCCGCTTGCATGCGCTCCCATTGACGCTCGTCCCCTGGAGCTTCCCATGTTCACGGGATGGCGGCCGTCGGCGGCGTGAAACGCATCGCGGTGATAATCACGGTCGTTTCCTCCAGGGAAAAATATGTTGCCATCCCACTCGGGACCTGCCTCGTCGTACCCCGCGACGCAACCGGTCAAACCCATCAAAAGGGTCAGAGTGATTAAGATCATCACCCATGATTTTATTCGTCTCATGCCTGATCTCCTCAGCGCCAGCTACTCGACATGGCGGGCATCGCTACGCGCCGGAAAAAGACGCGTTTTTGCGGGTTGATGACCGCAACCGACACATGGCCCGAACGAAACAGATGCTCTTTGGCTTACTGGTTAACGGAATTTCTCTGGCGAAGCAAAGGGAGGGGCTTCATTTTGCCGATTCGGCGCGAAAGTTTCGATATTGTCCGTTCCCAAATTTGCGTTGAAATCATAGGTTGGAGTCGTGCGGGAGTTGATGGCTCCGGCACGTTGGATGATTTGAACGAGGCTATTCTTTTGGGCTATCTTTTGGGCCGTCTTTTGATGGAGACACTTATGAACCGCACGCGTATTTCGGCATTGTCCATGGCGTTTGCGATGGGCTTGGCAATCTTCAGCGGTTGCGAATCGGATCGGATGAGTAACATTCCGGCGAATGCCACGATTGCCAGCTCGGGTGATGATCGACTTTCATATACGGCGGCTACGGATGGCACGATCTGGGTGTATGATGTGGATGCCGATCAGATCGATTACTCCGGGCCGATCGCGGTGAATGAATCGGTGACGGTGGATCCGCACATCAACTCGATCAAGATCAATGACCGCGTGGTTTCAGATAAGCTGAATAAAGGCGCGAAGCACCGCATTTACTTTGTGCCCGCGGCGGGAATGTCGACGCCGTAATGGCTGAGATATACGTGTCTTAGAAATTCAGATAGCGGTCACTGAGCAGAAAAGTGACCGCATTGAGGAAGAGATTGGCGTAAGGCGGCACATTTGGGCCGGCAGTGAGTTTACGCATTTCTTCGCCTATTTCGGTCAAATTGGAATCCTTGTAAGCCGCGCGGCGGTATAGATTGAGGATCCTCCTGGAAAGGTCCAAGGGGCCCTGGATGTCGGATTCATTTGTGTTTCGCGAGAGAGTGGTGAGAAACGGCATCGTCACGTAAGCGTCGAGCGATTGGTCTTTGATCAGTTGACGCAGATAGATGTCGATCGGCATTCCCTTCGTCCAGTTTCCGGAGATTAGCTTCAGATATTTGTCGATCGAGTTCTTGTTAATGAAGATCGAAGAAGTGCCGGCAAATCCGAGAAGATGCTTGAGGGGAAAGTAGTTCAGGGCGCCGCTTTGAAGATATTGTTTCCTGGCCTCGGACAATAGCTGAAAACAGGATACTTCCAGTTGCAGAAATATGTCGGTGAAGATCAGGTCCCAGGATTTGAGATGCTTGTCGGCTTTTTCCAGCATGTCATTTAGGCAATGCTTGGCGTCCGCGGGGAGCAGGGCGTCGTCTTCCATGATGTGCAGATGATGGCCCGAGGAACGATGGGCGGCGATTAAGCGTTCTTGGGTTAGCCACAACCCCAGATTGCCGCGGTCGAGTTCAGTGACATATTCCGCGCCGAGCGTGCGGCCATCGATTGCGGGAACGCGCTCGTATATTGATGCGAGTCCGATGTCGGTGAGGTTTTGCGAAACGGATGAGAGCCGTTTTGTGTTGCGGTCGAGGTTGATGAAGAAGCCGCGATACATGGGCGTGGCGGACGATTAAGTTAGACCATCCAATTGTTGGGGCGACTCGCTTGTGGGCCGGCCAAGCTTGGATATCGGAATTCCAGTTCTTACGCCACGCCGACGCCGTGGCATTTTTTGTATTTTTTCCCGCTGCCGCAGGGGCAGGGATCGTTTCGGCCGACTTTTTCGGTTTCGCGGACGATGGTTTTGATTTTGGCGCCTTCGCCTTGCGTTTCGCCTTCCTGCATTTCGCCGGGGGGTTGGCCCTTTTCAGCGCCTGCGGAGGCGGCGAGGTTTTCGGCGACGCCGTAGCCGGTGGGGGCTTCGTGGACGGCGGCGGTTTCCTTGTAGGCGTTGCGGGCTTGCTGCGAGCCGACGACGCGGGCTCGGAAGATCAGGTCGGTCACTTTGTCGCGGACAGCCGCCATCATTTGCTGGAAGTAGCGGTATCCTTCTTTCTTGAATTGCACGCGCGGGTCTTGTTCAGCGAAGGAAAGCAGGCCGATGCCCGCCTTCAGGACGTCCATCGCATAGAGATGATCTTTCCAGGATTGATCGAAGATCTGGACCAGCACGAATTGTTCGAGGTCCGTGAGTTCGGAGCGGAGGACAAGGCGGGCGCGGGTCATCAGGATTTCGCGAAGCTGCTCCGGCGTCGCGGGACGCGTGACGACGCGGGCGTCCTTCTCGCCGGTCTCGACCCGTATCTCCAAATCCCTGGGCGCGAGCTTTTGGCCGAAGCGTTCATTGAATGCCGTGCGGAGAGATTCGACGTCGGGATTTGCGGCGATGAGACCATCGACGGTTTTTTCCAATTCGCCCTTGGCGAGGAATCGCTGCTGCTCGGCGATGAGGGTGTCGTGGAGTTTTTGGATGCCGCCGGAGCGGATTTGCTCGATGGGAATATCGATGCCGTATTTCAGCTTGGCCCATTGGCGGATGTAATCGGCGGAGTAGGGGTGATCGGTGAATCCCTCGGGGCCGCCGTAGGCGAAGGTGAGGGCGTGCTCGACGGGATAAGCGATTTCGCGCTGGTCGTAGGCTGCGCGGGCGCGCGATTCGATCAGATCGACGATCTGATTGGCGGGGAGGCGGTTGTGGCCGCGTTCGTCGA
This sequence comes from Phycisphaerales bacterium, assembly GCA_003153655.1. Taxonomy (GTDB): domain Bacteria; phylum Planctomycetota; class Phycisphaerae; order Tepidisphaerales; family Tepidisphaeraceae; genus PALSA-1353. Next base: position 31,225 of record PMAK01000111.1, read on the forward strand.
GGATGAATTCCTCGGGCTTGATCTTGATGTCGAATTTTTCGCGGGCCCAGTTGGCGAGTTCCTGCTCGGCGTAATTCTTGTCGAGATATTTCATCAGGCCGGCGCAGTCGCGCTTGTCGATCTGTTCGACGGCGGCGACGCGGAGCTTGGCCTCGACCTGGTCGCTGGTCATTTGCCGAATCTGGGATTGAGAGAGGTTCACGTGGAACCGGCTCATGGCCCAGCTTTGGAGGCCCTTGGTGTCCCATTGGCCGGGGTCGGAAATATCCTCGCCCATGAATTCGCCGAGAGTGGCGGTGATATTGGTTTCGGCTTCGGCGCGGGATTGGTCCTTGATGAACGATTCAAGCTCGTCGATGTTGCGCTTGCCGTGGAAATCCTCGGCCTCGAGCGTGGTATCGAAATTAATCTTGGACCATTCGGAGATGGTGGCGGCGACGTAATCCTGCGTGATGTATTTCTCGACGGCATCGGTGATGGCTTCGCCGATCATGTCCCAGATGACCGAATCGATTCCCTGGCCGAGGAGGACTTTCTGGCGCATGCCGTAGAAGGTGGTGCGCTGATGGTCCATGACTTCGTCGTATTCGAGGAGGTTTTTGCGGGCGAGGAAATTGCGTTCCTCGACCTTTTTCTGGGCGCGGAGAATGCCCTTGCTGATGCGCTTGTCCTCGATGGCCATGCCCTCTTCCATGCCGAGCCAGCCGAGGACTTTGATGGTCCAGTCGCCGGCGAACATCTTCATGAGTTCGTCCTGGAGGCTGACATAGAAGCGGCTGGAACCCGGATCGCCCTGGCGGCCGGAGCGGCNNCATGTTGGTGGCGATGGTGACGTTGCCGACCATTTCGCCGAGCTGGTTTTTGCGCTGGTGCCCGGCGGTTGCGACGATCTGGGCTTCGCGCTCGTGATTCTTGGCGTTGAGGACTTCGTGCTCGATGCCATATTTACGCTTGATCATTTCGGAGAGCATCTCGCTTTTTTCGACGCTGGTTGTGCCGACGAGAATGGGGCGGCCCTTTTCGCAAATCTCCTTGATTTCTTCGATGATGGAATCCCATCGCTCCTTTTCGGTGCGATAGACTCGGTCTTCGTGGTCTTCGCGGACGACTTTGCGGTTGGTGGGGATGGTGACGACGTCGAGGCCGTAGATATTGTCGAATTCCTCGGCTTCGGTCTGGGCGGTGCCGGTCATGCCGGCGCGGTCCTTGTACATCTTGAAGAAATTCTGGAGGGTGATGGTCGCCAGCGTCTGTGTTTCTTCCTTGATGGGGACACGTTCCTTGGCTTCGACGGCCTGGTGGAGGCCGTCGGACCATTGGCGGCCGGTCATTTTTCGGCCGGTGAATTCGTCAACGATGCAGACTTCCATGGTTCCCTTGGGTCCACGTTCGACGACGTAATCCTTGTCGCGCTCATAGACGACGTGGGCGCGCATGGACTGGTCCATGAGGTGAGGCCATTCCATGTTACTGCCGACGAAGAAGCTGCCGACGCCGGCGGCATCCTGTGCGGCGGCGATGCCTTCATGCGTGAGGTGGGCGGATTTGCGATCGAGCTCGACTTCGTAGTATTGGACGAGACCTTCCTTGAGTTTGGTGGCCTCGACGAGATCCTGCTGGGCCTTTTGGCCGCGTGCGCGGGCGGCTTCCTTTTCGGCTTTGTTTTTGGCGTGATCTTCGTCGCCCTCGGCGGACTTGATGGCGCGTTTGGCGGCGTCTTCAGTGACCTCGGCGGCGCCGTAGGGCTTGTGAAGCTCGATGACTTTCCGGGCGACGATGTCGGCGGCGCGATATTTGGCCGCATCGTCATGGGCGGCGCCGCTGATGATGAGCGGGGTGCGGGCTTCGTCGATGAGGATGGAATCGACTTCGTCCACGATGACGTATTGCAGCGGGCCCTGAACCTGCTGGGCCGCGGTGGTTTTCATGTTGTCGCGGAGGAAATCGAAACCGAATTCGCTGTTGGTGCCGTAGGTGATGTCGCAGTTGTAGGCGCTGCGACGGGTGTCGCCGCCGGGTTCCATCTCGGATTGAATGAAGCCGATGGAGAGGCCGAGGTTTTCAAAGGCGGGACGAAGCCAGGTTGCGTCGCGGCGGACGAGGTAGTCGTTGACGGTGACGACGTGGGAGTGGTTTCCTTCGAGTACGCGCATGAAACAGGCGAGCGGGGCGACGAAGGTTTTGCCTTCACCGGTGGCCATCTCGGCGATCTTGCCTTCGNNCGTCGTAGATTTTCGGAGGGATGGGGACTTGCCGCCAGGAGAGGCCGGTGCTGATGAGCGATCGCTGGACGGCGTCATAGGCTTCGAGCATGTCGTCGTTGAGCTTGTCCGGATCGAAATTATTTTCGGGGTCGAAGATGGCGCGGATGCCGATGTTGCGGTCCATGGATTCGCGGATGATGGCGAAGGCTTCGGGGAGGACCTCGGCGGAGCGAATTTTGCCGGAGGTGAGAAGCTTGCGAATCTCGCTGGTGCGGTCGCGAAGCTGGATGTCGTTCATCGCGCGAATCTTCGGTTCGAATCCGTTGATCTGATCGACGGCTTTGTGATAGCGCTTCAGCAATCGCTCATTGCGGCTGCCGAAGACTTTGGTCAAAACTTTTGAGAAGGTAATCGCCATGGAGCGCCTCTACGNNGGCTGATAGAGCGTTACCGCGGGCAGGACGCGGCGCAGATTCTTGCCGAGGCGTTCGATGAGCCGGGTGGCAAAGTGGGTTGCCGGGGCCTGCGCGGGCGTGGCTGGGCCGATGCGGTCGGCGCAGATTGCCGTCGCCATCAGGGTTACCGCGATAACGTGCCTTGCGTGTTTCATGCTGATCGGGGCTTCAATATCCAGCCATTTGATCTTAGCGTCAAGCGGAAGGAATCGTCCATTGGTATCGGCTGGGGGTGGATGGGGGCTGCAAAAGCGAGGGATTTTGGAATAAAAGAGGTGCCGGAGGGCTATAGTAAAATGGGGCGTTATAATGCGGTGTTGAAGCATGGATGACGCGTATGGATTGGTGAGGTTAGTTATGAACCGAATATTGGCCGCGACGGTTGTTCTGGGAACGATGGCTTTTGGAGTCGGGCCGGCGCTGGCGGATATGGGCCAGCCGGAGACTTCGCGTCATCGTGGTGGTTTTCTGCCGTGGCAGGGGGGCGGGTTTGGGGAGTATGGCGTCAGTGGGCCGGGGGCGTCTCAGCAACAGCAGCCTAAGGTTTATGATATTGCGCCGGCGGTGGCGCAGGCGGCGTTTGCGGTGGCGCAGTATGACAACCGGTGGATTGGGTTGCAGGTGATGCTTGAACGGGCACGCGGCGATTTTTTTGCTTCGGCGGATTATTTGTCGGCGCGGAAGGAAGTCGGGGAGGCTCAGAATGCGTATGACTCGGCGAGCGATGCTGTCATGGCGCGGCTGGCGAATGACCAGAACTATCGGAAGCTCGTGGAGCAGCGGACGCAGGAACAGATTGATTTGAAGTCGGCGGATGTGGACAGCGGGCTGCGGAATGTGGTGGCGAGTGAGAAGTTGCGGTACGGCGCGATGGCCAGCCGGATGGAGGCTTATGCGCTGGCCAGCGATTCGGCTGTGCAGGATGCGAAGAGTCGGTTGGTGGCGGCGCAGGAGGCGCTGACGGTGAAGGAGCGGCAGTTTGAATCGCAACTGTTCAATCGGCCGGAGATTGCGGCGGCGCGTCAGTCGATGGAGATGGCGCGGGCGAATAAGGCTGGGGCGGTTGGATATTTGTGCGGGGCGGAGATTACGCGGGCGGATCAGATTGATGTGAATTCGCAGATGTATGGGGGGAATACGGTGATAGTGGGTCCGTGAGGGCCGTATTACCGCGGGTATTTTGGCTTTTAATTCGGGGTTCACTTCAATAGAATCAGCAACTTGAATTTGGGGATGCATTTGCAGTGCGTGGGCATGTGGTGACGGCAAAGTATTGAAGCAGATCGCGGTTGCCGATGAGCGGCAAACGGGGGTGCTTGTCCGTCAGAATCCGGGGATTTTTCTTGTTCCAGAGCGAGTGACTGTTAGGATGGTATTTGCTAAAGCTGGACATCGCGGAAATGTCCAGCGCCATTAGCCCAGTAAGTAGTTGAAGATTCGGAACTTTCATTGATTCAGGCGCGTTGTTTTGCCGGCCGATGCGATTCCTGGAGAATTGAAGGAATGCAGGTCGTGGGTGCTTTTTAGTCGCTGATTGCAGCAAGCGCTTGCTGCGGCATTCTACGGAGTATAAACATGCGAAGAAGATTTGTGCCGCGCGCCACAATGTCGGCCGTCGCGATGCTCGAGGTATTCGGGTTTATCCAGTCGGTTGAGGGTCAAGTTCACACGAATGTCGCGGTCAACGTGGCAACGCCGATTACATATGCAAATGGAGCGGCGACGGCGACGATGCCGGCAACGGGCATCGGCCTTTGTGCTTCTGTTTATGCCAACATGTGGGGAGACCCCGCGCTTCCCGGTGATATCGCCGCGTCGGGCGTCCAACTGGTTCGCTACCCTGGCGGCAGCTATTCCGACATCTACAACTGGTCCCTGAACACTGCGAACGAAGGCGGCTACGTCGGCGCCCATGCCGACATGGGCAACTTCTTCAACGTCATCAACGCGGCCGGGACGCAGGCGATGATCACGGTCAACTACGGCTCCAACACGACTGGAACGATGGGCGCGCAGCCACAGGAAGCGGCGGCGGAGGTCGCCTTCGCGGACGCCAATCCCAGCATTTATGGAACGCCAGGCGACGTGACGCTGGGCACGGACGCGGCGGGGGTCAACTGGTACACGGCGGGGTATTGGGCGAAGCTGCGCGCCTCCACCCCGGCGCAATATCAAAACTGGGCTACCGCCGCGGGGGACTACAACCCCGCCTATGCGTTTCTGGCCATTGGGCATTCCGCACCGGAAAACATCCAATACTGGGAAATCGGCAACGAGATCGGGGGCAACGGATACTACGGCTACCAATGGGAATATGATCTGCACGCCCCGTACTACCAGGGTAACACGAACAGCAACGTCGGCCGTGATGGGAATCCGCTCCTCTCACCGACTGCGTATGCTCAAAATCTGAATCAATTCGCGACGCTGATGAAGGCGGTGGATCCGAATATCAAGATTGGCGCCGGGTTCAGCGCCAGCGCCAATAATGCGGGCGACGCCGCGATTCTTCAGACCGCGGGAAATAACATCGACTTCGGCATCATTCACTGGTATCCGACCGGCTCGCTGCCGAGCATGATCACCAGCACGCTGCCGAGCGAAATCGCCAATCTTCGCACCAGCGTCCAAAACAACACCGACAAGGGATACAACGGAATCGAAATCGATGTGACGGAATTCGGCGACGGAAATTCCTCCGCGCCCACGGTCCAAAATGCTCTCTTCGCCGCCGACGCTTACGCCACCGGCTTCGAGAACGGCGTCAAAAACATGAACTTTCAGGAGATGAGCTCGTCGCACTATCTGAACGGCAACGGCACCGCCGGCCAGCCGGGCGAGGTGTATTACGCGGACCAGTTGGTGAGCCGTTTTGCCGACGCTGGGGACACGTTCGTCTCGACGTCCTACAGCGACAGCTCGCTGAGTGTCCACGCGGAAACGCGGCCGGACGGAACAGTTGCGCTGCTCTATATCAACGACGGAGTGGGCTCAAGCCAGGACCGCACGCTGACGACGACGCTGAACGGGGCGGGGACTTTGCTATCCACGGGCACGCTCTATCTTTTCGGCAACGCGAACATCAGCGGCTCGAACAGCACGGCACCGACCACACAAACGCTGAGCGGATTATCGAGCACCTTCAGCGTCACCATTCCCAATCAGACGATCGGCACGTTGGTCATCCCCGCCATTTCGGGTCTTTCGTGGAATAATGTCGACGGCAGCGGGGACGGCAGCAATTGGGATAGCTCGAATCAGAACTGGATGCTTGTCGGCGCGCCGGCTACATTCAGCGGCGGCGCGGATGTCACGTTCAACGACCGGAATAACTCGCATTACGCCGTCACGTTGAATGGAACGGTCATGCCTCATTCCGTCACGGTGAACAATAGCGCGGGAGATTACGCAATTGGCGGCGGGGGAAGCATTGCGGGAACAACTTCGCTCACCAAAACNNTCACGCTGTCGACCGCCAACTCCTACACCGGCGGAACCACCGTCAACGGCGGAGAGCTGGTGGTCGGAGCGGGGGGCGCATTGGGCGACGGTTCGGTCACCATCGGCGCGTCCGGGGCTATTCAATTGGGCGCGAACACCGGACTGGCAACCGCGACTTCAGTTTCGATCGCGCCCGGCGGCGTGCTGGACGTCACCAACAATCACATGATCATCGGTTACGCCGCGGGGACGCAGGCCTCGGCTGATGCGACGATCCGCGGGTATCTCTTGAGCGGGTACGCCGGGGGCAACTGGAACGGACCGGGGATCGACAGTTCCGCGGTCGTCGCGGGCGGATCATTTGGCGTTGGCTACGGCGACGGAGCGGACGGCGTGGTTGCCGGACTCTCCACCGGTCAGATTGAAGTGAAATACACCCTGCTGGGCGATGCGAATCTGGACAGCCTCGTCAGCGGCGATGACTT
>PMAK01000093.1 GCA_003153655.1 Phycisphaerales bacterium
GCGCAGCTCATCCACGATCTGAAAAACAGCAACCGCGAGGCGCGCATCAGCGTGAAGCTGGTCAGCGAAGTGGGCGTCGGCACCGTCGCGGCCGGCGTCGCCAAGGCGAAGGCCGATCACATCCTGATCAGCGGCGACAGCGGCGGAACGGGCGCGTCTCCGCTAACGAGCATCAAATATGCCGGCATTCCGTGGGAGATGGGCGTTGCCGAAACGCAGCAGACGCTGGTGCTGAACAATCTGCGCGGGCGGATCATTTTGCAGACGGATGGACAGTTCAAGACCGGCCGCGATGTGGTCATCGGCGCACTGCTCGGCGCGGAAGAATTTGGATTCAGCACCGGGCCGCTTATCGCATCCGGTTGCATCATGATGCGGGTTTGCCATCTCAATACGTGTCCGGTCGGCATTGCCACGCAGGACCCGGAGCTTCGCCGGAAATTCAGCGGCAAGCCGGAGCATGTCATTAACTTCATGTTCTTCATCGCCGAGGAAGTTCGGCAATTCATGGCGCAGATGGGATTCCGCAAATTCGACGACATGGTCGGGCAAAGCCAGATGCTTGAATTCGCTGATCTCAGCAGTCATTGGAAAGCCAAGACGCTCGATCTATCTGTGATTTTGCACAAGCCGACGGTTGGCCCGAACGTCGCGATTCGCAACGTGGAAAAACAGGATCACGGGCTTGAGGCCGCGCTAGATAATCAGTTATTGAAGCTCGCCGCTCCGGCTCTGGAGCGCGGCGAAAAGGTGCGGGCGGAATTGCCGATCATCAACGTCAATCGCACGGTCGGCGCGATCCTCTCAAGCGAAATTGCCAAAAAGCATGGCCACGCCGGTTTGCCGGATGGCACGATCCATTTCAAATTGAATGGCTCAGCCGGGCAGAGCTTTGGCGGATTCCTGGCACGCGGCGTGACGCTGGAATTGGAAGGCGATGCCAACGATTATTGCGGCAAGGGACTCTCCGGCGGGCGCGTGATCGTTTACCCCGACAAACATTCATCGTTCAAGGCGGAAGAAAATATCATCGCGGGCAACGTCATCGGATACGGCGCAATCGCTGGGGAAATCTATCTCCGCGGCGTGGTGGGCGAGCGATTCTGTGTCCGCAATAGCGGCGCTGAAGCCGTCGTCGAAGGTGTCGGCGATCATGGCTGCGAATACATGACCGGCGGACGCGTCGTGGTCATCGGCCCGACCGGCCGCAATTTCGCCGCGGGAATGTCCGGCGGAATCGCTTACGTCTATGACAGATCGGGCCAATTCAAAGACCTTTGCAACCCGGAGATGGTTGAACTCGAGTCGCCTGACCGGGCCGAGGACACCAAGACGATCCGGCGGCTATTGGAGAATCACCTGAAATACACCGGCAGCATGGTGGCCAAGGCGATCCTGGATGACTTCGAGCAGGAAATAAAGTGGTTCGTGAAGGTCATGCCGACGGATTATCGCCGGGTGCTGGAACATCGGGTGGAAGCAGAGGAACGGGCGCGGCAATTGTCGCAGCGGCAGACCTGAAAAATGCATCTTTGCCACAGATGAAAATCAGATGCACACAGATGAGGAAATGCTGAATCAGGTTACCGAGCGGATCATCGGATGTGCGTTTAAGGTTGCGAATGTGCTGGGCTGCGGATTTGTGGAAAAAGTTTACGAAAATGCCATGGTTCACGAATTGCGAAAATCCGGCCTGTCAGTACAGCAGCAAAAGTCTGTCACAGTTACTTACGACGGAATAATCGTCGGCGAATATTTGGCGGATTTGTTGGTTGAAGAAAAAGTCCTGGTTGAATTGAAGTCGGTTCGCGCATTGGAGGATGCTCATACTGCCCAGTGTTTGAACTACCTCGCGGCAACGGGTTTCCCAATTTGTCTGTTAATAAATTTTGGAAAGCGAGTCGAGGTCAAGCGATTCAAAGGCCAAAGCTAATTCATCTGTGTGCATCTGATTTATATCTGTGGCAAAAATGTATTTCAGGAATTTATAAATGGGCAAGCCGACAGGATTCAAGGAGATCAATCGCGAGACGCCGTCACGGCGCGCGGTGCGGCTGCGCCTGTTGGATTGGGATGAGGTTTACAACAGCCTTCCCGACGACAAGCTTCGCAAGCAGGGCGCGCGATGCATGGACTGCGGCGTGCCATTCTGCAACGGCGGGAATGGCTGCCCGCTCGGCAATATCATTCCCGAATGGAACGATCTGGTCTATCGCAATCACTGGCGCGAAGCGCTGGATATGCTCTCCAAGACCAATAATTTTCCGGAGTTCACCGGCCGCGTCTGTCCTGCCCCGTGCGAGGAAGCGTGCGTGCTGGGGATCAACAATAAGCCGGTGACGATCAAGAATATTGAATTGAGCATCGTCGAGCATGGCTTTGAGCAGGGATGGATCAAGCCCGAGCCTCCGGAAAAACGGAGCGGGAAAAAGGTGGCGGTGGTTGGGTCCGGGCCTGCGGGGCTGGCGTGCGCGGCTCAGCTCAATAAGGCTGGGCATGCCGTCACCGTCTTCGAGCGAGCTGACCGCATTGGCGGCTTGCTCATGTATGGCATTCCGGGTTTCAAGCTCGAAAAGCGATTCGTCGATCGGCGCGTGAAGCTCCTGGAGGCTGAGGGAATCAAGTTCGTCACGAACGCCAACGTCGGGCAGAACATTAAGGTGGCCGATCTGCAGCGCGACTTCGACGCGATCGTGCTATGCGGCGGCAGCACCAAGGCGCGGGACATTGACGTGCCGGGCCGCGATCTGAGCGGCATTCATCTCGCGATGGATTATCTGCCGCTCCAGAATAAGAAGAATCTCGGCGACCAGATCAGCGATGCAGAAATGATCGATGCGAAGGGGAAGCACGTCATCATCCTCGGCGGCGGCGACACCGGCGCGGATTGCCTCGGCACGGCTCTTCGCCAGGGCTGCAAATCGGTCAAGCAATTCGAGCTGCTCCCGCGGCCGGCGGACCATCGTTCGCCCGAAGCGGTGATGGAAGGCAAGGTAAAACCCTGGCCTGAATGGCCGATGATCTTCCGCACCAGCAGCGCACACGAAGAGGCGAACGAACTGGCCGGCGGAGAGATCCGCGATTTTTCGATCAATACCAAAGCCTTCAGCGGCGAGAACGGTGTCGTCAAAAAACTACTTGGCGTCCGGCTGGAATGGTCGAAGGACCACAGCGGCCGACCGACGATGAAGCCGATCCCGGCCAGTGAATTCGAACTCGATTGCGATCTCTGTCTGCTGGCGCTCGGCTTCGTTCATCCCGAACACGAGGGCCCGCTCGGCCAACTGGGATTAAAGCTCGACCCCCGCGGGAACGTGCATTGCGATGAGAATTATGCGACGAGCGTGGAGGGCGTCTTCGCCGCCGGCGACGTGCGGCGGGGGCAGAGTCTGATTGTGTGGGCGATCAGTGAAGGCCGGCAGGCGGCTCGGGGCGTGGATGCGTTTTTGATGGGGTACAGCGATCTTGGGCCGGTGATTAAGCTGTTTTGACTGTACAGAACTGGACACTTCTGAACAGTTTTTGATGTTTTGAATAGTATTCACTAACTTTTTGTTTCCGCACAGCTCATTTATTGTTCGAAGGTAATGGTCGTACAAACTTCGTGGACGACTAAATAGCAACGAGACTTGCAGTCCGGTTTCTACGCCACCGTCCGGCGTCGGCGCATCGCCAGCAATCCCATGCCGGCAAGAATGGCCAGTGAACCCGGTTCCGGGACAGCGAGGATCTGGCCGCGGATTTCGCCGGAGGGGAAGACCGAATCGCTGATATTCAAATACGTGTTGCCGTTAATCACGTCCGTGATCTGGCCGGCCGTGAGCGCGCCGACGGAGCCGCTAAACGTTCCTGACGTGTTGCCCGGCGTATCGAGGGTGAAGGTAAACAGAGTTGGGCCGTTGCCGCCGACAGCCGCATCCTGAAGCCGGACGACGGTGGCGCCGGCGAGCAGGTCAGCATAAATCCCTGTGCCGGCGTTGATCGACACAAAGCCGGTCCCGGCATTCAGCGTGAGGTCGGCCGATCCAAACCCCGGCGTGTTATGCGGCGGCACTTCCTGGAATGGGTCCAGATTGGCGTCGAGCTGATAACTTTGAGCCGACGCCCGAATTGCGACAAATAGACCTGCAAACGCGACAATTCCCAATCTCATCAGAAGCGTGTGCCGCATGGTGCATTCTCCCTGTTGAACTTGGAAATTCTCCGGAAAAGATGGGTGGCCGGAGGGAATGGACGTTTTCTCCAAGCAAAACTTTACTAAGGTGGTCGCCGGGCGTCAAACAAAATATCGGTAAAAGAAGGTTAAAATGAGGTTAACATCGGGAAGAGATGAAGTAATGGATACATCGCCTGTCAATTGCAATCGAAGTGATCGGCGCGAACCCGCGCGGCGAACTTTCTCTTATCAGCCGGCGCGCCTGGCATGAGCATGTATTTCGCCGTCAATTTTGACGCCCTTATATCTCAGTTGTGATTGCAAATTACGGATAGCGGCGACCATTGAGCGGCTCGGCCGCATTTTGCTGTTGTTTCCGCGTTATCGCAGGAAAAGCTTCGGTTAAGCAGAGACAGCTTGCAGCACGCTCTTCCGCGCCGATGGCGGCACTTCGATGGGTACAAACCAATTGGCGAGGTACAGGTAATCCTCGTTCTCTTCGTCGATTACTCGGATTCGTTCGGGGGGATCGGTTGGCAGGGGCTTGATGACACGGTAGGCCTTGCCGCGCTCGAGCGATGCCGCATTACCGCTGTTACGCACGCAGATCGCCAGATAAGGATACTTGGGTGTCGAGCTACGGGAGGCGTTTTTTGATTTTCCAGTTGTGTCTGCCGACGCCATGTGCTTCGAACCAGTGGATTTCCGCTTCATAGATATCACCATTGTATTCGCGAATCAGAACGATGCCCTTCATTTTTTTCCAGCGGGCACCGCCATGTTCGCGGCGGAGTCGACGTTGGATTTTTACGCCGCGACCGGCTGCGATGATTTGGATATTCCTGATTTCGCCGAGGATTTCAAAATCATCCGGATTCAACTGTTATGTCATGGTAACACATGTACTTCAATACGGCTCGTGTGCGGCCAATTCCGGCTTGAATCCCCACAACCTGTGACATTCCCACCCCCGCAGGCTACAATTTCAACTTGGTTAGCCCGTACGTCCGATAAAGGATCGTGGGCTATTCCCGGCCTCGTCCGGCCTTAAACATCCCGGCGAGGCGTAGAGTCTTTTACTTTGCGGTGCATCAACGGCGTCTCCTGTCCCGATTTTAATCGGGATAAGCCATGCCGCTTCCGATTAAAATCGGAACCCGCGAAAGGCAGACTGAATCATGGCTACCGATCCGCGCTTTCTGGCCGACTCCGGCAACGCAATCTTTACCGGCAATGAGCTTCTGATGAAGGGAGCCCTCGAAACCGAGGGTGGCGTTCATCTTCTTACCGGATATCCCGGTTCTCCCGTAGCTGGTTTCTTCGATTGCATGGGGGATATTGCTGATCTCCTCAAATCGAAAGGCATTCGGGCGTTTCAGGCGAACAACGAAGCGCTCTCCGTCGCGGCCGTGAATGGCAGCCAGATGCTTCCGACACGCGCGATCACCGCGTTTAAAAATGTTGGCGTGCATGTGTCGGCCGATGCGCTGGCGCTGGGAAATCTGGGCGGGGCGCATCCGCAGGGTGGGGCGGTCATTGTCATGGGGGAAGACCCTTGGTGTGACAGCACGCAGGTGCCGGCTGACAGCCGATTTTTGTGCGAGCATCTTCGGATGCCGGTGGTTGAACCCGGCTCGTCGCAGCAATTGAGCGATTGGATCGATCTTTCGTTCAAGCTGAGCCAGTCGGCGGGGTTGTATATCGGATATATCGTGACGGTTGCGCATGCCGATGGCGGCGGGAGCGTGCTGTGCCGGCCGAATCAATATCCGGTGATCAACACACGGGATAAGGTTGCGCTGGATACGCAGAAGATTGATCTGGAGAAGGTTTTACTTCCGCCGCGGACGTGGCGGCGGGAACTGCTCTTTCCGGAGCGATTCGCGACGACGATCAAAACCGCCCGCGATCTGGGGATTAACAAGATTATTCCGGCGACGGATGCGGCTTCTGCTGGTTCCCCCGCGCCGCTTGGGTTCATCGTCACGGGCATGGGGGGGCCGTATCTTCAACATGTGCTGTTTGATCTTGGTCTGTCGGGCCTGTTCCCGGTGTTGCAGATGGGGATGAGCTATCCCGTTGATGTGGAGATGGTCAAGGAATTTTCGGCAACGTGCCGGAACATGATCGTTATCGAGGAGCGGCGAAGCTTTTTGGAGAGGAATATTCGGGATGGGCTCTTCCATGTGCTGCCGCAGCAGGAGGCGACGGAGATTTGCAGCCGGCTGTTTGGGAAAATGTTCCCGGACAACAAGGAAGGGATTCCCGAGTCGCGGGGCCTCAATTTCTCGGTGCTGGCGCAGCGGATTATTCCGCTGATTCAATCGACGACGGAGATCGATCCGCATCGGCGCAACGGGCGATTGTCGGAGGAGATGAACCGCCTTCGCCGGGCGAGCAAGCCGCGGCTGGAAGTGTTTAATAAGAATATCGTTTCGCGCACGCCGACCTTTTGTCCCGGGTGTCCGCATCGTGACAGTTCAGCGGCGCTGCTGGAATTGCGGCAAAACCTGGCCGATCCGAAATACATGGCCAAGCATCATGGCATCGGGCCGGTGGATCTGGTTGCGCATGGCGACACCGGCTGTTACACGATGCTGATGTTTGCGCCGACCGAACAGCTTATGCACAATTACAGCGGCATGGGACTTGGCGGCGGCACGGGTTCCGGCATCGATCCGTTCATCACCAACAAGCAGATCGTCTTCATGGGGGATGGAACGTTTTTCCATTCGGGCCAGGTGGCGATCAGCAATTCGATCAAGACGAATCAGGACATCACGTACATCATTCTGGAAAACAAGACGACGGCGATGACCGGGCATCAGGAACATGCCGGGACGGAACTCGATGTGATCGGGAATCGATCGTACATCCAGGACATCGAAGAGATTGTGCGCGGCATGGCGGGGACGAGCCCGCTGACGGTGGTAAAACTCTCGCCGGCGGATCGGACGGCTTACAAAGCTGCGCTGGAGCATGCGATTCTCGGCGATGGCGTGAAGGTTGTGATCGCGGACAAGGAATGCGGCATCACGTATCACCGGCGGCAATTCAAGGAAGAGCGAAAGACGATCAAGAAATACGGCTATTTGCCGAGCAAAACGCACATGAACATCACGCCGGAGGTGTGCGAGAATTGCCTGGAATGCACCAAGGCGACCGCCTGTCCGGGATTGACCAGCATCGATACCGACTACGGCAAGAAGATCGACACGGATCTGACGTGGTGCGTGAACGACGGCGCCTGCGAGCGCGTGCGCACGAGCAATGAGATCGCGGATTCGGTTAAGCCGTGCCCGAGCTTTGAGCAGGTGACGGTTCTCCGCAAAAAGCGGCGGCGATATATGTTGCCGAACATGGAGTTGGCGAAGCTTCCGGATGCGCCGCGCGTGCATGATCTGAGTGCGCCCGGTAATGCGTGGCGCGTTCACATGAGCGGCGTGGGCGGAATGGGCATCGGCGTCGTCGGAGCGATTCTTGTCCGGGCCGGCCATAAGGAAGGGTATCAAGTCATCTTCCAGGACAAGAAGGGCCTGGCGATTCGTAATGGCGGGGTGTTTGCCCAGATTACGTTTGTGAATGCGAAGAAAGAGGGGACAGAGGTTTCGCCGTTCCCGATTACCGGATCGATTCCATATGGCAAAGCTGATTTGCTGCTGGGCATCGACATTCTCGAAGCCTCGCGGGCGATTGATCCGCGCGAGCAGTTCCGCGTTGCGTCGCCCGAGCACACGACGGCCGTGCTGAACATGCACAAGCAATCGACCGTTTATACGCTGCTGGGCAAGGATGATTTCGATCCCGATCAGCTTCGCGAGCAGATTTTCGAGCAGTGCGATCTGGAGCACAGCTTCGCATCAAATCTCGCGGAGATTTGCGAACGGCGACTGGGGAGCAAGCAGTTCGTCAACATCATGATGCTCGGCGTGGCGTATCAGCTGGGATTAATTCCCGTATCGCCGCGCAGTATTGCGTGGGCGATCAAGGACAGCATTCGGCGCGATCATCGGCGGAACCTGAAGGCGTTTAACATCGGGCGCAAACTGGCGCTGGAGCCGCGGGCATTGCCGCGTAAACCGGAGCCGCAGACCTGGGGGCAGATCCTGACCAACAAGGTGCGCATTCTTCGCAAGACGCGTTATCGCGGGCATATTTTGTCGGAGCAGTTTGAGCAGTTGGTGAATTCGGCCGTGCAGGAGATGCCCAATCTGCCGGAGACGGCGAAATACGATCTGGCCCTGCGGATTTATGATCTGATGCAGTATCAGGATTTCGCGTTCGCCAAGCGGTATGTCGATTCGGTGCGAAAAATTTATCGGCGCGACCGGGCCGAGGGGCAATTCGCGGCGACGCATGCGGTGATAACGAATTTGGCGAAAGTCACGCTCATTAAGGATGAGCCGTATGTTTCGTATCTGCTGACGCGTTATGAGAAAAAGCAGCGGGACATCGCCAAATACAACGTGGATGTGCTCAATGGCGACCAACTGAAATATCGCCATCACACGAGTCCGGAATTTAATGTCGGCCCGTGGCGGATTCGATTGCGCCTGACCACGACTGATTGGCAATTGGGCCTCGTTCGTCACATGAAATGGTGGCGGAAACTGCCCGGCTGGCACAAGCGCGAAACGACATTCCGCGACTGGTATATCGGGTTATTCGATCGCGTGGGTCTGAACACGGACGAGGCTTACGAAAAAGCATTGCGGATTCTTCGGTGTCCGGAACAGGTGAGCGGGTATCGCGAGGTGCGATATCCAAAGATGGACGCGGTAAAGGCAGCGGTGGAAGGGGAGCTGCATCCGGTGGCGAAGTCGGCGGCGACGGTTGGATCGGCGGGCTTGCCGGGGTTTCCGGCGTCGGTGTGACCGTTTTGCTCTAGCGGCTTACGAGCGGCCCCTTTTCTTGGCTGGCATCAGCAGCGGTCGATCGCAGCGGCGGAAGTCTTCGTCGAGGGTCAAAAGGGGACAGTTTTCGATCAGCGACAGCGCATAGGCAAAGCAATCACCGAGGTTCAAAGGATATTTCAGCCGGGCGACGGCGGCAATGCGTGCTTGTTCAATCGTAGGCGAAACAAAATCAATGCCGCTTGAAAGCAGCGATGCTTCAAGCCCTTCCACACCTTCCAGGAGCCGACTGCGGAGCAGGATCATCGTCTCAGCCAGATTGACGGTGCTCATCAAAAGCCGGCCGCGGTGCAGATCGATTTGTTGAAGCACCCAATCGGCGGAAGACTCTTGAAACAAGAACGAGAGGGCCGCGGAAGTATCAATGACCATTCGGACCCCAGAGATCGTCTTCCTTCAGCCAACTCTTGCGCGGCCGCTGAGGTAGTTGCTTCCCAGCGCCGAAGAGATCGCGCAGATTGACCGTCGGAGTTTTTTGGGCCAACTGCAACGCTTCGTCAACCGCGGTGCGAACCGCGTCGGATTTCGTTTTTATCTGACGGACTTTCATAAAGCGTCTAAGTTTTTGCTCGAACGCGGGAGACATATGAATGTTCAGTTGGCCCATTTATTATCCTGTACAGAAACGATACAGAAGATGAAAGAAGAAAGCAACTGAGGACGTTCGTTGAAAAGGCCCCTCGTTTTGCAGGAAATCAAAACGTCTTCCGCTGCCGCGCCGTTGGGATGTTCAGAATCTTCCGGTATTTCGCCACCGTCCGTCTGGCCAGGTCGATCCCCTGTGCTTTCAGTTTTTCCACGATCTCATCGTCGTTCAGCGGGTTTTTCGGGTCTTCGTTGCCGATGATCGTCTTGAGTTTTTCCTTCACCGCGTCCCAGCTCATGTCTTCGCCTTCGGCGCTGGTGGTGCCGCCGGAGAAGAAGCGTCGCAACGGAAATACGCCGCGGGGGGTTTGAATCCACTTTTCGGAAACCGCGCGCGAAACGGTGGCCACATGGATTCCCAATTGATCGGCCACGAGAATCATCGGCAGGGGTTTTAAATACTCCGCCCCTTTGTCGAAAAATTCCCGCTGGGCATCCACGACTTTTCGGATCACCCGCATGATGGTGCTGCGGCGCTGCTCGATGCTTTCGATGAGCCAGCGGGCGTTCCGCACGTTATTCGACAGAAATTCGCGGGTTTTCTTGTCCTGCGACCGGTCCTTGATCATCTTGCGGTACATGCCGCTGATGTACAGGTTCGGAGCCGGATCGTTGGTCATCTCGATTTCGTACGTGTCCTGGTCTTCATCGTAATAAATGATGGCATCGGGCGTGATCGGCGGGGCGTCGTTGCCCCCGATTTGTTTGCCCGGATATGGATTGAGCCGCGACAACCGTTTGACCGCGCGCTGAATCTCATCAATCGGCCGGCCGAGCTTGCGGCTGATTTGCGGATACCGATTCATCTCCAGGTCTTTCAGATGCTCCGTAATCAGCGCCCGTTCCAGCGGAAAATCATGACCTTCGGACAGTTCTTCATCCTCATCCAATGCGTCCAGTTGAAGCAGCAGGCATTCCTGAAGCGTTCTGGCCCCCACGCCGGGCGGCAGGAGCGTCTGAATCAATTTGAGCGCATCCGTCAGTTCCGCAATCGTCACCGGCGCTTTGGATTCCTTCTGAACATCCTCAAACTTGGCCCTGAAATATCCCTCGGCATCGATGTAGTTGATGAGAATCTCGCCGGCCTTGCGCACCTGCGGGGAGCATTCGATGAAGGTCCATTGCCCCACCAGATAGTCGGCCAGCGTCCCGCTGCGCGCAGCGGTGTTGTTCATCGCATCAAGCTTTTTATCGCGGTCCCCCTCGAAAGATGAAGCCTGGCGAAAACGATTCCCCTCGGGGCTGAATTCTTCGCTTTCAAGGTATTCGCTGATCTTGGAGAGGCGATCGAAATCCTCGGATTGGTCGGAATTCTCCTTAACGACCAGTGCCCGTTCCCCCTCGGAATAGTCTTCTCCCGGATTGTGCTGATCGCCCTCAATCGGGGGGGCCTCGCCCGGCTCATCGCCTGGCTCCACATCGGATTCGCGCATCTCCAAGACGGGGTTGTTTTGAAGCTCCTCTTCGATACGCTCCTCCAGCGCCATCAGCGGAAGCTGGAGGATCTCCATGCTCTGGATCATGCGCGGCGTCAACTGCTGCCGCATCTCCGTCCGCATCGAAGCTGATTGTGTTAACTGCATATTACAAAAATACTTATCAACATTTTGTCAACATCGGGCACGAAATTTGCTATCACCGTACTATATCACCATTTGATGCCGTGCCCAAAAGAAAATTTGGCGTGCCATAGATATGTTGCGGCGCCGATGGGTTGGAACTGCCCCGCATAGCCCGCACCCCCGTCTTAAACCATTCAAATTCTTTGGTCCCGCCACCATAATTCCAACATCACCAGGGCATACAGCCGCTGAGAATGATCGACTTTACCCGTGCAATGTTTATCGATCATTTCCCTCACCACCTTGGTTTGGAAATATGTGGAGGCGAATGAATCGCCAGATCCAAGCAAATCTTCCATCATGGGCCGCAATGACTCGCGCAGCCACTGGCCGATGGGGACGGCAAACCCCATCTTCTTTCGCCGAAAGACAAAATCGGGCAAGTCTTTGGCAAATGCCTCTCGCAGCATTCGCTTCGGGCCGCCTTTGAGTAGTTCCGCCGTAGAAAAACCGGCCGCGATGGCCACCAGCTCGTGATCCATGAAAGGCGAGCGGACCTCCAGAGCATGCAGCATGGATGCCCGATCCAGCTTGGTCAGCAGATCGCCTGGCAGATAGGTTTCACGATCGGTCGCCAGCGCCGCCTGAACGCGGTCGCGGTTCTGACTCAATCGTTCATACGCCTCGGCCACGGGATTTGGCCGTCGCGGCAACGGCGCGGGATAGATCGCGCTGAGCAGATCGGAATCGAATAGCGCGACATACGCGGCATAACGCTGCGCCGGGGGCAGGCTCATCGCCGTCAGGAACCGTTTGGCCCGCGCGATGGACGATTGGGGATGGCCCGCTGGAATCGCCTCGGCCATCGTGCCGAGGATGCCCGGAATCGCGCCGCCCCTGCCACCCATCCGCATCGCGCGATAGCGGTCATATCCTCCGAATAGTTCGTCGCCGCCGTCGCCGCTGAGCGCGACTTTTACATGCCGGCGGGTTTCNNAGGTAATGTGTTGGCAGCGCCGATGAATCTCCGAACGGTTCGCCGAAAACCTTGGCCAGCTTGGGCAAATCCTCGGCGGCATCGGGGCGAACGGTAAATGTCCGATGCTCGGTCGCCAGATGCTTTGCCACCTCGGCGGCGTACTTCGTTTCGTCATATCGCGGGTCGTCAAATCCAATGGAGAACGTCAGCACACGCTGATCGCCGGCGGCGGCTTTCATCGCCGCGGCTATGACGCTGCTGTCGATTCCGCCGGAAAGAAAACAACCAAGCGGAACATCCGACACCAGTTGGCGCTGCACCGCTCGCAGTACCGCTGTCTTCACATCAGCAACGGTTGACGACGCACCAGCCACAATTTCATTCGGATCGAAATATCGCCGCGATACAACCGATCCCTCCCTACCGCAGCGCATCCAATGCCCCGGCGATAGCTTCGCCACATCGCGATAGATCGTCGCCGGCGCGGCGATGTATCCCGTCATCAGATATTCGCTCACTGAAGCCGAATCGATCTCCCAGTTGATCCAAGGCACGGCTCGCAGCGCGGCAAGCTCGCTGGCAAACGCCAACCCGCCGCCTTTTTGAACCGCCAAATACAGCGGCTTTTGTCCCATCCGATCGCGGACGAGAAAGATTGAACCCGTGTGCGGCTCCCAGATCGCCAGCGCGAACATCCCATTGAATTTTTCAACGCACGCTTCCCCCCACGCATCAAACGCACGGAGGATCACCTCGCTGTCGCCGGTGGTTTTCCATTGATAGCCCGGCGAAATTTTTTCTAGTTCAGCGCGTAATTTGCGGAAGTTATAGATTTCACCGTTGAAGACGAGCCAGCGCTTGCCGTCGGTCATGGGCTGCATGGCCCGGGGATTGGGATCAAGAATCGCCAGCCGCGCAAATGCCAAACCGCATTGCGGACTCGCATCCCCGCTCATCCAAACCTCGCGCCCATCCGGCCCGCGATGCGCAATCGCCTCACCCATGCGCGC